>DATFFZ010000001.1:0-5199 GCA_035249845.1 Gemmatimonadaceae bacterium
CCGGTGAGCACCGCGTCGCCTGCCCCTGCCGGCGCGCCGCCGCACGCGTGCGAGCTGATCACGATGGAGGAGATCAAGGCGCTGGCGCCGGCGGTGGTGCTCAGGAATCGCATGGTGAGCGAGCCGACTTACACCGAGTGCCAGTGGGAGGGCAAGGACGAGGTGCTGATCTCACTCAAGGTGTACGCGGAGGGTGGCCGTCAGCGGTGGGACACCTGGCGCCGCGCGCAGGGGATGGCCGAGCAGATGTTGAAGCAGGCGGAAGGCGTGTCGATGGACAGTGTGGTGCAGCAAGGCCTCGTCCCCGGCATCGGCGACGCCGCCTATTTCAGCCCGATCCTCCCATCGCTCATCCTCGAGGGCGACGTGCTGCTCGAGCTCACGCTGCCGGGAGTGGAGAAGCCGGAAACGAAGTTCAGACGGCTGGCGACGGCCATGGTTGGTCGGATCTAGCGACGCCGAGTAGAGAAATTGGGCGGTCACTTTGTTCGGCCACCTAGCAATGGACTAACGGAGTAATGTCCAGTGATTCAGTACTGCGTACGGGAGTAAGAGCGTAAGGGTGTGCCCCTTCACGCTCTCATCTCTCACGCAGTACTGAATCACTGAAAATTACTACCGTTAGTCCATTGCTAGTCGGCCGAGCAGAGGGGCTGAACCGGTCCCTCGCCGGGAATCACTACCTAAGTCCCTACTCCCCTACACCTGTCCCCTTGACGTTCGAAAGGAGCAACCCTTATCCTCCTTTCGACTGTCGAAAGGAGAGACAGGGTGGCTGACAAGTCCCAGAGCGATCTCCTCCAGGGGACCCTCGACATGCTCGTGCTCAAGGCGCTTCAGCTCGGCCCCATGCACGGGTGGGGGATCACCGAGCGGCTGCAGCAGGGCTCACGCAACGTGCTGCGCATCGGACAAGGCTCGCTCTATCCGGCGCTCTATCGGCTCGAGCGCCAGGGCTTCATCACCTCGTCGTGGCAGGTGACCGAGAACAGCCGGCGCGCGCGGTACTACGCACTCACGCCCACCGGCCGCACGCGGCTGGCCGAGGAGCGCGAGTCGTGGCGGCGGATGTCGCGAGCCGTCGAGCTGGTGCTCCAGATGACTCCGCCCTGACCGGGCGGAGAGGAGAAATCGCACATGGCCACACTCATCCAGCGACTGCGCTCCGCACTCGTCAGGCTCGGCGGCGCCCGACACGGGGCCGAGCGCGGCGAGCGGCTCGATGAGGAGATCGGCTTCCATATCGAGATGCAGACGCAGCGCAACCTGGAGGCAGGGATGTCGCCCGAGGAAGCACGTCGTCAGGCAATGCTCGCCTTCGGTGGACGCGAGCGGTTCCGGGAGGAGGCGCGTGACGAATACCGCAGCCGACCCCTGGAGGAGCTGGCGCAGGACGTCGGGTACGCGGGACGCACGCTGCGTCGCTCCGGACCGTTCGCCGTCGCCGCCATGCTCACGCTGGCGCTCGCGATCGGAGCCAACACGGCGATGTTCTCGGTGGTGAACGCGCTGCTCCTGCGCAAGCTCCCCTACGTCGAGCCGGAGCGGCTGGTGATGCTCTGGGAGCGCAACCTGTCGTCGCCTACCGAGCGCAACGTCGTCGGACCGGCGAACTTCCTGGCCTGGCGGGACGCTGCGCGCTCCTTCGAGGTCATGGCTGCGTTCGTGAATTGGCCAATGACGGTGAGCGGCGCGTCGGAGGAGCCTGCGGCAGTCACGGCGCGCCTCGCCAACGCTCCGCTGCTTGGCATGCTCGGCGCGCGCCCGCTCATGGGCCGGCTCCTCACCGAGGGCGACGACACGCCCGAGGCGCCGCGCGTGGCGGTGATCAGCCACGCCCTCTGGATGGAGCAGTTCGGCGGCCGCCGCGACGTGGTTGGCCGGTCGTTCCGCATGAACGCCATCGATCACATGGTGATCGGAGTCCTGCCCGCGGACTTCCACTTCTACGAGCCCGTCGATCTCTGGGTCCCCATGCGCTTCACCGCCGCGCACCGCACCGTGCCCGGACGGTACATCCGCGTCCTCGCGCGGCTCAAGCCGGGGGTGACACCGGAGCAGGCCGACCTGGAGATGAAGGCGCTCGCGCGGCAACGGTTGGAAGACGTGCCCGAAATGAACGCCAATTGGACCGCGCTCGCTGTCCCGCTTCACGAGAACCTGGTGGGCGGAGCGCGGCCGGCGCTGCTCGTGCTCCTTGGCGCCGTGGGTTTCCTGCTGGTGATTGCCTGCGCCAACGTTGCCAATCTCCTCCTCGCCCGCGCCGCCGACCGGCAGCGCGAGATCGCCATACGGGTTTCGTTAGGCGCCGCGCCCGGGCGCATCGTCAGGCAGCTCCTCACTGAGAGCGTCGTGCTCGCCGTCGCCGGCGCTGCGGCCGGGCTGCTGCTCGCGTTGTGGGGAACGCGTGCGCTCGTCGCCCTGATCCCGGCGGAGTTCCCGTTGCCGCAGATCGCCGGCGTGGCGGTGGACGTCCGCGTCCTTGCCTTCACGGCCGTACTCGCCGTCGTCACCGGAATCGCCTTCGGCCTCGCGCCCGCGCTGCAGGCACGGGGAAGCGACGTGCACGAGCTGCTCAAGGAAGGAGGACGAAGCGGCGCCAGCTCCTCGCGCGCGCGCCGGCGCTTTCGCAACGTGCTCGTGGTGGCCGAGATGTCGTTGGCGTTCATCCTGCTCGCCGGCGCCGGGCTGATGGTGAAGAGCTTCGCCGAGCTCCAGCAGGTGCGTCTGGGCTTCGAGCCACGCAACGTGATGGTGGGCGGCCTCTCGCTGCCGCGCAGCAAGTACCAGAACGACACGGTCCGACTCGCATTCTTCGAGGAGGTCGAGCGGCGGGTCGCGGCGATCCCTGGAGTCCAGACAGTCGGCGCCATCAGCTTCCTCCCGCTGAGCGGCCTCCGCTCGGCGAGCTCCTTCCTCGTCGAAGGGTTCCCTGCGCCGCCGCCCGGAGAGGAGCCGGTAGGGGATATGCGAGCGGTGACACCGGGTTACTTCCAGGCCATGGGGATCGCCATCAAGGCCGGGCGGCCGCTCCTCGTGACCGATGGAGCCGAGTCCCCGTCCGTGGCGGTGGTGAGCGAGACGCTGGCGCGCACGTTCTGGCCTAACGAGAGCGCGATCGGTAAGTACCTGTTGTACGAGTGGTTCGAGAGCGAGCGTGTCGAGATCGTCGGCGTAGCCGCCGACGTGCACCACGAGAATCCGGCGGCGGAGCCGTTCATGGAGATCTACCGGCCGCTCACGCAGTTCCCGTACGCCGAGATGACACTGGTCGTGCGCGGCATCGGCGATCAGAGGCGGCTGGCGCAGTCCATCCGCGAGGCGGTGCACTCCCTCGATCCCGAGCAGCCGGTGGCGCAGCTCCGTCCCATGGAAGAGCTGGTGGCCGAATCGGTCGGGACGACCCGGCTCAGCACGATGCTCTTCGGCCTGTTCGGTGGGCTCGGGCTCGTGCTCGCCGCCGTCGGCATCTACGGCGTCATGTCCTACACGGTGCAGCAGGGCAAGCACGAGATTGGCGTGCGCATGGCGCTCGGCGCGAGCCCCGCCACCGTGCTCGCCGGCGTGATGCGAAGCGGCCTGACACTCGCGATCGCCGGCGTGGCGATCGGCGTCGCCGGCGCGCTCGCCCTCACGCGGCTCATGCGAACCTTGCTGTTCGGCGTTTCGCCAGGCGACCCGATGGTGCTCGTGCAGATTGCGCTCGTACTGGCCGTCGTGGCAGCGGTGGCGGTATGGGTACCGGCACGAAGGGCGACGCGGGTGGACCCCATGCTCGCGTTGCGGAACGAGTAGTGGAGAGGCTGGGGTAACTCGGGTAGCGAGAGGGTAATTACCAGTGATTGCCAGTAATCCGGCATGTTGTAAGGGGACGTAAGGTTGTAAGCCCCGCTTACGACCTTACGTCTAGTTCCAGCATGCCGGATTACTGGTAGTCGCCGTTAATTACCTTTGGCTACCAGAGCTACCCCAGACTTTCCTGACTACGCGGATGGAGATAGGCCTCTACACCTTCGCCGAAACCACCCCTGACCCGGCAACCGGCCTCACCATCTCCGCCGGCGACCGACTCCGCGATCTCCTGGAGGAGATCGAGCTCGCCGATCAGGTGGGCCTCGACGTCTTCGGCGTCGGCGAGCACCACCGGCCCGACTACTCCGTTTCGGCGCCGGCGATCGTGCTCGCGGCGGCGGCGGCGCGGACGAAGCGGATCCGGCTCACCAGCGCGGTGAGTGTCCTCAGCTCGGACGATCCGGTTCGCGTCTTCCAGGAGTTCGCGACGCTCGATCTCGTCTCCAACGGCAGAGCCGAGATCATGGCGGGGCGTGGGTCGTTCATCGAGTCGTTCCCGCTCTTCGGCTACGACCTGGACGACTACGACGAGCTGTTCGCCGAGAAGCTCGACCTGCTGCTGGCGATCCGTGACAACCCGCGCGTCACGTGGTCGGGGAAGCACCGCGCGCCGCTGCACAACCAGCCGGTCTATCCGCGGCCGATACAGGATCCGTTGCCGGTCTGGATCGCCGTGGGAGGCACGCCGCAGTCGGCAGTGCGGGCCGGAGTGCTCGGGCTACCCCTCGCGGTGGCGATCATCGGCGGACTGCCCGAGCGGTTCGTCTCGCTCGTCGACCTCTATCGCAACGCGCTCCGGCAAGGTGGCCACGATCCGGCGCGCGTGCCGGTGAGCATCAACTCGCACGGCTTCATCGCCGACGACTCTCGTCAGGCAGCGGACGATTTCTTCCCGTCGTACAACGAGGTGATGACGCGCATCGGCCGCGAGCGCGGCTGGCCACCGACCACGCGGGGCCAGTTCGATGCCGGCCGCGGCAGCCGCGGCGCGCTGCTGGTCGGCAGTCCGCAGGAGGTGATCGACAAGATCCTCTTCGAGCACGAGCTCTTCGGCAACCAACGCTTTTTGCTCCAGCTCACCGTGGGCTCCATGCCACACGCGAAGGTCATGCGCGCGATCGAGCTATTCGGGACCGTCGTCGCCCCGGCCGTCCGCGAGGCTGTGGCGCGGGTGCGTCGCGCAACGAGCCCCGCTGGCTAACCACAGAGTTGAAATGAGAAAGGCCTTCCTCCGGCCGGTCGCGGCGTAACCGATATTCGGGTTCGCCAAGAAGAGGTGACCGTTTGCGGGTGTAACCCCAGATGCCGGAGGTCGGCCATGTCTCGAGAGACTACGCAGGCGACGCT
>DATFFZ010000002.1:0-18738 GCA_035249845.1 Gemmatimonadaceae bacterium
GGCAGGGCCACGATCGCCTCGACGACCGCGCGGAGCAGATCCCGGCGCGACACCCGGGGCAGCGGGTGGGCGGGGCCGGCGAGCTTGAGCAGTCGATCCGCCAGACGCCGGGCGCCGGCCGAGAGGCCGGTCTCGAGCACGAGCCGCTTTGCCTGGCGGGCAATGGCGGAAAACTCCAGCGGCTGGCGGATGGTGCGACGGTACTCGGCCTCGATCGACCCCCAGCCCGGCGGGTCGATGAACAATGCCTCCGCCTGATTCAGGAAATCGTACCCGGTCGTGCCGGCCACCGGCCATTCGCAGCGCAGCCGCTCACCGTGGCCGAGAATCTTCTCGATATAGATCGGCGGAGCGGGCTCACCCGGAAAGGCGGCCTCGGCGAGGCGTTGGAAGTAGCCGAGCGGGTCCAGAAGACCGTCCGGGTGGTCGACGCGGAATCCGTCCACCCATCCGCGCCGGCGCCACTCGAGCGGGAGCGCGTGGGTCTGGGCGAAGACCTCGGGATCCTCCATGTGAAGGGCGACGCGGTCGTTGACGTCGAAGAAGCGGCGGTAGTTGATCTCGCGCGCCGCGCGCCGCCAGTGGGCGAGCCGGTAGTGCTGGCGCGCCAGGATGGCGGCGATGGCCTCGCGGTCCAGCGCGCCGAGGTCGAGCGGCAGCTCGGCCATGCTCTCCGGCGAGAGCGGAAAGGTGTGGTCGAAGTACTTCACGCGGACGCGATCTCCCTGGCGCACCAGCGAGATCTCCCCCCGCCCGATCACCTTGCCTAACGAGTCGCCCAGCACCGGGAGCATCACGCGGTCCCGGAGGTCGCGCTGGGGAGCCTCCCAGGTTATGTCGAACCACGCGGCGTAGCGCGACCGGCGGCCGAGCGCGAGCACGTCGTCCCAGTACGGGTTCTCGTGCCCGGTGGCCATGTGGTTGGGGACGATGTCGAGGAGGAGGCCCATGCCACGCGCGCGCAGCTCGTCGATGAGGTCGCGCCAGTCCTCCTCGGTGCCCAGGTCCGGATCGAGCCTGGTGGGATCCACCACGTCGTAGCCGTGCGTGCTGCCCCCGCGAGACTCGAGCACCGGCGAGGCGTATACGTGAGAGACGCCCAGCCGCTCCAGGTAGGGCACCACCGCGCGCGCGGCGCGGAGGTCGAAGTCGGCGTTGAGCTGCAGGCGGCAGGTGGCGCGGAGCGGTGGCGTCACCGGCGTGCCCGGCGCTCCTCGCAGCGCAGCACGGCGGCCGCGGTCCGCGACGCGCGGAGCTGTGGGAGACTCGGCGTCATCCGCCTCGTCCAGCTCGGATAGACGTCGGCGCTCACCCCCGGCACGTTCACCGGATCGCGCTCGCCGGCCAGGTCGTCGAGCGAGAAGCCCACCAGCGCCGCGTTCGTCCGGCAGAGAAGCTCGTGCACCGCGGCGCGGAGATCGACCGACGAGAGCTCCGCGTTACTGGAAGGGATGATCCCCTCGGCGGCCAGCCGCTCGCAGAGCGCCGCCCGCTCGCGCTCCCGCTCCGCGCGCGCCTCTGCTTCCTTCTCGTCATCGCCGATGAGTCCGACGCTCCGCCGGATGGCGATGTCGGTCCCCTCCCACCAACCGGTGAGGGTGGCCATGTCGTGCGTGTTGGCGGTGGTGAGCGCCTCCGCGTCGTAGCTGTCGGCCGGCTTGAAGCCGCCCTCGTCGTCTCGCTCGAAGTAGAGAACGTCGGAGGAGAGGAGTCCCCATTCGCGCATCGCCGGCGGCACCTCCGGCGGCACCGTGCCCAGGTCTTCCCCCACCACCAGCGCGCCCGCGCGCGTGGCCTCGAGGGCCAGGATGCCTAACAGGTCGGCCGCCGGGAAGCGGATGTAGGCGCCCTGCTCTCCGGTCATCCCGCTCGGGATCCAGAACTGCCGGAAGAGGCCCATCACGTGATCGACGCGGAGCGCGCCGGCGTGGCGAAGATTGGCGCGCACCAGCCGGATCCAGTAGCGATACCCGTCGTCGCGCAGGCGGTGCGGGTTGAGCGGCGGGAGCCCCCAGTTCTGTCCCTGCGGCGCGTAGAGATCCGGGGGCGCGCCGATGCTGGCGCCCTCGACGAACAGCTCGCGGAACATCCAGCTGTCCGCGCCGTCCCTCGCCGAGCCGATCGCCAGGTCGGGATAGAGCCCTACGGCGAGCCCGGCGCTCTTTCCGCGCGCCGCCGCGGCGCCGAGCTGGCGGTCGAGCTCGAACTGGAGCCACCGGTGGAAGTCCACCTGCTCGCGGTTCGCCTCCCGGAAGGCGGCCACGTCGGGGGCTCGCGGGTCGCGGTACCGCTCCGGCCATCGCTGCCAGGGCACCACCTCGTTGGCGTCGCGCGCGAAGTGGTCGTCGAGCGCGCACCAGGTGGCGAAGATGCCTAACGACTCGCTCTGCTCCGCCAGCCACGCCGTGTAGGCGCGCCCGCGCTCGGTGTCGAGGTCGCGGTGGCGGCTGGCGAAGGTGCGGTGCAGCGCCTCGAGGAGCTGGCGCTTGAGCTTCATGATGCGTGCATACTCCACGCGATTCGATGCCCGCAGCTCGGCCAGCTCGGCCCGGGTGGTGAGCCACCCGGTCATGCTCTTCGCCTCGATCGACTCGGCGAACTCCGGGATCGCCTCGACGTCGAGATAGAGCGGATTCCGCCAGAGTCGGCTCACCGGCCCGTAGGGGCTGATGTCGCTCCCGCGGTTGCGCAGCGCGTGCAGCGGGTTCACCCCCACGAACTCGGCGCCCAGCTCTCCCGCCCATTCGAGCAGCTCGCCGAGGGTGGTGAGGTCACCCACGCCGTAGTCGTGCGGGGCGCGCACCGAGTACAGGTTGGCGATGATGCCGAAGACGCGTCGCGGCCCGAGGACGTCGCGCGGGCGGGGGGCGTGGTGGGGGACGACGATCAGCGCTTGCCTTGAGCGGCGCTCATCGCTCCCGCGCCCGACGCGGACGTCCACCGTGTAGTAGCCCACCGGCGGCTGGCCTTGCGGAAGCCGACAGAGGAACTCGCGCGCATCGCTCGAGCCTTCGACGGCGATGACGCGGTCGCTCTCGTCGCGGGTCTCGACCCGCCACTCGATGTCGCCCATCCACCCGGGCGGGAGCCGAAGCGCGAGCGCCGAGACGTCGGTCCCCTGCCTGACGACGCGGACGGGATCGAGGAGTCGATCGCGGGTTGCCCGCTCGAGCTCGTCGAGTGCGCGCTGGGCGGCGTCATCGGTGGAGGCGTCGATGCCGAGCGCGGCGAGGAGCGCCACGCGGGTCTCGTCGGTGGTGACGCGCGTCTCCCGCCCGGTCTGGTCCCGGTACTCGGAGAGGATGCCGGCGCGGTCAGCGAGGGCGTGGAGGGCTGACGTATGGCTGGGTGGATCCAGAGCGCGTGCTCGGGGCATTTCGAGGGATGCGGAGAATCACGTCTACTCAGGCAGAATCGTGCCACAGCCCGTGTAGGGCGCGAGAGCCACGTCGTCGGGCCGCGCATGCGGAAGGGCGTGCGCTCCGCGGATTCGGCACTAGTCCCCGCTCACTGGTGCCAGTATCACCGCCCCCAACGGCGGCAGATCGAGCACCATCGACTGCGCGAACCCGTGGAACGGTCGTGCTTCCGTCTCCACCAGCTCGCGCGTGGTGAACTCGCTCCCGCCGAAATCCTTGTCGTCGCTGTTGAGCACCTCGATGTATCTGCCTGACGAGGGCGCGCCGATACGGTAGTTCTGCCGCGGCACCGGCGTCAGGTTGAGCGCCACCACCAGGTGGTCGGTCTCGTCCCGCCGCACGTACGACAACACCGAGTTCTCCTTGTCCGCCACGTCGATCCACTGGAAGCCCTGCGGCTCGTGGTCGAAGCGCCAGAGCGGCGGCGACACCCGGTACAGGGTGCCCAGCCGGCGCATGTAGTCGGCGAAGGCGCCGTGCATGGGGTCGTCGCGCAGATGCCAGTCGAGGCTCACATCATGATTGAACTCGGCGGTGGGCGCGATCTCGGTGCCCATGAAGAGGAGCTTCTTCCCGGGGCGCGTGAGATGGTACGCCATCAACGCCCGCAGATTGGCGAGCTTCTGCCAGCCGTCACCAGGCATCTTCTCCAGCAGCGACTTCTTGAGGTGCACCACCTCGTCGTGCGAGAGCGGCATGATGAAGCGCTCGGTGTACTCGTACAGCATGGCGAACGTCAGCGTGTCCTGATGCCAGCGCCGGTACAACGGATCGGTCTGGAAGTAGTTCAGCGTGTCGTGCATCCACCCCATGTTCCACTTGAAGGTGAACCCCAGGCCGCCCTCGCTCACGGGCCTGGTCACGCCCGGCCACGACGTCGACTCCTCGGCGATGGTGATCGCGCCGGGGACGCGCAGGCGAACGGTCTCGTTCATCTCCTTGAGGAACGCGATCGCTTCCAGGTTTTCCCGCCCACCGTACCGGTTGCGCAGCCACTCGCCCGGCTTCCGGCTGTAGTCGAGGTAGAGCATCGACGCCACGGCATCGACACGCAGCCCGTCGATGTGGAACTCCTCCAGCCAGTACAGCGCGTTGGCGATGAGGAAATTCCGGACCTCGGTGCGCCCGTAGTTGAAGATCAACGTCCCCCAATCGGGGTGCTCGCCGAGCCGCGGGTCCTCGTGCTCGTACAGCGCGGTGCCGTCGAAGCGCCTCAGCGCGAAGTCGTCCTTGGGGAAATGGGCCGGCACCCAGTCGAGGATGACGCCGATCCCGGCCTGGTGCATGGTGTCCACGAAGGAGCGGAAATCGTCGGGCGTGCCGTAGCGGGCGGTGGGCGCGTAGTATCCGCTCACCTGATAACCCCACGAGCCGGTGAAGGGGTGCTCGGCGATCGGCAACAGCTCCACGTGCGTGAACCCGAGCCGCCGCACGTGCTCGGCCAGGCGCGGCGCGATCTCGCGATAGCCGAGTGGACGATTGCCTTCCTCGGGGACTCGCGCCCACGCTCCCAGGTGCACCTCGTAGGTGAGCATCGGCTCGCGCGCATGGTCGCGCGTCTTCCGCTGCTCCATCCAGGCGCCATCTCCCCACTCGTGCGTGTCCTGCCTGACGACACGAGAGGCCGTGCTCGGCGGCGCCTCCATCGAGAAGGCGAAAGGGTCGGTCTTGATGCGCGGGAGCCCATCACGGGTGATGATCTCGTACTTGTACAGCGCACCCGGCTCCGCGCCCGGCACGAACAGCTCGTAGATCCCGGACGCGCCCAACAACCGCATGGGCATGAGCCGGCCGTTCCAGGCATTGAAGTCCCCCACCACGCTCACCCGGCGCGCGTTCGGCGCCCACACCGCGAACGCGACGCCGGACTCGCCATCGAGCGCGCGCGGGTGCGCACCGAGCTTGGTCCAGAGCTGGCGGTGCGTTCCCTCGTTGAACAGGTGGAGATCGATGTCGCCGATCGTCGGCAGGAAGCGGTACGGATCGCCTCGCTCGTACGACGCGCCGCCGTGAAAGTGGAAGCGCAGCCGATAGCGAAATGGGAGCGACTGCCCCGGCAGGAAGGAAGCGAAGAGTCCGCCGTCGCTCCCGTCCAGCATGACCGATCTCCCGTCGGGCAGGACGACCTCCACAGCCGAGGCGTCGGGATAGAAGGCGCGGAGCACCAGGCCATCCGCGCCCGATACGCTGGCGGGGTGGACGCCCAGTACGCGGTGCGGCTCGTTGTGCTGCCCGGCGAGCAGCCGCGCCCGGTCGAGCGGGTCGAGCGGCGGGGCGGGGTGAGCCACCAGCTCCGTCATCTCGGCGGCCGGCGCGACGGTCGAGCCGCGGTCCTCATCTCGTGTCTTCACGGGCGTATCCTCATGAGCTTCATCGATGCTGCTGGATGCGAGCTTCGCTCGTGTGCGACAGCAGCGCGAGCGAATAGGGTGCCAGCGTCACCGGTCCCTCGGTGAGCTTCGCCTCGCGGTCATCGAAGGTGTTGATCAGCTCGATCCAGGTTTGCCCTCCGGTGACTCTCGGAAAGGTCCACTGAACTTCGTTCGGGCTCGCGTTCAGGAGAAGGAGGAGCGTGTCTCCGATCACCGGGCGGCCACGCTCATCGGTCTCGTCGCTGGCCTCGCCGTGGATGAGCATGCCGAGGACGTGGCCATCGCTCTGCCAGTCCTGCTCCGTCATCTCCTCGCCGTCGGGACGGTACCAGGCGAGATCCTTGTGGCCGCTGGTACCGACCGCATGGCCGTGGAAGAAGGAGCGACGGCGCAGCACCGGATTCCGCTGCCGGATGGAGAACACCTTCCGCGTGAACTCGAGCAGCCGCTCCTTGCTCGGGCTCAGATCCCAGTTCATCCAGGTGAGCTCGTTGTCCTGGGCGTAGGCGTTGTTGTTCCCCTCCTGCGTGCGCGAGATCTCGTCGCCGTGCGAGAGCATGGGCACGCCCTGCGAGAAGGCGAGGGTGGCGATGAAGTTGCGCTTGGCGCGCTCGCGCAGCGCCAGAACCTCCGGATCGGTGGTAGGGCCTTCCACCCCCCAGTTGCGGCTCCGGTTGTCGTCGTGCCCGTCGCGGTTGTTCTCGCCGTTCGCCTCGTTGTGCTTCTGCTCGTAGCTCACCAGGTCCTCGAGCGTGAAGCCGTCGTGCGCGGTGACGAAGTTGATGCTGGCGTGCGGCGAGCGGTCGCTCCAGGCATAGATGTCGCTCGACCCCGCCAGCCGCGACGCCACCTCCCGCACCCGCCCCGGGTCGCCGCGCCAGAACGACCTGACGTCGTTGCGATACAGGTCGTTCCACTCGGTCCACCCGATGGGGAAGTTCCCCACCTGATAGCCGCCCGGCCCCACATCCCACGGCTCGGCGATCAGCTTCACCTGCGAGAGCACGGGGTCCTGATGGATGATGTCGAAGAACGTCCCCAGCCGGTTCACCTCGTACAGCTCGCGCGCCAGCACCGGAGCCAGGTCGAAGCGGAACCCATCCACGTGCATCTCCAGCACCCAGTAGCGCAGGCTGTCCATGATCAGCTGGATGGTGCGCGGGTGGAGCATGTTCAGCGAGTTCCCCGTCCCCGTGAAATCCATGTAGTAGCGGGGATTGTTGGGGTCGAGCCGGTAGTACGCCTGGTTGTCGATCCCGCGCAGCGAGAGCGTGGGGCCGAGGTGATTCCCTTCCGCCGTGTGGTTGTACACCACGTCGAGGATGACCTCGATGCCGGCGGCATGCAGGGTTTTCACCATCTGCTTGAATTCGTTGACCTGCTGTCCCAGCCCGCCGCACGCGTAGCGCACATCGGGCGCGAGGAACCCGATGGTGTTGTACCCCCAGTAATTGGTGAGACCGCGCTCGGCCAGGTGCCGGTCCACCGCGAAGTGGTGCACCGGCAGGAGCTCGATGGCGGTCACGCCTAACGATTCGAGATGGTCCACGATGGCGTCGGAGGCGAGTCCGAGATACTTCCCGCGATGCGCCTCGGGCACGTAGGGGTGCATGATCGTCATCCCCTTCACGTGCGCCTCGTAGATCACGGTGCGGTTCCACGGCGTGCGTGGCGGCCGGTCATCTCCCCAGTCGAAGGCGGGGTCGATCACCACGCTCTTCGGCACGCCACCGGCGCTGTTCTCCGGATCGATCTCCAGGTCCTCGCGCGGCGACCCGATCCTGTAGGCGAAGAGCGCGTTGCTCCACTTGATCGTCCCGCTGATCGCCTTCGCGTACGGATCGATGAGCAGGTTGGCGGGATTGAACCGCTTCCCTTCCTCGGGCGCGTACGGGCCGTGCACACGATATCCGTAGAGCTGTCCGGGGTGCACCCCGGGAACGTAGCAGTGCCACACCTGGTCGTGTCGCTCCTTCATCTCGATGTGCGCCGATTCGCGCGCATCCCCCGGGTTGTCGAAGAGACAGAGCTCGACACCGGTTCCGTTCTCAGAGAACAGCGCGAAGTTGACCCCTTCGCCGTCCCAGGTGGCGCCGAGCGGGTATGGCTCGCCGGGCCAGACCCGCATCAGCCGTTCGCCCGCCGGTAGAGCGAGGCGGAGTGTGCCGCCGCCGGCACGAACAGCTCACCGCGCGAGTCGGAGACGAGCTCGCACGGTGGCGCGCACCGTCCGCCGTAGCGCTCGTCTTCCGTCGTCAGGCGGAGCCGCCAGGTGCCGCCGCTCACGGACGGCACGCGCGCCTCGCGGTCCTCTGCCGCGAAGTTCAAGACGGCGAGCAGCGGCGCGCCGTGCTCCGGCACCAGCTCCATGGCCACGGTCTCCTCCACCTCGTCGAACCAGACGTGGACCCGCGAATCGCCCGGACGGAGCGCGCGCTCTTCCTTTCGCACGCGCAGGAGGTCGCGGTAGAGCGCGTAGAGCCGCGCGTGGGCCCCCACCGCCGACAACGTGCGGTCCAGCTTCGATCGCCGGAAGGTGTCGGCGTCGTTCGGGTCGGGGACGTCATCGCCCCACCCGAAGGAGGCGAATTCCTCGCGCCGCCCCCGCCGCACCGCCTCGGCCAGCTTCTTGTCGCCATGACTCACGAAGTACAGAAAAGGGTTCCGCTCACCGTACTCCTCGCCCATGAAGAGGAGCGGGACGTAGGGCGACATGAGCAACGTCGCGGCGGCGAGCTTGAGCTGCGCCGCCGACACGAGCGTCGAGAGCCGCTCTCCCCGCGCGCGATTCCCCACCTGGTCGTGGTTCTGGATGGCGACCACGAAGCGCTGCGACGGCACGTCCAGCGCCGGCGCGCCGCGACGCTTCCGCCGGAACGCGGAATAGCGGCCGTCGTACACGAATCGGTCGCGCAACGCGCGCGCCACCGGCTCCACTCCGCCGAAGTCCGCGTAGTACCCTCGCCGCTCCCCGGTGAGCGCCACGTGTACCGCGTGGTGAAAGTCGTCCGACCACTGCGCGTCGAGCTCGTAGCCGCCGCGCTCCCTGTCGCGGAGCAGACGCGGATCGTTGAGGTCGCTCTCGCCGATCACCAGGGTGCGTCGTCCCAGCACCCTGCCCTGCTCGTGCACCGCGTCGCCCAGCTCCTCGAGGATGTGTCGCGCGCTGAAGTCGAAAATGGCGTGCACCGCGTCGAGGCGGAGAGCATCGATGTGGAATTCGGTGATCCAGTAGAGCGCGTTGTCGATGACGTAGCGGCGCACCTCGTCGCTGTCGGCGCCGTCGAAATTCACCGGGTGTCCCCAGGGCGTGGTGTACGTGTCGGAGAAGTACGGCCCGTACTCGCCGAGGTAGTTCCCTTCCGGTCCGAGGTGATTGTAGACCACGTCGAGGACGACGGCGAGTCCCGCCTCGTGCGCGGCGTTGACGAGGCGGCGGAGTCCGTCGGGGCCTCCGTAGCTGTGCTGCGGCGCGTAAGGGAAGACGCCGTCGTATCCCCAGTTCCGCTCGCCGGGGAACTGCGCGACGGGCATGATCTCGATCGCCGTGACGCCGAGGCGGGCCAGCTCGGCGAGGTGATCGGCGACACCGGCGAAGGTACCGGCCTCGCTGAAGGTGCCGACGTGCAGCTCGTAGATGACGAGGTCGTTCACCTCCACGCCGGTCCATCGACGATCCGTCCAGCGGAACGCCGCCGGATCCACCACGCGCGACGCCTCGTGCACGCCGCGCGGCTGCCACCGGCTCACCGGGTCGGGGAGGGGACGTCCGTCGTCGAGCTGAAAGAGATAGTCGTCCCCCGCTCTCACCCCACGGATCGTCCCTTCGAAGACGCCCTTTCCATGGTGTTGCAGTGGCAGGCCCGCGCGCGCTCTCCCCGCGACTCTCACGGATACTCGCTCCGCCTTCGGCGCCCACACGCTGAATCGCACCGCATCGCCGCCATTCACGACCTTCGCGCCGCGCTCCAGCGTCCACGCTCCCTTGTTCCGCACCATCGATACCTCGTTCGGGGAATGAGGCCCGCCCAGCGCACGAAGCGGGCGAGCGCGCGCCTCCCCCGTAGAACATCCATCAGAAAAGCTTCGCGATCCCGCGAAGAGGGATCCACACCCAATCCGGTCTGTTCCCCAGCTCGTAGGCCAGCTCGTAGAACACCTTCTCGATCTCGAAGAGCGTGACCAGGCCATCCACGTAATCACGGTCCGCCACCGGGACCGGCGTCGTGGCGGTCGGGGGTGCCTCGAGATACGCATCGACGAAGCTCATGCGCGCCGCACGCTCCCAGCGGGCGGCGCGGGTCTCGAGCACCGAATCGCGGCCGAGCCCGCCGGCCGTCATCGCGCCCGAAGCCGCCGCGTAGGCGAACGAGCGGAGCATCCCCGCCACGTCGCGGAGTGGGCTGTTGGGCGCGCGTCGCTCCTCGAGCGGCCGCGTCGGCTCCCCCTCGAAGTCGATCACCATCCATCTGCCATCGCGCGTACGCAGCACCTGCCCCAGGTGATAGTCGCCGTGATGGCGCGTCTTCCGTCCCGTGTCACGCGCGCTGCGAGGGTCGGCCAGCACTTCGTTGACGCGCGACACCACCCCCGCGCGCCGCTTGATGGTGGCCTCGGCGATGGCCAGCGTCTGTCCCTTCAGGCGGCCGGCGCGGAGCTGCGACTCCAGCACGTCGAGCCCGCGCGCGATCGACGCTCGGGTCGACTCGGCCCACCGGTCGAGGTCGGCGTGGCCCACCGGCACCACCGGGAACGCCGGGTCCTCCGGGTGCGACGCCAGAGCCTCGTGTAGCGCGCGCGTCACGCGCCCGAGCTCCGCCATCTCCGCCGCGAACGGGTTCGGCGGGTCCGCGGTGCGTGGCGCGCCGAGGTAGGCGCCAACGCGCTCGAGGGCGTGACTCCAGGCATCGCCGGAGCCGGGGAGGAACTCGCTCACCATCCCACCGACCATGTGGTCGTCGCCGATCGTCAGGCGGGCGATGCCTAACAATGCGGGGACGTTGCGGAAGTCGGTGCGGGTGGTGAGGAAGCGGCTGATCTCGACGTCGGGGCTCTCTCCCGGCTCGAGGCGGCGAAAGAGCTTGAGGATGGCACGGTCGCCGTAGATGATCGACGTGTTGCTCTGCTCCGCGGTGCCGACGCGCGACGGGGACGCCGGCCACGCGATGCCTGACGACACCGGTTCCAGCGACAGCGCTCCGTCGTCGGTCGCGACGCGCGCGCCGCGGTGGAGCAGCTCGGCGAATCGCTGGCGGAAGCGCGCGTCGCCGGTGGCGTCGACCACGAGCTCGTCCGTGTCGCCCAGCTCGGCGATGAGCGCGTCGGTATCGGTGTTCTCCAGCTGATCGCGCCGCCTCACGACGATCGGGAGCAGATACCGGCGCGGGCCGCCGGCGAGCGACACCTCCACGACCGCCATGGCGCTCCGCTCGTCGGGCTCGAGCACCGGGATCACCGCCGCCACACGCACCTCCGCCGGCGTCTCCCCCTTGGCGCCGAACCAGCGCCGGCCCGACAGGAACGAGACGAGACGATCTCGTGGGATCCGCGAGAGGGTCTCACGAGAGATCGGGTGCGGCGGCGCCGTCACCCCGTGGCCGCCCCCGTCGCCGTCTCCGACGCCGGCGCGGCGGCCGGCGGCGCCAGCTTGAACCAGAGGAACGTGTGCGGTCCGAGGGTGAGCAGATAGGGTAGCTCGCCGATGCGCGGGAACGGCAGCTGGCTGTACAGCTCGGTGGGCACCATCCCGCTGAACTCGCGCAGATCCAGCTCCACGTACTGCGCGTAGCGCGACAGGTTGTTGACGCAGAGGATCACCTCGTCCTCGTAGCGCCGAAGGAAGACGAGCACGCGCTTGTTCTGCGGATGCAGCGGCTCCCAGCTGCCGCGTCCGAACGCCTTGTACTGCTTCCGCACTCTCGTCAGGCGCCGCATCCACCGCAGCAGCGACGTCTGCGTCCGCTCCTGCGCCGCCACGTTGAGCCCCTGGTAGCCGTAGGGCGGGTCGACGATGACGGGACTGTAGAGCGCCTGCTGGTCGGCGTCGGAGAAGCCCGCGTTCCACGATCCGTTCCACTGCATCGGCGTGCGCACGCCGTTGCGGTCGCCCAGATAGATGTTGTCTCCCATCCCGATCTCGTCGCCGTAGTACAGGATCGGCGTCCCCGGCATCGACATGAGCAGTGCGTTCATGAGCTCGATCTGCCGCCGTCCGTTGTCCATGAGCGGCGCGAGACGCCGCCGGATGCCGATGTTGATCCGCATGCGGCGGTCCATCGCGTACTCACGGTACATGTAGTCGCGCTCCTCGTCCGTCACCATCTCGAGCGTCAGCTCATCGTGGTTGCGGAGGAAGATCGCCCATTGGCAATCGGATGGAATGTCCGGCGTGCGCGCCATGATCTCGACGATCGGCAGCCGGTCTTCCCTGCGAAGCCCCATGAACATCCGCGGCATGAGCGGGAAGTGGAACGCCATGTGGCATTCATCGCCGTTCCCGAAGTACGGGCGCACGTCCGGCGGCCACTGATTCGCCTCGGCCAGGAAGATCCGGTGGTTGAACTCCCGGTCCATCTCGGCGCGCAGCTTCTTGAGCACGACGTGCGTCTCGGGGAGGTTCTCGCAGTTCGTGCCTTCACGCTCGATGAGATACGGGATCGCGTCGAGCCGCAGCCCGTCCACACCCATCCGCAACCAGAACCGCATCACCCGCACCACCGCCTCGATCACATCGGGATTGTCGAAGTTGAGATCGGGCTGGTGGCCGAAGAAGCGGTGCCAGTAGAACTGCTCCGCCACCGGATCCCACGACCAGTTCGACTTCTCCGTGTCGGTGAAGATGATGCGCGCATCCTTGTATCGGTGCGGATCGTCGCTCCACACGTAGAAGTTCTGCTCGGCGGACCCCTTCGGCGCCTCACGAGCGCGCTGGAACCACGGGTGCTGGTCGGAGGTGTGGTTGATGACCAGCTCGGTGATGACCCTGATGTTCCGCCGATGCGCCTCGTCGAGAAAGCGCTTGAAGTCGTCCAGCGTCCCGTACTGCGGATGGATGTTCTCGTAGTCGGCGATGTCGTATCCGTCATCCTTGAGCGGTGACGGATAGAAGGGGAGCAGCCAGAGCGTGTTGATGCCGAGGCTCTCCAGATACTCGAGCTTCTCCATGAGCCCCGGGAAATCGCCATAGCCATCCTTATTGGAGTCGCGGAAGGCCTTGACGTGGAGCTGGTAGACGAGCGCGTCTTTATACCAGAACGGGTCTGACATTGCGTGGGGAGGTTAACGGAGTGGGCGGCGGGGCGCGCGAAACCGTCGCGCGTTACATGACACGTTCGACTCTCATCACGTGCCCCGCCTGCTCGGCCGGATCCAGCCTGACGTAGTTCCTCGCTCCTCGCCACGTGTAATGCGCGCCGGTCATGAGGTCGTGGACGACGAACGACGCATGGGGACCGATGCCCAACGCCTCGATCGGGACGTGGACGACCGTCTCCTGCGGCGTGAAGGGGTCGGTGTTCACGGCGATCAGCAGCTCGTTGCCGGGAGCCGACTTCCGGAAGAACAGGATGTTGTCGTTCTCCGACGGGTGGAACGAGATGTTGGTGTAGAGCTGGAGCGCGCGGTTGTCCCGCCGGATCCAGTTGATGCGAGCCACGTCGGTGTTGATGTTCCCCGCCGCGTTCCAGTCGCGCTGGCGAAGCTGATACTTCTCCGAGTCGAGGTACTCCTCGCTCCCCTGCTTGAGCGGCGTGTTCTCGATGAGCTCGAATCCGCTGTAGATGCCGTAGACCGGAGAAAGCGTGGCCGCCAGCAGCAGGCGCAGCCGGAACGCCGGGCGGCCGCCCCGCTGGAGAAACTCGTGCAGGATGTCGGGCGTGTTGGCGAAGAAATTCACCCGCATGTACTCCGCCACCGGCGTCTGCGTCAGCTCGGTGAGATACTCACGCAGCTCGGCGGCGGTGTTGCGCCAGGTGAAGTAGGAGTACGACTGCGTGAAGCCGAGCTTCGCCAGATGCTTCATGCGCTTGGGACGCGTGAAGGCTTCCGCCAGGAAGATCACGTCGGGGTGACGCGACTGCACCTCGCCGATGGTCCACTCCCAGAACGCGAACGGCTTGGTGTGCGGATTGTCGACGCGAAAGGTCCGCACGCCGTGCTCTATCCAGTGAAGGAGGACGTCGCGGCACGCGGCCCAGAGACTCTCCCGATCGGCGCACCAGAAGTTGATCGGATAGATGTCCTGGTACTTCTTCGGCGGATTCTCGGCGTACTTGAGCGTGCCGTCGGGGCGGACGAAGAACCAGTCGGGGTGCTCCCTGAGCCACGGATGATCGGGGGAGCACTGGAGCGCGTAGTCGAGCGCGATCTCGATTCCCAGCTCGGCCGCGCGGGCGACGAAGCGATCGAAGTCGTCGAGCGTGCCGAGTCGCGGGTCGACGGCGTCGTGTCCTCCGTGCTCGCTGCCGATCGCCCACGGGCTTCCCGGATCGTCGGGCCCCGCCACCAGCGCGTTGTTCTTCCCCTTGCGATTCGTCGTGCCGATCGGATGGATCGGCGGAAGGTAGATCACGTCGAACCCCAGCTCGGCAATGCGCGGCAGCATGCGCTCGGCGTCGGCGAAGGTGCCGTGCCTGCCGGGGATCGGAGAGAGCGAGCGCGGGAAGAGCTCGTACCACGACGCGAAGCGCGCCCGCTCACGGTCCACGATCACGTCGAGCTCGCGCCCGCACGAGGTGAGATCGGCCGGCGGGAGATGCTCCTCCATCAGCGCGAACAGCTCGCCGGAGAGCGCCACGTTCACGCGCGACTGCTGCTCGACACCCGACGCGCGGAGCGAGGCCGCGAGGCTCCTGAGGTTGTTGCGCACGGTGCCGAATCGGACACGCCGCGAGGCCTCGTCCACGAGCTCGGCGCCCTCCAGCAGCTCGGAGGACACGTCCTGTCCGGCGCCGACCTTCTTCTCCAGCTCGCTTCGCCAGGTGCGCCAGCGGTCACTCCACGCTTCGACGGTGAACGTCCAGCGTCCGATCTCGTCGAGCGGAATGCTCGCCGTCCATCGATCGGTGTTGTAGTCGAAGGTCATCGGCTCGTGGCGCCACTCCGGCTGCGTCGGCCCGCGATAGCGGACGCGGGCGGCGAGGAGGTCGTGTCCGTCCTTGAACACGTCGGCGCCCACCCGAAGCGCGTCGCCGATCACGCGCTTGACGGGGAAGCGTCCTCCGTCGAGCTCGGGCGACACGCACTCGATGGCGAGATGCGGAAACTGAGCGCGCGCCGCGGCGGTACCGCCCGGGGCGCGCGAGGGTCTCTTGGTTGTCTTGCTGGCAGGCACGGTGGAAATATCGCCGTTCCGCAGGGCGACCGGAACGGGCATCGGGACTCGGCCATCGGTCATCGGGACTCGGCGACCGGTCGAGATCTCACCACGAAAGCCGAGTGCCGAGTGCCGAGTGCCGAGTCCCGATGCCCGATATTTCAGCGGCGGAAGGGGTGCTCCACGCTGAGGTAGAAGAAGACCGAGCGCTCCCCGTCGCTGGGACCGATGCCGATCGGTACCGCGATGCCCGGAACGATCTGCATCCCCGATGGCAGATTGATCGCGCCGCGCACACCCGGCGCCAGGACGAAGGTGGTGGCGTGCGACACGTCATCGTCCCCAACCACTTCCTCGTCTCGAGCCCAGACCAGCTCGAGGAGGACGTTGAGCGTGGGGCGGGCCAGCCAGATCAGGCTCTGCCCGAGGTTGAAGCCGGTGGTGCCGGCCTCGTCGCCCGCCACGCTCCGTGCCGACGGGATCCTGGTGAATCCAGCGTTGCTGTGCGTCACCAGCCATCTCCCGAGCTCGACGCTGAGCGGGAGGTTGACCTGCACGCCGGCGGCACCCGCGCCCCGCCCTTCGCGCTCGTCCCCGGTGGGAAGCAGCACCGTGAGGCGTGGCGCGAAGGCGACCGGCCCGCTCGCCACCAGCTGATGGCGGTAGTTGAGCAGCACGTCCCCGATGCCCGCGTCCGATCCATCGATTTTCATCA
This sequence comes from Gemmatimonadaceae bacterium, assembly GCA_035249845.1. Classification (GTDB taxonomy): domain Bacteria; phylum Gemmatimonadota; class Gemmatimonadetes; order Gemmatimonadales; family Gemmatimonadaceae; genus DATFBY01. The sequence goes on from DATFFZ010000002.1 coordinate 15,820, forward strand.
TGGGGACGACGAAGCTGAGCTGGTGCCGCTCGTCGGGGACGGGCCATTCCTGTGTGAAGGAGAACGCCCAGCTCCCGCCCCGGGCGCGGTCGAAGGTGCCGATGTGCTGCACCACGCCGCGCTCCTGGTTGTACGCCTCCTCGATGAGGAAGGAATTGTCCTTGATCGGACCGATCCCTTCCTGCGCGGCGAGGGAGATGGGCGCAAGAAGCGCGACGATCAGCGCGAAACGATCGATTTTTTTCATGTCCGTCAGGCGGCGACGACGAGTCCGGTGAGCCACATGAGCACCAGGCCGGCCACCAGTCCGCCGGCGTTGAGCGGTGAGGTGAGCCCCGCCTCCCCGCGTCTGGCGAAGAGCCGCCAGAGCTCGTAGACCACCTGGGCGATGGCACCGGCGCCGATGGCGAAGAAGAGCGTGGTCCACACCGGCGAATAGGTGAAGCCTCCGAGCCAGGCACCGAGGATGGTCGGCACGCCGGCCAGTGCGCCCAGCAGGACCAGCGAGCGCGTGCTCACCCGCTCGCCGGCGAGCGGGGCGACGATCCCCAGCCCTTCGGTGGTGTTGTGCAGGAGGAAGCCGATCACGAGGAACGTGCCCAACGCGATCTCCCCGGTGGCGTACGACGCGCCGATGAGCAGCCCTTCCCCCAGATTGTGGAGGCCGATGCCGAGGGCGATGAGCATGGCCACGTAGAGCGGCGTCCGGCCGCCGGCAGTGCGAGAGCGCCGGTTCCCGAGCGCCGCCAGCAGCAGCGGCGTGCCCAGCGCGCCTAACAAGACGAGCCCCAGCCCCTGGAACGCGCCGGCCACGCGCGCCGACAGCTCCAGCGCCTCGGCGATGGCGTCCACGCCGAGGAAGACGAGGAGGCCGATCGTCAGGCTGAGGAAGAAGTCCACCCACTTGCGCGGGATGGCGCGCAGGAAGGGGAGCCACAGCAGCCCGAGAAAGACCGGGATGACCCCGACGTAGAGTCCGAGCAGCGCGAAGGTGCCGAGGTAGCGCGCGTTCGGCGCCGGCGTCCGGGTGGCGACCGCGACGTCGTGCGAGAAGGTGAGCCCGGTGCTGGTCACCAGCGTCACCGTGTGCGGCTCTCCTTCGACCCACGGGTAGGGCACGTTGATGGTCCGCGTCCCGAGCCGCTCGATCGTGCGCGCTCCATCGATCGTGTGCACCCACGACGCGTCGTCCACGAAGAGCTGCGCCACGGTGACCGGCTCCGGCCCCCCGTTCACGACGTCGACGCGCATCCGGTTCGGCTCCGGGAAGCTCACGCGCTGGATGGTGAGCTCTTCCACCGGAGGAAAGCCGGCGCGGAAGACGCCGACCGGTCCGACGCGGAGGAAGGCGAAGACGAGGAGCGCGAGGAGGACGAGCGGGCCGAGGCCGCGCAGCCAGAGGCGGGCCGCACCCGGACTGGCATCGGGACCCGGCCGGCTGTCCAGCGACGCTGGGCGGGTGGACTCGCCACTCGGCTTCAGGGCGTGCTCTCGACCGACCTCCGAGTCCCGAGTGCCGGTGGCCGAGTCCCGCTCCTTCACCGCCCTAGACATGGACCTTCTCCACGACGTTGAACATCCCGCTCCACCCGAGCTCGGCGAACTCGCTCTGGTGCGCGTGGAACATGAAGAGGCCGGGGAACTTGTAGGTGAACTCGAGGACCGCGCGCTCGCCTTGGCAGAGCATCACCGTGTCCGTCGTCTCGTAGCGCGTGAGGTCCGTGCCCGTGCGGTACAGACGGAAGACGTTGCCGTGCAGGTGGAAGGAGTTGATGAGGTCGAACTCGGTGATGTTCACGAGATACACGCGGACCAGCTCGTTCAGCTCGACCGGAATGACGTACTTCTGATAGTGGAAGCCGACGGTGTTGACCGCGTATACCTCGTTCTCGCCGTCGAAATTGGTATCGAAGGCGTTCATGACCATGACCATCTCGCGCGCGGGTGGACGCGGCGTCTTCGGGTCGATGATGAAGGTGCCGTAGAGTCCCTTGTGGATGTGCCGCTTGATGGGGACGGTGTGGCAGTGATAGAGGTGCAGTCCGAAGGGCTCGGCGTCGAACTCGTACACGAAGCTCTTGCCAGGCGGAATCATCTCGAACGCGCCGTCCATGTTCGACGGATGGATTCCGTGGAAGTGGATCGAGTGCGGATGACTGCCGTTGTTGGTGAAGTGGACACGGAGCCGGTCCCCTTCGGTGCAGCGGATGGTGGGACCGGGCACCTGCTTGTTGTAGCTCCACGCCGGATAGAAGACGCCGGGCGCCACCTCGATCTCGTGATCCTCGGCGACGAGCGTGTACTCGCGCAGCGTCTGTCCGCTGGGGAGCGTGGAGGTGCGCCCGTAGTCGAAATGCGTGAGGAACGAGGTGGGGTTGAATCCGCCGGGCCGCAGCTCGCCCACGGCGTTCATGTCATCGTGAGCGCCGTGTCCGTGTCCCGCGGGGGGCCGCGCCTGGCTCGGCGAGAGCACGTCCTGGGATTGGAGCTTGAGCGCGCCGCCGCCGATGGCGAGGCCGGCGGTGCCGAGTGCCCCGACCTTGATGAGCTCTCGTCTGGAGAGCCTGGAAGACGAATCGGGCATATGCCTTTATTGGGTTTTGCGTCCCGGTACAGCATGAGGACGCAAAAAATCGCTGATTTGCAACGCGGAAGTGCGGATTTAGGATAACCTAATTCTGCCCGGAGCGCAATAGGTTGGGTCACCGGGCTCCGCTTTCCGCTTTCCGATTCCCGATTCCCGATTCCCGATTCCCGCTCCGTTGTATCTTCTGCTCCAATGCTCCTCCTCCTCCTGGCCCTACAACGCGACCTCGGCGCCACCCTGTCGAGCCGGCCGCTGGCGTCGCTGGGGATCGCGTTCGCGGCCGGCGTGCTGACCAGCCTGACGCCGTGCGTGTATCCCATGATCCCGATCAC
>DATFFZ010000003.1:0-11916 GCA_035249845.1 Gemmatimonadaceae bacterium
GAGTACTTCAAGAGCGCCGAGTTCTGCGCGATGTGCGGGCCGAAGTTCTGCTCGATGCACCACTCCCGCACGATCGAGGAGGGGATCGCCCGGCTGGCGGCGGAAGCGGAAGTGGGAGTCTGACCATCGGAGCGCGCTCGGCGCGGGCTCCGGGCGCGCTCAGAGCTCGATCGGCGTCACCGCGCCCTGCCGGCGGCGCATGAAGCAGTCGAACTCCAGCGGAACGCCGCCGTCATCGCGGACCACCGGCGAGAAGTGCACCGGACGGAACTCCGCCGCGCCGAAGGTGCGGAGCGACTCCGACATCGTCGGCATCCCCTCGTACAGCGGGATCGACGAGAGCTCGGCCACCATCGCCGTGACGCTGCCGAGCATCTCCGACGCGCCGGCGAAGACGCGGAGGTCGTACCCCTGCGTGTCGAGCTTGAGGAAGACCGAGCAGTCCGCGCCGAGATCCAGGTCGCGCCGCACTTCGGTCCACAGCTCATCCAGCCGCCTGACGGGAACCCGCAACGTGCCGCGATAGCGGGTGGCCGAGAGGCTGGGAAGGATTGAGCTGGTGTCGCTCTCGTAAGCGAGGTTCAGCGTGATCTCGCCGTCCATCTCGCCCAGCGCCATCCGGTAGCCGCGCCAGCGCTCGTCGCCGCGCCGCGAGGCCTCGAGCGCCGCGTAGTCGTCGGGTTGCGGCTCGAACGACACGATCCAGCCGGTGAAGCCGACGTGGCGCGCGAATCCGGCGAATTGGCCGCGGTTGGCGCCGACGTCCAGGATGACGTCGGCGCGCGTGCTCTGGAGAAGATCGCGCAGCGTCGTCGCCTCGAGGGTGCGCTCGAGGAGCCGCGGCGAGCGCGGAATGCCCGAACGCACCGCGCCGTAGTACAACTCGAGCGCGGCGTGTCGGAGCGGCATGGCCCTCGGTACACCGTCGGCGGGCTTCGCCATGGCGGAATGGGCGCTGTGACCCGGACGCCCGGCCGGCGTTGGCATCGGGCGCTTCAGGATCTTCTCCGACTCCATAACACCGACCCGGGGATCGGCGCAAGCACCCGTCGCTGGTACCCGCGACCGAGCCCAGGCTGTCCCCTCCGGCCCCTCTCGATCGTCCTCTGGGGAATGGCGGAGGCCCCTGGATGGGGATGGCGAAACGCCCCTTTCCTGGCCGTCTGCGGGAGTCGGCGCGGCCGCAGCCCGGCCCTCGGGTGCGTGCCGGGACTCGCGCCAGTGGTCCTGGTTGGCACACCCGCTGCACTTGGGAGGTTTGTCAGAGTGGGGGGTCGGCATTGGAATCGTCTGTTTCCAATCGATGTTGCCCGCCTTTCCGAACCATCGGGGCAGGGATGACCAGCAGCGATACCCAACGGGCGGCGCTCAGACGGTACCTTCTCGCGGTCGCGGCGGCGCTGGCGGTGAGTACGACCTTGGCGCCCAGCGCCGGCGCGCAGGCGGTGCGCTTCGGCGTCGTGATGGAACAGGCGCGGCGCTCGCTGGAGCCTACCTGGAGCGAGGATCCCCAACAGTTCGAGCGCGCCTACTGCGTGTCGCACTGGACGGTCGCCGTGGACCGCGTGACGCGGAGCCCGCTTCAGCAGGACAGCGTCTTCCGCGTCTTCTCCGTCACTCCCGCCGACCTCCGCTCGGCCACGCCGAACAGCGCGGACTTCGAGTGCCCGCCCGGCGTGCCGGAGCTGCACACACATCCTCCCGCCACGTGCGCCAGCGACAACGTCGCCTGGTGCATCGCCGGCGGTCCCGATGCGTTCAGCTGTCAGCCGAGTCGCGGCGACCTGGTGAAGCTGGTGCGCCGCGGCGACCCGTTCGGCGTCATCCAGTGCGACAAGCGCGCCTTCCGCTTCTTCTTCCCGTCGGAGTACGGGCCGCCCACCCAATCCGCGTCGGGCCCGGCGCAGCAGTCGGCTCCTTCGGGGTCGCGCGCCTCTCGCCGCGGCAACGTGACGGAGCAGGGCACCCCCTGATCGCGCGTCAGCGCCGGGATCTCCGGTGACGCTCTCCTCCCGCCGGCGCGCCGAGCTGCGCGCGCAGGCTCACCACCTCCAGCCGCTCGTCCAGGTCGGCCATCAGGGCCTCACTCCCGCGCTCGTGCACTCGCTGGATGACGCGCTGCGCACGCGCGAGCTGGTGAAGCTGCAGCTGGGGAGGCACAGCGAGCTCGATGTGAGGGACACGGCCCACCATCTCGCGGGCCGGCTGGGCGCGGACGTGGTTCAGGTCATCGGCCGGACGGCGACGCTGTACCGGGAGAACCCGGAGAAGCGTCGCGCCGACGAATCGCCTCGAGCACGCGCCACGGAGTGATCGGCAGCTCGGTGATCTCGGCGCCGATGGCGTCGACCACCGCGTTGGCGATCGCGGGCGCGGTGGGAATGATGGGCGGCTCGGCAAGTCCGCGCGCGCCGGTGTGGTTGGCCACCGGATCGGGGACGTCGAGCAGCGTGACGTCGATCTCGGGCGCGTCGGCCAGCGTGGGCACCTTGTAGTCGTGCATCGTGGGATTGAGCGGGACGCCTAAGGAGTGGTCGAGCACGCGCTCCTCGAAGAGCGCGTACCCCACCCCCTGCAGGATCCCGCCCTCCACCTGGCTCTCGGCCAGCGTGGGGTTGATGACGCGTCCTACGTCGTGCACGGCGCTGATCCGGAGCACGCGCACGATGCCGGTCTCCGTGTCCACCTCGACGTCGGCGCGCTGCGCGCCGAACGACGCCAGGGTGATTCCGTCCGGGTTCGGCCCGCGGCTCCCGCGTCCGATGATCATGACGTCGCCGATCCGTTCCCCGATCTCGGCGAAGGTGATGGAGCGCTTCGAGCGCGCGACGCGCACCACCGAGTCGCGTGCGGCGAGCCTGTCGGGCTCGACCTGAAGGATCCCAGCCGCCGCCTGGAGCAATTGCGCCCGCGCATCTTCCGCCGCCATGCGCACCGCCGGCCCCACGGATGGCACCGTCATCGACCCCCACGAGTTCCCGGTGTACGGCGTGCGCTCCGTGTCGCCGAGCACCACCCGCACGTCCTCGACTCTCGCCCCCAGCGCCTCCGCCGCGATCTGCGCGAACACCGTGCGCGACCCCGTCCCCAGCTCCTGCGTCCCGCTCACGACGTCCACGGTCCCGTCGGGATTCAGCCGGACGAGAGCGTACGCGGGAGGACCACCGCCGGTGGACCAGATCTGGGAGGCGAAGCCGGATCCACGAGCGCGGGGAGCGGGGAGCGGGGCGAGGGGAGCGCCAGCGGAGTCGGTCGTCATCGGATGTGCCGGCGATTCCCGCACCCCGCTCCCCGCTCCCCGCAGTCGCTCATAACATTCCCTCAGCATCTTCGACGAATACTCCCGCTTTTTCTCCTCGTTTCTCTCCGCGTAGTTGATGAGTCGGAGCTCGAGAGGGTCGTGACCGATGGTGCGCGCGAGGGTGTCGAGCGCGCACTCGAGGGCGAAGGCGCCTTCCACATGGCCCGGAGCGCGGAAGGAGCTCATCGCGCCGGTGTTGGTGTAGACGAACGTCTCCGTCGTGCGGACGTTGGGGCAGCTGTAGAGCTCGTGGAAGATCTTCCCCGGGCCGCCGAGCCAACCATCGATGCCGAGCGGGATCACCGCGTCGTTCACCAGCGCCGTGAGGCGCCCGTCGCGTCGGGCGGCGATGGTAACGCGCTGAATCGTGGCGGGGCGATTGCCGCTGTCCAGCTGCTCGCCCTCGCGGTCGTTGATGCACCGAACGGGCCGGCCGGTACGCCTGGCCAGCAGCGCGGCGACGTACGCGTTCGTGCTGGCGCCGTTCTTGGCGCCGAAGCCGCCGCCCATGTGCTCGTGGATCACGCGCACGCGGTTGAGCGGCAGCTCCAGCGCCGCCGCCAGATCGGCGCGCGTGCTGAAGATCCCTTGCGTCGACTCCCACAGCACGAGATGGTCGCCTTCCCACTCCGCCACTGCTCCGTGCGGCTCGAGCGCCGTGTGCAGCGCCACCGGCGTGCGGTACTCGCGCCTGACGACGACGTCGGCACGCGCCAGCGCGGCATCCACGTCTCCTCGCTGCGCCACGCGCGGACGCCCCGACGCGATGTTCCCCTTGTCGCGCACGCGTGGTGATCCGGCCGACAACGCCTCCTCGGGGCTCACCACGTGGGGTGCGGTGGCGTACTCGACGACCACCGCCGCGGCGCCCCGTCGCGCGAGGTCGAGCGTGTCGGCGCACACCGCGGCGATCGGTTGTCCGGCGTACGACACCGTGGGGCCGAAGAGGGGGACACCGCTGGCCGCGTCGATGCCCGGCGCGTCGCCATCGGCGATCGCGTCGCGCACGCCCGGGATGGCGAGCGCGGGCGCGAGATCGAGCCTGGTGACGTGCCCGCGCGCAACGGTGGCCCGGACGATCGCCGCGTGCAGCATGCCGGGGCGTTCGAGGTCGGCGGTGTAGGTGGCGCGTCCGGTGATCTTCTCCAGCGCGTCGCGGCGCGGGACGCGCGTGCCCACGACGTGCAGCGCAGCGCCGGCATCCCAGGGCACCGGCTCGAAGGCGGGGAGCTCGACGATCTTGATCTCTTCCCGCCCTTCGACCTCGACGTGCGTGGCGACGAAGCCGCCGCCGGCGGCGGGGCGCGACCGGGGTCCCTTACGCCTGGCCATCGTGGCGCATCCGGCGAGCAGCGTCGAGCACTGCGCGCACGATCTTCGGGTACGCGCCGCACCGACACAGATTCCCGCTCATCCAGCGCACCACGTCATCGGCGCTGGGGTCGGGATTGGCGCGCAGCAGCGCCAGGGCGGTCATGATCTGTCCGGGCGTGCAGAATCCGCACTGGAGCGCGTCCTGCTCCATGAAGGCTCGCTGCAGCGGGTGCAGCTCGCCGTTTCGGGCGACGCCTTCGATGGTGGCGATCTCGCGGTGCTCGCACGCGGCGGCGAGTGTCAGACAGGCGTACGCGGGGTCGCCATCGAGCAACACCGTGCACGCGCCACATTCGCCGCGGTCGCACACCAGCTTGGTGCCGGTGAGACGGGCGCCATCACGCAGCGCCTCGAGGAGCGTAGCGTGCGGCGGCAGGTTGAGCGCGTACTCGGCGCCGTTGACGCGCAAGCGCATGCGGATTGCCCTGTTGGTGAAGTCGATTCACATTATCTTAGTAGTCGGATCGGGACTCGGCCATCGGGACTGGGGACTCGCCGTGCGGAGGAGATCTCGATCGTCGCCGCGTCCCGATGGCCGGTTCCGCTGGCCGATTTTTCAGCGAGGAGTTGAATGCCGTACGTGATTACCGAGGCCTGCATCGGGGTCAAGGACAAAGCCTGCGTCGATGTTTGCCCGGTTGATTGCATCTATGAAGGAGAGCAGCAGCTCTTCATTCACCCCGACGAGTGCATCGACTGCGGCGCGTGCGAGCCGGAGTGCCCGGTGACGGCCATCTTCCCGGAGGAGGACGTGCCGCCCGCGCAGAAGCAGTTCGTGCAGCTGAATCGGGACGTCTTCAAGAGCGAGACTCCACCCGCGCGGCCGACGCGATAGTCGCGCGCCACACCACGAGGTGGCGCTTGAAGGTCCATCGACGCTACGCGCTGCTCCTCGCGGCGCTCGCCCTGACCGGGTGCGCCAGCGCCGGAACGCAAGGGATCGGCTCGCGTCGGGTCATCACCGCCCAGGAGATCGAGCAGAGCCGGGCCGGCACCGCGTACGCGGTGATCGAGCGTCTTCGCGCCGAGTTTCTCTCCCCTCGCCAGAATCCGCGTCTCCCCACGCCCGGGGACACGTCGTACCGCGCCGAACCGCTCTTCCCGGACGTGTACGTCGACAACATGTCCTACGGCCACCTCTACGCGCTCCGCAACATCCCCGCCTCCGAATGCGCCGAGATCCGCTTCCTCACCGCCTCACAAGCGCAGCAGAAATACGGGAGCGGGCACCCGGTGGGAGTGATCGAGGTGTATACGAAGAGATAGGGGAGCGAGGAGCGGGGAGCGGGAAGCGCGGGCACACCAAATGGGTACCGTCTCCGCCGGCGCTTCCCGCTCCCCACTCCCCGCTCCCCGCCGGCCGCGCTTCGCGCGGCCGTTCCGCTAGACCGTGTTCTTCAGCATCCGCTTCAACCCATCGTCGAAGTTCCGGCTCGACGTCAGACGCGTTCCGTCCAGAAGGATCAGGACGTATTCGCCGTGGAACCAGGGTTGAAGCTCGCGGATGCGGTCCGTGTTCACGATGATCGAGCGGTGGATGCGGACGAAGCGATCGGGGTCCAGCTTGGTCTCGATCCCCTTCATCGTCTCGCGCATGAGGTGCACGTCCTGACCGACGTGAAGTCGAAGATAGTTCCCGGCGGCTTCGATCCAGTCGATCTCGTCCACCCGTAGGAAGAACACGCGGCCGCCCGACTTCACCACCAGACGCTCGAGGAACTGCCGGTCCGTTCGCACATCGCGCAACAGCTCGATCAGCTGGCGGCTCAGCTCGCTGGCGTCGGTGCGCTGCTTGCGCAGGTGGTCGCGCACGCGCTGGAGCGTCTTGCGGAATCGCGCGCGGGTGAAGGGCTTGAGCAGATAGTCGAGCGCGTGTACCTCGAACGCCTTGAGCGCGTACTGATCGTAGGCGGTCACGAACACCGTGGGCGGCATCCGTTCCACGCCCACCGACTCCAAAACCGCGAAGCCATCCAGCTCCGGCATCTGGACGTCGAGAAAGACGAGATCCGGCGACTGCTCGTCGATGTGCGACACCGCCTCCAGCCCGTTGGCGCACTCCCCCACCAGCTCCACGTCGGGCTCGCCGCGCAGCAAGGTGCGCAGGCGCTCCCGGCCGAGCGGCTCATCGTCCACGATCAGCGTGCGAATGCGGCTCACGCGGCGGCTCCCGGCTCGGGTGGCGCGACGCGGAAGGGAAGGGTGAGGCGCACCAGGAGTCCGCCCTGTGGCGCGCGCGCGAACGCGATGCGATGGTTCGCGCCGTAGAGCTGCTCGAGCCGAGCGCGCGTGTTCGCCAGCCCGAGCCCCTGCCGCGGCGCCGCGCCGTCGGGAAAGCCCGGCCCGTCGTCGCGCACCTCGAGGTGGAGCGTGCCGTTGTCTCTGCGCGCCGCGACCTCGACGTGCCCGCCCGACGCACGCGGCGCGATGGCATGCCGGATGGCGTTCTCCACCAACGGCTGCAGCACCAGCGTCGGTACCAGGGCGTCGAGCGCCTCGGGGTCCACGTCCATCCGTACCTGGAGCCGCTCGCCGAAGCGAGTCTGCTGGATGTCCACGTAGCGCTCCAGGAAGTCCATCTCGCGCTTGAGACTGGTCTCCTGCTCCCCCTCGCTGGTCATGACCATGCGCAGCAGCTCGCTCAGTTGGGTGAGCATCGCATCGGCGGCCTCCACGTCGCGGTGCATCAGCGTGGAGATTCCGTGGAGCGTGTTGAAGAGGAAGTGCGGCTGGAGCTGCATACGCAGCACCTGGAGCTGCGCCTGCGCCAGCCGCGTCTCGAGGTGCGCCGTGCGGAGCTCGCGCTCGCGGAAGCGCCGGTGGTAGTCGAACGCGTACACCGCGCCGACGATCGCGGCGAAGAAGAAGAAGTTGTTGTGGAACTGGTAGGTCAGCCGCTCGCGGAGCGACGATTCACCGAACAGCGTGGTGACCTGCGCCAGCGCCCACGTCGACGTGATCCGGATGAGCACGCAGGTGATGCCGGCCGCGATGTACAGGGCCAGCGTGCGCTTCCATCGGTCTCTGGTGAAAGGCGTGCGCCTGACGAGCCAGATGATCCCCAGCGTCAGCGCGCCCCAGATGTACCAGTTGGTGAAGCTCTGGATGATGACGACTTTCCACCGGATGGGCGTCCCGTAGTCGGCGCTGAGGACCCACTGCGAGGCGAAGAAGAGCGCCAACAGGGTCCAGGCGCCCGCATACAGGGTCCATCGCTTCCACCGGGGAACCGGCGCGTCGGGCGTCATGCCGGAAGATCGGAGCCGTGCGCCCCGACCGTCGAAGAGTTTGGGACGAACGGGCTGGCGGCCGTGATGAAGAGCGGCCACGGCGGAGCGGAGCCGCTCCCACGGGGGATCAGGCGCCTACTTCCGGCGCCGCCTCCGGCGCTCCTGGCCGAGCAGGAACCAGCCGAGCGCGCCCAGAACGGGGAGAAGGAGCACGATCACGGTCCACAGCGTCTTCGACTTGCGCGAATGCTTGGGACCCGTCCAGATGGTCACCAGCGCCAACAGATCGAGCAGCAACGCGCCGCCGACCACCCACGTCTCCACGTTCGGGGGCCAGACGAAGAGGTCCCAGGCGCGCTCCCGCGGCGTCACTTGCGCTTCAGCACCCGATCCGCGGCGAAGACGATGTTCTCGGCGGTCATCCCGTACTTTTCCAGGAGGTGCTCCGGCTTCCCCGACTCCGCGTACCGGTCGCCGAGGTCCACGAACTCCATCGGGGCCGGCACCGTTTCGGCGAGCGCCAGCGCCACCGCGCTTCCCAGCCCGCCATGGTGGAGATGCTCTTCGGCGACGACGAGGGCGCCGGTCTCGACCGATGCCCGCTCGAGCGCATCACGGTCGATCGGCTTGATGGTGTGCACGTCGAGCACCCGCGCCTCGATGCCCCGTGACGCCAGCCGGTGGGCCGCGATCAGCGCCTGCGCCACCAGGAGTCCGTTGGCCACGATGGTCAGCGCATCGCCATCGCGCAGGCGGATGGCGCGCCCCAGCTCGAGCGACACGCCCGGCTGATGCACGATGGGCGCCTTCGGGCGCCCCAGTCGAAGGTACACCGGCCCGTCGTGCCGAGCGGCGGCGTGCACCGCCGCGGTCATCGAGTGCTCGTCGGCGGGAACGCACACCACGAAGCCGGCAAGCGCGCACGCGAGGGCGACGTCCTCCACCGACATCTGCGACACGCCATCCTCGCCGATGGAGATGCCGCCGTGCGAGCCGGCGACCTTCACGTTGAGGCGCGGGTACGCCGCCCCCATGCGGAGCTGGTCGAAGCCCTTGCACAGCGCGAAGGCGGCGAAGCTCGAGATGAAGGGGATCTTGCCGCTCGACGCCAGCCCGCTGGCCATCCCCACCATGTTCGCTTCCTGGATCCCGATGTTGAAGAAGCGCTCGGGGAAATGCTTGCCGAAGGTCCAGGAGTACGTGGACTTGGCCAGGTCGGCGTCGATGGCGACGATGTCGCGGTTGGCGCGGCCGAGCTCGAGGAGCGCATCACCGTACGCCTCACGAGTGGCACGGCCGATGGGAAGAGTGAGGGTCATGGGTCGGAAGCGGGACGCGGGCGCGGAGCGGCCACTACTCCTCGAGCTGGCTCAACGCCACCTCGAGCTGCTCCTTGTTCGGCGCCTTGCCGTGAAATTCGTTGTTGTTTTCCATGAAGGTGACGCCCTTCCCCTTGACGGTGCGCGCCAGGATGCAGGTGGGCACGTCGCGCGGCTCGCGCGCCTCGTTGAGCGCGGTGAGCACGGCGGTGAGATCGTGGCCATCCACCTCCACCACGTGCCAGCGATACGAGCGCCACTTGTCGGCGAACGGCTCCAACGAGTTGATGTCCTCCACCGCGCCGTCCAGCTGGTAGCGATTGACGTCGACGATGGCCGTGAGCGTCGCCAGCTCGTAGTTAGGCGCGGTGAGCGCGCCCTCCCACACCTGCCCCTCCTGACACTCGCCGTCGCCGAGCAGGACGTAGGTGCGGAAGCGGCGGCCGTCGAGCCGGCCGGCGAGCGCGTGCCCGATGCCGATGGAGAGCCCCTGCCCGAGCGATCCGGTGGACGCCTCGATCCCGGGAAGGGATCCCTGCACCGGGTGCCCCTGGAGACGCGAGTTCACCTGGCGGAGCGTCATGAGCTCCTCCACCGGGAAGTACCCGCACTCGGCCAGCGCGGCGTACAGCGCCGGCACCCCGTGCCCCTTGGAGAGGATGAATCGGTCGCGATCGGGCCACTCCGGCCGCTTGGGATCGTGGCGCAGCACCCCACCGAAGTAGAGCGCGGTGATGATCTCCACCGCCGAAAGCGACCCGCCGGGATGTCCGCTGTTGGCGGCGGCGATCATGCGGACGACGTGCCGCCGCAAGGTGCGCGCGATGCCCTCGAGCTCGTGAACGGACGGAAGGGTTGTCAAAGCGGACGCCAGAAGGGACTCCGAAAGTGGTGGAGGGAAAGATAGACGGGGGAGGAGGGAGGAGGGAGGAGGGAGGAGGGAGGACAACGGCGAACGGCAACGGCGGCATTAGGCATTTGGCATTAGGCATTAGTGGTCTCGGCGGAGAGATTCCGTCGCGGGAGCCCGAATGCCGAATGCCGAATGCCCAATGCCGCCGTTGCTGTTCGCAGTTCCTCCCTCACCCCACTGCTCTCCTCAGAAAATCCGTCACCACGTAATTGAACGCCGCCGGTCGCTCGAGATTGCTCACGTGGCCGGCGCGGGGGATGACTTCGAGCGTGCTGCGGGGGATGCCGGCGGCGAGGGTGGCGGCCTCCTTGGGCGGAGTCAGCACATCTTCGGCGCCGACGACGATCAGCGTGGGGACATCGATCGTCGGTAGCGTGGCGGTGGAGTCGGGGCGCGACATCAGCGCTTCCAGCGCGCCGACCACGCCGTCGACGCCCGCGCGCGACATCATCGCGCGCACCGAGTCGACCAGCTCGGGGCGGCGCTCGCGCGTGGTCTTGCCCACCATCCCGGTGATCATCTGCTGCGCCACGGCCGCGCTTCCGGCGGAGCGCGCGAGGTCGATCAGCTCTCGCCGCTTGAGCTTCCCCTCGTCGCTGTCGGCCCCGGCACGCGTGTCCGCCAACACCAGCGCCCGAACGCGATTGCGGTGCCGGCGCCAGAACGCGAGGGTCGCGTAACCGCCCATCGACAGGCCACCGATGACCGCGCGCTCGATGCCGAGGGCGTCGAGCAGCGCGGCGGCGTCGTCCGCGTATTGATCCACCGAGTAGGGGGGAGCGGCCGTGCTCTCGCCGAATCCGCGCAGGTCGGGCGCGATCACCCGGCCGCGGCGCGAGAGACCGACGAGTTGCGGCGCCCAGAGCGAGCGATCGTGAGGAAAGCCGTGCAGGAGGAGGAGCGTCATCCCGCTCCCAGCCTCGTCGTAGCCGAGGTCGATCCCGCCCGCGCGCACCTTCACCCGCGCTCCCCCGTTGGCAAGGGTCCCCATCCCGTGCTCATCCATCGCGCATCGAACGTCAGCCAGAAAAGGGTGGTGGCCAGCTCGCCTCGTCGCCGCTGCTGCCTGACGAGTGACAGGGCCGCCGCGAACGCCTTGGCGCTGTACGTACCATCGAGGCGCGCGCCGAGCAGACGGGACGCCAGCGCCACCCCCTCCTCGGCGTTCGCCAGCGGGCGCCCGTACGCCCCGCCGTACACGTCGTGCACCACGCGCACCCGCGCCGGGTCCACCCGCGGCACGCGCTGTCCCGTCAGGCGCTCGATCAGACGGGACGTGGCGCCGGCCAATCGTAGCACGCGCCACCGGTTGCCGGCAATTCGCGGGACCACTCGCGCGCCCACCAGCGTGACCGGAAGCCCCGCTACACGGAATCCGAGCGCGAGACCGGCCACGGTGCCGCCGGTGCCGAGCGGTACCACCACCGACGACGGCGGGGGAAGCTCGCCGCGCTCCACCTGCTCGGCAAGCTCCAGCGCGGCGTTCACGTGTCCGAGTATCCCGAGCGGCGAGCTCCCGCCGAGCGGGACCCACCGAGCGCGCGATCCCAGGCGTGCCACCAGGGCGCTCGCCAGGCCGCGGACGGCGCCGCCGGAATCGCGTACGCGATCGCAGATCTCCTTCGAGCGCGCGGCCACCACGCTGGCCGCCGGATTCATGTCGTGCCGCCAGCGCACCGCCTCGACGCGCGCACCGAGGGAGCGCGCGTGGTGCGCCGTGGCCAGTACGTGCGTGGAGCCGACGCCGCCGGCGGTGAGCACGACGTCCCCGGCCCGAAC
>DATFFZ010000004.1:0-24599 GCA_035249845.1 Gemmatimonadaceae bacterium
GGCCCGCCGGCGGCATCTCCCGCTCGCGCCCGCGATGACGCGGCACCCGCCGGATCGTGCACGATCACACGGTCTACCTCGCCCCGCTCGCTGCTCGCGGGCTCCGCGCGGAAGTCCCAACGGCGTCGCTCGAGGATGAACCGGCGGATCCTGCGCCCGGGCGGGAGCGACGCGTTCGCTTCGCGCGCCACCGCGTCGAGGAACTCTCGCAGCAGCTCGATGCGCTCCGGGTGGCGATCCCAATCGCGGATCAGCCACCGATATCGCGAGTCCGCCACCGCGCCGATCCAGCGCTCGAAGCGCGCCGCCTCGCGCGTGCCGTCCTCGTACTCCACCAGCGGCCGGACGTACTCCACGGGCGCGAGGGCGCTCGGTCTGCTGAACATCTGCATGGCGGTGAGCGGAAAGCGCTCCGTCCGCGTGGCCCACACCAGAAACGCCGTCGCCAGGAACGCCGACGTGACCACCGCCTGACGACGCGCCTGCGGATCCACCGGGATCGGCCGCGGCGCCGGCGCGCGCGCGGCGCTAAGCCCTGGCGAACGGCGAGCGACCCGGGCGACGACGCGATCGGCGATCGCGCGCCAGTCGTAGAACACCGCCTGGATCACCACCAGGTCGGGGAAGAGAATGTTCTGCGTGAGCAGAATGCCCACGTGCATCCCGGCGGTGAGCGCCGGGAGAACCAAGCGCGCCAGTCGACTCACCAGCACCAGCGCGAAGAACACTTCGGCGACCAGCGCCGACAATCCGAGGAGCGAGAAGATCCAGTCGGGCCCGCGAAGCAGGGAAAAGGTGAGCTGGAAGTCGAAGTGCATCGGCTCCACGATGGTGCCCACCAGCATCTGCTTCATGTGCTCGCCGTGCCACCACGACATCCCGGTGTTCCGCAGCTTGCTCAGTCCGGCGAGCGTGTACGGGATGGCGATGGCCATCCACACCAGATAGCGTCCGACGCCGTAGCGAAGCTGCGGCTCGCGCGTGGAGGCGAGGCGTTCTCCGCGGCGCGCACGCCGCCAGCGGTCGAGCGAGAGCGCGTCGCCGCAGGGCGTGAAGGAAAGGACCGTCAGTGCGTAGAGTGGGACGACACCGGTGTGGTATCCCCACGAATAGCTGCGGAAGATGCTCGCCATGAGGAGATAGGCGAGCGCCCCGGCCGGGACGGTGAAGCGCGTCCACGCTCCCACCATGGCGAGGGCGAGCAGGAGCGCCGTCAGCACCTGGTAGGCGGCGAGCGCCTCACGGCTGGCCAGAAACGAGTCGAAGCCTATCGGAAGGGCGAGCAGGAGCTCGACGTTCCACATCGCGCGGCCGAGCATTCCCCGCGGCAGCGCCGCGGAGCTGGGCAGATCCTCCCAGAGCGTGCTCCCCAGGAGGATCGCCGCCACGACGATGCGAATCGCGCCGAGGCTCTCGGCGGTGGCCGGCTCCATCCACTCGCCGATCCGCGACGGGCGCAGTGCGCGCAGCGCCAGATACACCACTGAGGCGCCGAGGAGAATGAGCACGCCGTCCCGGACCGTGCCGCGGAGGGCGACCAGAACGCGTGAGAGCAGCGAGCCGTCCGCCGGCACCGGGAGGACGAGGGGCGCGACGACCAATGCCACCATCGCCCATGCTGCGGCGGCGACCACGAACAGGGCCGCCAGGCGCGGGACGCCCCCGACCCTTCTGCCGTCCGCCGAGCGCACGGCTAACTTAGAGGTGACCCCGAGCACGACTCATCCCCCCATTCCCATGACACAGCCTACCGCCGTCGAGCACGTCGAGGCTCGCGCCGCCGCGCACGACATCGTGCTCTTCGACGGCGTCTGTAATCTGTGCACGGGATCCGTCCTTTTCATCCTCCGGCGCGATCCGGAGGGACGCTACAGGTTCGCATCGCTGCAGTCGGAACCGGGGTCGGCGCTGGCCCGGCAATACGATATTCCGGCCGGGGAGCTGACCAGCGTCGTGCTCATCGAGGGTGGCCGGGCGTATCAACGGAGCGACGCCGCGCTCCGCATCGCCCGCCGACTGCGAGGGGGGTGGCGAGCGTTGTGGCTCCTGCGGTTCGTGCCGCGGGTGATTCGCGATGCGGCCTACGACGTGGTGGCGCGAAACCGCTACCAGTGGTTCGGGCGCCAGGAGAGCTGCATGATTCCGACAGCGGAGCTGCGAGCGCGCTTCCTCGACGGCTGACATGGCGCGCGCCTAACGAGCGTCGAGCGCCGCCGAGCGGCCCCGGACGCCGGCGATGAGCGCGTCGAGGTCGAGGGATGGCGCGAGCTCGAGCTCGCGTGCCAGTCGCCCGGCGTAGGCGAGGTATGCCTCCAGGGCGCCGGTTCGGTCACCGCTCGCATCCAGGAGCGCGATCAGGCGCCGCAGCACGTCCTGATCGAGGGGCGCGAGCCGCGTGGCGCGCCGCGCCCAGATGGCGGCCGCCGCGGCGTTTCCCGCGGACTCGCACCGGTTGAGGAGCTCCACCGCCGCCTGCCGGGCCCGCGCGCGAAGCTCGACACGGTAGCTCTCCAGCCATTGCTCGAACTCGGGCGCGCGCGCGATGTGAAATCCCTCGAGCAGGTCGCCGCGGTAGATCTCCAGCGCGTCCTCGGATCGCCCCGCCTCGGTCGCACTTCGAAACGCATCGGCGTCGCACCAGACGATGCGCGGGTCGAGCCCCACTTCCTCCTGCCCGCGCGTCACGAGCGCGGCCGCGCCGAGGGAGGACCGGAGGACGTGAAGTGCCTGACGAAGCGCGGTACGGGCGTGCCGCTGGTCGAGCTCCGGCCAGAAGAGCGCCAGCAGCGTGTCGCGCCGGTGGAGACGACGGGGATAGGCGGCCGCCAGGAAGACCAGCAACGCCAGGCGGCGCGGCTGCACCAGCAGGCGCAGCAGCTCACGTCCGTCGTCGCGAAGCGTGAGTCCTCCGAGCACTCGGAGCTCGATCATCCGACCGCCCGATTCGTGCGATGAGCCGCCGGCGTGGAGGCGCCCGGGCCGGGCGTTACCGCGGCGGTCACGAGAGAATAACGCGTCAGGCATAACGTCGCCATGCGGCGCCGTGCGCCGGCCGTACTCCCTCCGACGGAGTGCCAGACCATGATCCGTCAGGCGTTTCTCACCCGGCGCGCGAGATGCCTTCCGCTCCTCGCGGCGGCTCTCCTCACCATCAATTGCGGTGACGGCGGCTCCCCCGTCGAGCCGGCCAATCCCGATCGCGACGTCGCTCGCCTGGAGATCTCGCCATCCGCTGTGGTGATGGCGGAGGGGCACGCGCAGCGCCTCACCGCGCAGCCCTACAATGCGCGCGGGGTCCCGCTGCAGGGCCGCGTGATAAGCTGGTCGACGTCCGACCCTTCCGTGGCGGGTTTCGTCGAGCCCAACGGGACGCTGATGGCGCTCGGCGAAGGAAACGTCACCATAATGGCCGAGTGTGAGGGCGTCGGCGCGACCGCGACTGCCCAGATCACTCGCGCGGTCGTCGTCCTCGTCGAAGTCCTGCCCGGCGCCGTCGAGCTAGACCCCGGTGAGGAGACCGATCTCGAGGTGCTCGCGTACGACGACCTCGGCCGAACACTCTCGGGGCGAGCAACGTCGACCTGGGAGAGCGATGATCCCAACGTGGCGACCGTGACCACCACGGGGCGAGTGACGGGACGGGCCTTCGGCGCAGCGGTCATCAGCGTGACGATCGAAGGGGTCGTTGGACGGGGAGCAGTCTATCTGCTGCCGGCTCCCGCCAACGTCACCGAGATCGACCTCGGTACGCTCGGTGGGTCCGAGAGCATCGCCCACGGCATCAATCGTCACGGCACCATCGTCGGCGCCACCGGCCAGTCTCGAGCGTTCAGATGGACGACCAGCCTGGGGATGGTGGACCTGGGGACGCTGGGGGGCGCCTTCGCGACCGCCTCGGGAATCAACGACAACGAGGAGATCGTCGGCGCCAGCACGGACAACTTCGGCGTCATTCGAGCATTTCGCTGGAGCGCGGTGGCAGGGATGGAGGGCCTGACCGTGGGCGCGCCAGGAGCGCCCAGTCGGGCGACGGCGATCAACGCGGCCGGTGACATCGTGGGCGCGTCTGGCTCGTTCGAGGTCGCGTTCATGCGACGTCCGACAGGCGACGTGCAAGTCATCCCCCCGCTGAACGGATTCGTAGCCAGCGTAGCCAGCGCGATCAATGCCCAACGCACGGTCGTCGGTTCCAGCTACAACGACTTCTACTACTACTACAGCTCGGATCCGTCGCGCGGCTTTCGCTGGAGCAGCGGAGCTCTTCAGATGGTCGATGTCGATGCGCTCCACGCGTCGGACGTCAACGACGCCGAGGTGATCGTTGGGCAGACGTTCGCCCTCCGGCCGTTCCGATGGGCATCGGGCGCTCCGTTGACGCGGCTTTCCACACTCGGAACGCTGAGCCCAGGAGCGGCAAACGCGATAAACGAGCTCGGCCAGGTCGCCGGCCAGGTCACCGGCGCCAGGCCGCACGCCGCCGTGTGGCTGGCATCCGGCGAGAGAGTATTGCTGTCGACGAAGGAGAGCGAGGCGACCGGCATCAGCGACGTGGGGTGGGTGGTCGGCTGGAGGAAGGACCCGGGCAACAACAACCGCCGCGCCACGTTGTGGAAGATCGCCGGCGTGTCGCAGCCGTGATCGCGATGCGGCGCGCGCGCCATGCCGCGGGGACGTACCTGCTGGCCACGGCGCTCCTGGTCGCCGCGTGCGATGACCGAGCGCACGGCCCCGCCGACGAGCCGGAGGTCGTCTCCTTTGCGGCGACCGCGGGCGCCGGCAACGTGCTCCGCGTCGACGCGCTGGTCACCGCCCTTCGCGCCGACAGTGCGGCACTCGAGCTCACACCAGCCGGCGTGCCGCAGGCAGCGCCGGCGCGCACGCCCGCCGTCGCGCTCGTGAACGGCGCCGGCATCGTGAAGTCACTGGGACTGCTTCCGGACACCCGCTACGCCGTTCGCGTGGTGGTGTATGGCGTCGGCGGAACGACAGTGAGCGATGCGATCGAGCTCGTCACCGGGCGCCTGCCCGCGGATCTTCCCGCGTTCGTGGCCGGCGGGAGCGACCCGTCACCCGGCTACGTCGTGTTCGCCGCCGGAAATTACGGCTTGATCATCGACAACAGCGGGCGCGTGGTCTGGTACCGTCATTTCCCCAACGGGGCCGGCCTCAACTTCGCCCCGCAGCCGAACGGACGGTACGTGGCCATGCCGGTGCTGGGAAGCGGACTCGGAGACTGGGTCGAGATCGATGCGTACGGCGACCCGACGCGGACACTCGGCTGCGCGTCCGGCCTTCGGCCTCGGCTCCACGACCTCATCGCGCAACCCGATGACGGCTACTGGATCCTGTGCGATGAGACGCGCACCATGGATCTCACCGCGCTCGGCGGCGTGGCCGCCGCGCGGGTGACGGGCACGGTCGTCCAGCACATCGGCTCCGCCGGACAGCTCCTCTTTCAATGGAGTCCGTTCGATCACTTCGAGATCACGGACGTCGATCCGGCGGGGTTGACTGGCGCGGCGGTGAACTGGACGCACGGCAACTCGCTGGATCTCGATGCCAATGGTAACCTCATCGTCTCCTTCAGGAACCTGAACGAGGTGACGGGCATCGACACTCGCACGGGGGACGTGCTCTGGCGGTTCGGCGGGCGTCGCAATCAGTTCGCGCTGAGCGGCGGACCGTCCTCGTTCCAGCAGCAGCACAGCGCGCGCACGCTGGGAAGTGGTCGCATCCTGCTGCTCGACAACCTCGGCGACCCCGTCGAGAGCCGGGCCGAGCTCTGGTCGATCGACCCGACGAGCATGAGCGCCATGCTGCTCCAGTCGCATGGCTCGACCCCGCCGGTGCGGACGCTGATCGGTGGCAGCGTGCAGGGGCTTCCGAACGGGCGCGCCCTCGTCTCGTTCGGCACGGTGGGCCGCGTGGAGGAGTACGACGCGGCCGGGAACGTGGTGTGGCGAATCGAGTCCGGCGCCGGCTACGTCTTCCGCGCCACCCGCATCCGCTCGCTCTACCATCCGGAGGAAGGACTGACGCGGTGAGATCGTGCTACGATTGAAGCAGTAGCTCACCTTCATCAGTAGCCGATTGCCTTGGTTGCCGGGTGGTAGGCGGCGATGAGCGCAACTGGACGGGCCGACGCGAGCGGAGGCGTCGCACATTTGGCGCTCGTCCCCGTCGAGCACGCGCCTCACACGAATCCGGACCATGCGAACACTCGTCATTGCCATCCTGCTCGCCGCCGCGTGGCGCGTGCAGGCGCAGTCGACGTCGTCGATGTTTCGGGGCGGGCCCCATCATCCGGGCGTCTCGCCGGCGAGCGGGGTACCGCAGTTAGGCGGGCTCCTCTGGCGATTCCAGACACGGGGACCCGTGCGCTCATCGCCGACGATCGCCGACGACGAGTTGTTCGTGGGAAGTGGAGACGGGCATCTCTACGCGCTGGACGCGTGGACCGGTCGCGAGCGCTGGCGTTTCGCCGCCGGCGCGGGCGTGTCATCGAGCCCGGCGGTGACGGCGGACGCGGTGTTCTTCGGCGACCTGGGCGGCTCCATCTACGCCGTGGCGCGCGCGACCGGGAAGGAGCGCTGGCGCGTGCGCACCGGGAGCCTGGCCCCTCTCCCGTGGGGGCACGAGGGCACGGACTACTACGCGTCGTCGCCCGCCGTCGTCGGTGACCGCGTGTTCGTGGGGAGCGGCGACGGCACGGTGTACGCGCTCGACGCCGCCACCGGACGTGAGCGATGGACGTTCAAGACCGGTGGACGCGTGCGCTCGTCGCCGGCGGTGGTCGATGGCGTGGTCTACATCGGCTCCTTCGACGGACACCTCTACGCGCTGGACGCGGCCACCGGTCGGGAGCGTTGGAAGTACGTGACCAGCGGCGTGTCGCTCGTCTCCGCCAACTTCGGCTACGACCGCCGCTCCATCCAGTCGTCACCGGTGGTGGTGGGCGGCGTGGTCTACATCGGGTCGCGCGACGGACATCTCTACGCGCTCGGCGCTGGCGACGGGAAGCTGCGCTGGAGGTACGCGCACGACGCGACTTCGTGGGCCATCTCTTCCCCGGCGGTGCGCGACTCGGTGGTGTACGAGGGAAGCTCGGACGGGCACTTCTTCCACACCCTTCGGGTGGCCGACGGGAAGGAGATCTGGCGCGTGGTGACGGAGAAGAGCGTCTGGGCTTCGCCGGTCGTGGCGGGCGGGTTGGTGTACATCGCCGATGGCTCGTATGCCGCGCAGGGGGGCGGGACGGTGCGGGCGCTCGACGTGGCGACGGGCGAGGAGCGCTGGCGGTACCGGGTGAACGGCGGCGTCCTGTCCTCGCCCGCGTTAGGCGATGGGATTTTGGCGTTCGGCAGCGACGACGGCGCGGTGTACGCGCTAGGCGGGAGCGAGCGCGCGCTCAAGCGGGTGGTCTTCTGGGATTCGCTGGTGGTGCAGCACGCGTTCGGCCGGTCGCACGAAGCGGTGCGCGACTATCTGCGCGACCGCGGCTACGAGGTGATGGGCGTGCAGGCCTTGCGCGCCTGGATGCAATCGAGGGTGGCCGATCGCGCGCCGAGCGTGGTGGTGTTCGCGCTGGACTACGCGTCGAGCCTGCTCGCCGGTCCCGCACCCGACGGACGGCTCATGCGGCGGTACCTCGACGGCGGCGGCAAGATCGTGTGGATCGGACTGCCTCCCCGTCTGTGGGTTCCCGATTCCACCGGCAAGCGCACGCTGGCCGGCTTCGGTCGCGGCGACGTGAAGGAGCTGCTCGGTGTCGAGATGAACGTCGACCCCTTCGACGCGTTCGGCGCGCGGGTGACGGAGGCCGGGGAGCGGTGGGGGCTCTCGGGATGGTTCATGTCCACGTGGGCGGTGCCGGCACCGCCGGACGTCGAGGTGCTGGCCACCGATGAGCGCGGCTACGCCGCGGCGTGGGCGCGACGCTATGGCGGGCCGCCGGGGACGGGGTTCGTCCACATCGGCCGCCCGGAATGGGATGACGTGGCGCTCCGGCAGCTGCTCACGGTGGCCGAGTATCGCCCGAGGGTGCGGCCGGCGGAGCGCTCCTCCCGTTGAGTTCGTCCCCGGCGAACGACGACCTATCCCACAACGCATGGGGGGCGGGTCGGGAGTGCGTTATCGTCGGCCATGCACCAGAACGGACGGACGGCCCGCGGGCGCATTCTCAAGGTCGACTTCGACCGCGAATCGGCGGCGCCGCTGTACATGCAGATCTACAAGAGCATTCGCGCCGACATCCTCGGCGGACTGCTGATGCCGGCCACCCGACTGCCGTCCACGCGCTACCTGGCGGAGGATCTGGGGGTGGCTCGAAGCACGGTGGTGCAAGCCTACGAGCAGCTGCGCGCGGAGGGATACATCGAGGGGATCCATGGCGCGGTGACGCGGGTAAGCGCCACGCTTCCCGATCAGCACCTCCAGCACCTGCGCGCGCGCGCGCCGGTGGAGCCGCGACTCGTTAGGCGCGTGCCCAAGGTGTCGATCCGCAACGCGCAGATCGGGCAGGCGCTGCGCGAGGCGCCGGCGATCCTGGCGCGACCACCGCGCGCCTTTCGGGTCGGGGTGCCGGCGATCGATGTGTTCCCGGTGGACATCTGGGGACGCCTGCTGGCGCGCCGCTGGAGTCGGACGACGTCGCGGCAGCTCGCCTACGCGGAGCCGTTCGGCCACCTGCCGGTGCGTACCGCCATCGCCGACTATCTGCGGGCCGCGCGCGGCGTGCGGTGCACGCCCGAGCAGGTGATGATCACCGGCGGATCGCAGCAGGCGCTTGACCTGTGCGCTCGCGTGCTGCTCGATCCGGGAGATCAGGCGTGGCTCGAAGACCCCGGCTATCACGGAGCGCGAGGCGCGCTGGCGGCCGCCGGCGCGCGGATCGTTCCGGTTCCCGTCGATGCGGAAGGGCTCGTCGTGACGGAGGGGCGGCGGCGCGCTCCCGGTGCGCGTTTGGCGTACGTCACTCCGTCGCGGCAGCTCCCGCTCGGCGTCACGCTCTCGCTGGGCCGGCGCCAGGAGCTGCTCGACTGGGCCGCCGGCGCCGACGCCTGGGTGATCGAGGACGATTACGACAGTGAGTTCCGCTACGCCAGCAAGCCGCTGTCGGCACTGCAGGGGATCGACCGGCACGGCTGCGTGCTGTACATCGGCACGTTCAGCAAGGTGATGTTCCCCGCCCTGCGACTCGGCTACCTCGTCCTCCCCGAGTGTCTGGTGGACGTCTTCGCGGCCGCGCGTCACTTCAGCGATTATCACTCGCCCTACCTGGAGCAGGCGGTGATGGCCGACTTCATCACCGAGGGGCATTTCGAGCGACACATCCGCCGCATGCGCTCCATCTACCAGGAGCGCCGTGGCGTGCTGCTCGAATCGCTTCGCACGCACCTCGCCGACGAGATCGCGCCCGACGAGACCGAGGGAGGAATGACCCTCATCGGATGGCTTCGTCGACTGGACGACGTGGACGTAGCCCGCGCCGCGCGCGAGGCGGGGATCGACGTGCTTCCCCTCTCGCCGTTCACGCTGGAGCATCGCGTGCGGCCCGGCATCCTCATGGGATACAGCGGCGTGCGAGAGCCGGACGTGCGCGACGGCGTGGTGCAGCTGGCGGCCGCCATCCGCGGCATGCGCGCGCCCACGTGGCGGGAGCCGGCCGCGCTGCGCGCCTAGTAGGCGGGAGCGCGGACGCGGCTACTCGCTTCGCAGCGCGGCGATCGGATCGACCGACGCCGCCCTCCGCCCCGGCACCCAGCTCGCCACCGCCGCGATCGCCAACATGAGCGCCGCCACCGCTCCCAGCACGGCCGGATCGGCGGCGCTCACGCCGAAGAGCATGGCTTCGATGAGCCGCGCGCCCATGAGCGCGCCGGCCACGCCGGTCGCCAGCCCGACCGCCGCCAGGCGCATGCCATCCCCCAGCACCATCTGTCGCACCTCACCGGGCGTCGCGCCTAACGCGAGCCGCACGCCGATCTCGCCCCGTCGCATCGTCACTGCGTAGGCGATCACGCCGTAGAGTCCCACCGCGGCCAGCACCACCGCCACGCCGGCGAACACTCCCAGCAGCGCCATGGCGAATCGGCGCGCGGCCAGGCGCTCCTCCATCCACTGCTCCACCGACCCGACGTCGAATACCGCCTGATTCGGATCGATCTCTCGTACGGCACTCCGCACCGCCGGAGCCAGCGCCAGCGGCGCGCCCCGCGTGCGCGTGACGATCGACATGAAGCGCCATGGATACTGCCGGTTCGACATATAGATTTGGCCACCCGACTCGGCGTCCAGCCCGTAGTGCTTGACGTGCCCGACGATGCCGACGACGGTCGCCAGCGAATCTCGCCCCGGGAGC
The DNA here is from genome assembly GCA_035249845.1 of Gemmatimonadaceae bacterium. Classification (GTDB taxonomy): domain Bacteria; phylum Gemmatimonadota; class Gemmatimonadetes; order Gemmatimonadales; family Gemmatimonadaceae; genus DATFBY01. Next base: position 10,361 of record DATFFZ010000004.1, read on the forward strand.
TTCATGCGCTTGCCCAGCGGCGACTCCCCCGGCCACGTCCGGCGCGCGAAGACGTCGTCCACCAGCGCCACCAGCGGCGCATCGTAGCGATCCCGGGGCTCGAAGCCGCGTCCGCTTCGCAAGGTGAGTCCCATGGCGCGCGGGTATCCGGACGAGATGATGTAGCGATCGCCCTCCGGCTTGCGCTCGCCCCCGCCATACGCCTTCCCTTCGAGCGTCACGGCGATGCGATCGAATTTGCCGCTGAAGGGGACGATGCTCGTGACCGCGACGTCGCGCACGCCCGGGATGACACGAACGCGCTCCAGCAGCCGATCGAAGAACGGCGTGACCTCCTCCATCGTGTAGCTCGCCGATGACGGCGCCATCGACATGGTGAGCACGTTCTTGGGGTCGATGCCGGACTCGATCGCCGTCACCCGCGCGAAGCTCTTGATGAGCAGTCCGGCACCGGCGAGAAGCGTGAGCGCGAGCGCCAGCTGCGCCACCACCAGCGCGCTCCGCAGTCGCTTCCCGACCCGGCCCACGGAGCCGCGTGCGCCCTCCTTGAGCGCGATGGCGAGCTCCACTCGGCTCGCGCGCGCCGCCGGCACGAGACCGAACAACGCCACCGTCAGCAGCGTCACCACGACGGTGAAGGCGAGCACGCGCCCATCCATCGCCACGTCACCGCCGCGAATGCTCTCGGGCGCCATCACGATCATCGCCCGCGTCGCCCACCAGCCGAGGAGGACGCCGCCGGCGCCGCCGATCGCGGCCAGCACCGCGCTCTCCGTCATGAGCTGTCTGACCGTCCTGCCTCGCGTCGCGCCGATCGCCGCCCGAACGGCCATCTCCCGCGCGCGCGAGACGCCGCGCGCGAGCAGGAGATTGGAGAGATTGGCGCAGGCGATGAGCAGCACCAGCGCCGATGCCGCCAGCAGCACCACCAACGGACCGCGCGTCTCGCCGACCAGCTGGTCTCTGAGCGGCTCGACGTACACCTCCTGCCGCGCGTTCGTCTCCGGATACGCCGTGGCCAGACGGGCCCCGATCGTCCGCATCTCGGCGCGTGCCTGCTCGAGTGTCACGTCCGGCTTGAGTCGCGCGAACACCTGAACCGCGCGTCCACCGCGCCCGTCGGTGCTGTCCGTCCAGTTGTTCCCCCAGAGCTCCCCCTCGAGCTCGCCGCGCGGAGGGTGAAAGTCGGGGGGAAGGACACCCACGACCGTGCGCGGGCGGCCATTGAGCTGGATGACGCGGCCGACGACGCCGGGATCGCCGCCGAATCGCGCGCGCCAGAGTCCATGGCTCAGCAGCGCCACCGGCTCGGCGTTGGTCACGTTGTCCGAGGGCAGGATCGGGCGGCCCAGGATCGGCTTCACGCGAAAGACGTCGAAGATCTCGGCCGTCACCAGCGAAGCGCGGATGCGCTCCGCGTCGCCGCCCTCGGCGATGGTGGGCGACCATCCGTCGTACAGCGCCATCGCCTCGAAGCTCTTTGCTTCCGCCTTCCAATCGAGGTAGTTGGGGTACGAGGTGGTGGTCTCCTTGTGCATGCTCCCCCGCTCCTGCTCGCCGATGAACACGATCCGGTCGGCACCTACATAAGGAAGGGGGCGCAGCAGGACCGCGCTCACCACGCTGAAGATCGACGTAGTGGCGCCGATGCCGAGTGCCAGCGTGAGGACCGCGACCGTGGTGAAGCCGGGTGACTGGCGCAGCAGGCGCGCGGCATGGCGAACATCCTGGGCGATCGACCGCAGCAACTCTCCATTTCGCATTTCCCTCTCCCGCTGCCTATCGAGCACGAGGCAAGCGTCTTCGAACTGGTGGATGTCGCCAAATTGCCGCGCCGCTTCGGCGCGCGCGCTCTCCTCGTCGAGGCCCTGGTCGAGGAGCGCCGCGACTTTCATCTCGAGGTGGAAGCGCAGCTCCTCGTTCACGTCCCGATGGAGCCGCGCGGGGGTGCGGGTGGACGCGAGGCTCAGCAGGCGCCTGACGCCGGCGGGAAGGCGCATCACTGACCCTCCGGCGCCGGTCGCATCACGCGCGACACCGCGGCCACGTAGCGCTTCCACGTCTCGTGCTCGACCTTGAGCTGCGCGCGCCCGCGCGCCGTGAGGCTGTAATACTTGGCGCGACGGTTGTTCTCCGAGACACCCCACTCGCTCTCCACCCAACCACTCTTCTCCAATCGGTGGAGCGCCGGATAGAGCGCCCCTTCCTCGACCAGGATCTGGCTGTCGGTGCGCTGCTTGATGAGGGCGGACACGGCGTAGCCGTGCATCGGCCCCCAGGCGAGCGTCCGGAGGATGAGCATGTCCAGCGTACCGCGGAGGAGGTCGAGGCCCGACGTCGTCATGTTTCCCATAAGGTTCTTATGGGTAATCAGACACGCGGCGCTCGCCAAGGGTTTGAATGTCCGGATCACCGGCATCCGGCCCGCGAGGAGGCACAATCCACTGGACCGTTTGTTGCGACGCTCGGCGGATCCGGATCTACCGCCGACTCGGAGTCCCGCAGTCTCGTGCAGCAACTGGACGAAGTCGCCAGCACCGGCGCTCGGGACGAGCGCGACGCCGCCCGACCGTCTGACGACCCGCGCACCTCCGCCGGGTCCGACCTCGCATCCCCGCTCCAGTTTTCGGCGCGCATCCTCGTCGCCGAAGACGACGCCGAGCGCCGCGCGTATTACGTGCACCTCCTTCGCACCGCCGGCTTCGACGTCCTGCCGATGAGCGACGGAGCACAGGCGCTGTTGACCGCGCGCGGATTGGCGCCCGATCTGGTGCTCACCAACATCGAGCTGCCGGAGCTGAGCGGCATCGAGCTGGCGCGCGTGCTCAGGAGCGACGAGAGCACTCGCGATCTGCCGGTCATTCTGCTGGCGACGGCGACCACGGAGGAGGAGTGTCTCACGGCGCTCGACGCCGGCGCCGACGATTGTCTCACGTCCCCCTTCTCCGCGCGCGAGCTGCTGGCCCGCATCCGCGCGCATCTCAAGCTCTCGCGCATGCGTCGCGAGGCGGCCAAGGTGCTCAAGGATCTCTACCAGACGTCGGAGCTGGCACGGGTGCGCGCCGAGGCGGCCAGCCGTGCGAAGAGCGATTTTCTGGCGGTGATGTCGCACGAGCTGCGGACGCCGCTCAACGCCATCTCCGGCTACGTGCAGCTCCTCGAGATGGGCACCTTCGGCGAGATCAGCGACACCCAACGCAGTGTGTTAGGCAGGATCGACCGCAGCCAGCGGCATCTCCTGCGCCTCATCAACGACGTCCTCAATCTCGCGCGCGTGGAATCGGGGCGTGTGGAGTACACGTTGGAGGCGGTGCCGGTGGCGGACGTCATCTCCAACGTGCTGCCGATGGTGGAGCCGCAGCTCCTCACCAAAGGACTCGACCGCACGGTGGACGTACCGAAGTCGCTGGTGGTGTGGGCGGACCGCGAGAAGACGCAGCAGGTACTGCTCAACCTCCTGGCCAACGCGGTGAAGTTCACGCCCACCGGCGGCAGCGTTCGCGTCGACGCGCAGCGCAACGGCGACGACGGGTTCATCGAGCTGCGGGTCAGCGACACCGGCCCGGGCATTCCGGAGGACAAGTGTCAGGCGGTGTTCGAGCCCTTCGTGCAGGTGGACGCCAGCCGCACCCGCCAGGCGAGCGGTACGGGCCTCGGCCTCGCCATCAGCCGCGATCTCGCCCGCGGCATGGGTGGTGACCTTCGGCTCCAGAGCGTGGTTGGCCGGGGGTCGACGTTTTCGCTGGTGCTGCCGGAAGCAGTGGAGGAAGGGACAACCTGAGCGGGGAGCGGGAAGCGGGGAGCGACGGCACACCCGATGACTACCGTCTCCGCCTGCGCTTCCCTCTTCCCGCTCCCCGCTTCCCGCTCCGTCACTTATACCGCACCCCGTGCTTCACCACGATGTCCACACGCTGCAGAAGGGCTATGTAGCGAAGCACATCACCCCGCACCGCGATGATGTCCGCGTACTTCCCCTCCGTGATCGTGCCGACGTCGCGATCCACCCGCATCGCGACGGCCGGCCAGTAGGTCGCGGCGCGGATCGCCGTCATCGGATCGACCCCCAGACGAGTGACCCAGATGTCGAGCTCGTTCCACGTCGCCTGCGAGTGGAACTTCATCGGAATGCCGGCATCGGTGCCTACCAGCAACACCACTCCGGCCTCGCGCAGCTGATCGAATTTTCGCCGCAGCGTCGGACGGCGACTCGGCGTGATCTGGAAATACGAGAGGCGCTCCGGGTGCGCGATCGATCGGCGGATGTCGGCGATCACCGAGTCGGGAAGTCCCTCGTGCCACGACGAGTCATCCAGCTTCTCCGGGTTGTCGCGCACGTACTCGTAATTGAATAGCCCCTCGATGGTCGGTGTCCACCAGAGCGGACCGCGCGCTCCCTGCGCCGTTCGCTCGCGGATGAGCGTGATCACGTCCCCCGGATACTCGGGGGCGGTCGCCATCCCCGTGTGCTCGAAGAAATCGACGCCGGCGGCGAGCCCGCGCCGAACTTCCTCCGGGCGGTGCGCGTGGGCGACCACCAGCAGCCGATTGCGATGCGCCTCCTCCACCACCGCGCGCACCTCGGCCATGGTCATCTGATCCTGATCGATCAGCTTGATGACGTTCACGCCAGCTCGTGCCAGGCGCCGTACCTTGGCGATCGCGTCCTTCTCTCCCGTCACACCCCAGCGAAAGGCCTCGGTGCCGGGGTACGGCGCGTGCTGGATGAACGGGCCCGACACGTACAGTGTGGGTCCGGGGATCTCCCCCCTGTTGATCCGGTCGCGCACGGCGATGCTCGCCTCGAGCGGCGCGCCGAGGTCGCGCGCGCTGGTGACGCCGGCGAGCAGGAGCTGCTTCGCCGAGGCTGGCATGATCACCGTCTCGAAGAGCGGCGGATACACCGAGTCCCAGTGCGCATAGTCGGCGTGCCCGTTGAGCATGAGGTGGACGTGCATGTCCCACAGCCCGGGCAGCACCGACATCCCTTCGGTCGAGATCACCTCCGCGCCGTCGGGGATGGGCGTTCGGCCAACCTGGCCGACGGTGCGGATCCGCTCCCCCTCCACGATGATGACGCTGTTCCGGATGAGCGGGCCGCCGGTGCCGTCGATCAGCGTCCCGCCGACGAGGGCTTTGAGCCGGCCGGTCTGCGCCATGAGCGGCGCGTCGACACCGACGATGAAGGCCGCGACGAGTGCGACCCGAGCGAGCGGCCGTTGCGTCATCCGCGTTCTCCGTTGGAGTGGCACGAAGCTAACCGCGACGGAAAGCGGGAGCCAGGCGATTGGACGACCCCTTCACCCAGGTCTATCTTCAGTCATCCCCTTTCCCCCAGGACCATGAGTCCGACTGGCACCTTTGCCGCGCTCTCCTTCCCCGCGGCCGCGCTCGTCATCGTCACCCTCGGCGAGCTCTCCGGCCGGACGCCCATGCCGGGCGACGCCACGCTGGCGACGATTCAGCCGAATACGAACGTCAGGAGCGCGGGCGATGAGCGTGATGGCGTGCTCAGGCTCTCCCTGGTGATCGACACCGGCCAGTGGAAGCCGGCGGATGACCGGCCGTCGATCACGGTCGCGGCCTTTCGAGAGGAGGGGGAGCCGCTTCAGAATCCCGGCCCGATGATCCGGGTGAAGGCCGGCACCGAGATCATCGTCACGCTTCGCAATCAGCTCGACACGGCGCTCTTCGTGTGGGGGTTGGCGAGCCGTCCGGCGCCTAACGATTCGCCGATTCGATTGAACGCCGGCGAATCGAGAGACGTTCGATTCAACGCCGGAGAGCCCGGGACGTATCTCTACTTCGCCCGCACCGACTCCGCGCTGGCGCACACCACCGGAATGGACAGTCAGCTCAACGGCGCGCTCATCGTGGAGCGCCCGGGGCGCCGCGCGTCACGCTTCGAGCGCGTCTTCCTGATCTCGCTCATGGAGCTCCCACCGGACAGCGCCGCCGCCGACTCGATGCGGAAGGCCGGCATCTGGCTGCCGGCGGTGAACGGACGCACCTGGCCCTTCACCGAGCGCCTCCGCTATGCGCTCGGCGACCGCGCACAATGGCGGTGGATCAACGCGTCGGACCGCGGGCACCCGATGCACCTGCACGGATTCTTCTTCGACGTCGAGGCCAAGGGGACGTGGGCGCGGGACACGATCTTCCCGGAGCAGGAGCGGATGAAGGCGGTCACCGAGATCGTCTTCCCGCGCGGGACGATGGACATGTCGTGGCTGCCGGAGCGGCCGGGCAACTGGCTCGTGCACTGTCACATGCTGCCGCACGTGATGCCGTTCTGGGTGGTTCCCGGCGAGAAGGCGCCCGACGTCCACACGCACGAGCAGCACGCCGAGCGCGCGATGGCGGGTCTGGTGATGGGTGTGACCGTGCGCGCGCGGCCCGGGGAGGCGCCGGAGCGTGCGGAGCGCGTGGGGCTCTGGCGTCAGCTGCGCCTGATCGCGCAGGAAGGGAAGCGGAGCGACGGCACCCGGGCGGTGAGCTACATCCTTCAGCGCGGTGCCGAACCGAAGCGCGATTCGGTGAACGTGCCGGGCTTGCCCATCGTGCTGCGCCGTGGCGAGCAGGTTGCGATCACGGTGGTCAATCGGCTTTCCGAGCCCACGTCGGTGCATTGGCACGGCCTCGAGCTCGACAGCTATTACGATGGCGTGGCCGGCTGGAGCGGCGACGATGTGAACGTCGCCCCCCTCATCGCGCCTGGAGACTCGTTCATCGTGCGGATCGTGCCCCCGCGCACCGGGACGTACATGTATCATTCGCACATGGACGAGCGCGAGCAGATCGTGAACGGCGCCTACGGTCCGCTCATCGTCCTCGAGCCCTTCGACCGTTGGAGCCCGGACACCGACCGTACACTGGTGATCGGCGAGTATGGCTCCGGGACGAAGCAGTTCCTCCTCAACGGTAGCCCGACCCCCGATTCACTCGTCTTCAAGGCGGGCACGGCATACCGCCTGCGACTGATGAACATTGGTTTCGCGGCTCCGCAGATTTTCACGCTCTTCCGCGACTCGACGACGATCGAACGGTGGACGCCGGTGGCCAAGGATGGTGCCGCGCTCTCGGGGCCGCGAGCAGCCCCGCGCGCCGCGCGCGTCCTCATCGGAGTGGGAGAGACCTACGACTTCACCTACACGCCCGAGGCGCCTGGTGTCAGGCGGATCGAGCTGGCGACACGAGACACGTTATGGTTGAGAACGAGAGTCGCGGTCGAGTGACCGGGACGACGACGCGCGTGATGCGGACCCTTCTGTCGACGGTCGCGGTCGCCAGCGCACTTCAGTGCACGACCGAGAGCAACTCGACGGGTCCCGATCCGGATCCCGGCCCCGATCAGGTGCTGGGACCGATCGTCTCGTTGGACGCGTCCACACGCTACCAGACGATCAGCGGCTGGGAGGCGACGGCGCAGGCGGGCCAGTCCATACCGGCCTTCGCACAGGTGTCCAACGCGCTCTACGACATGGCCGTCAACGATCTCGGCATCACCCGCGTCCGGCTCGAGGTCTACAGCGGCGCCGAGAACGATCGCGACTACTGGAGCGAGACGGAGAAGATCGGCGCGAACAATCAACTGTGGGTGTGCACGCGCTATTCGACGATCAACGACAACTCCGATCCGTTCGTGATCAACTCGAGCGGCTTTCACTTCGCGCAGCTCGAGGATCCGATCAACAAGGTCGTGAAGCCGATCAAGCAGCGCGTCGAGGCCCGCGGTGACCGCTTCCACCTGAACGTCACCTACGTCGCCTTCGTGGACAACCTGTGCTCCGGGCGTACGTACATTCACAACCAGAATCCGGAGGAGTACGCGGAGTTCGTGCTGGCCACCTACCAGCACCTCCGCAGCCGCCACAATCTCACGCCCGACTCGTGGGAGCTGGTGCTGGAGCCGAGCACGAACCGGTGGTCGGGGACGAGCCTGGGGCAGGCGGCGGTGGCGGCGGCCAACCGGCTCCGCGCGAACGGGTTCACGCCGCGCTTCGTGGCGCCCTCGTTCGCCAATCTCAGCAACACTTTCCCTTTCTTCGACCAGATGGTGGCGGTCAACGGCTTCACGCAGGCGGCCAGCGAGCTCTCGTATCATCGCTACGGCGGCGCCAGCACGACGCAGCTTCAGGGGGTGGCGAGCCGCGCCGGCCAGCTCGGCATCAGCACCAGCATGCTCGAGCACATCGGAAGCGACTACAACAATCTGCACACGGACCTCACCGTCGCCAACGTCTCGTCGTGGCAGCAGTTCGCGCTGGCCTACAACGAGCCCGATGACGGATCGAAGTACATCCGGATCGACGACTCGAACCCCAGCCAGCCCCGCGTCGTGCTCACCAGCCGCGCGCGCTTTTTGCGACAGTATTTCCGCTACATTCGACCGGGTGCGGTTCGCATCCGGACGACGAGCGCGGATGGCGCGTTCAATCCGGTGGCGTTCATCAACGCGAACAACGGCTACGTGGTGGTGATCAAGGCGAGCCGTGGCGGCCCGGTGTCGCTCCAGGGGCTGCCGGCGGGGACGTATGGCGTGTCATACGCCCTCAGCGATCGCTCCGAGTCGGGTGCCGACGTGCAGATCGGCACCGGCAGGACCCTGAACGCGAGCATCCCGGCGCAGGGCGTGCTGACGGTGTACCGGAAGTAGCGATGTAGGCGAGCGAGGTTCCCGCACCGGGAGGGCACGACCATGGCGACGTCGAGCACACCACAGACCACACCCGCCGTGCAGTCGTCCTCGACGACCAGGCAACTCCTGGCGGTGTTCGAGCGGGAGACGGCGATCACGCGGAAGGTACTGAGCGTCTATCCCGCCGATCAGGCGGAGCTCAGGCCGCACCCGCGCTCGCGCTCGGCGCGCGAGTTGGCGTGGATGTTCACCACCGAGCTCGGTCTGGTGAACCTCGTGTTGCAGCCCGACTTCAGGATGCCCGCAGCGCCCCCGCCGGCACCGGACGCCTGGGCCGATGTGCTCGGCGCCTTCGAGCAGACACGGACCCAGGTGCTGGAGTCGCTGCGTCGCGCGCGCGACGAAGATCTCTCGGCCATGGTGCCGTTCATGACCGGGCCGAAGCAGATGGGAGAGATGTCCCGCGCCCAGATCGCCTGGTTCCTCCTCCACGATCAGATCCATCACCGCGGTCAGCTCACGGTATACCTGCGCCTGGCCGGTGGGAAAGTGCCCAGCATCTACGGGCCGAGCGGAGACGAGCCGTGGAATTGAGCATCGGCATTCGGGATTCGGGATTCGCCGGCACAGCCGATGCCTTCCGACTCGGCCGTCCCCGAATCCCGAATTCGATGCCGAGGTAGACGCTCATGTCGGAAGTCCTGATCCAGTTCTCCGAGGCCGTTCGCGATGATGATGGGACCGCCTACACGGCGCAGGCATGCGGGCGCGTGGGAGAGAACGATTTATGGGAAGGGTGGCTCGAGTTCATCCCGCTAGGCGGCGAGGGGGAGCCGCTCCGCACGGCGCGGGAGACGACGCAGCCGAACCGGACCGATCTCGCGTACTGGGCCAGCGGCCTCACGATGATCTTTCTCGAGGGAGCGCTGGCGCGCGCCAAGACGCCGACGCGCATGGTGCGCCGTACGACGGTGGACGCCACGCCCCGCTTCAGCGAGCCGGCTCCGGCCACGGCGCGCCCGGTGCTGAATCCCTTCGCCGTGTTCGTGCAGGGCGAGCACGTCCTTCGGCAGGAGCTCACGGCGCTCGACACCAACCATCTGCGAACCATCCTGCGCGCCTACGCGCAGTCGAGATCGGTCGACGACATGGCCGCCGATGCGGAGTTGCGGGAGCGTATCGTGGACATGGCGAAGAGCGCGGTGCTCGGGGGCCGCGAGTCGGACACCGCCCGCTCCGACACGGAGCTCCCGCCGGATGCGCGATTGTAGGGTGCCGATGGCGCACGCATGAAAGCCGTCGTCATCGCGCGGCCCGGGGGTCCCGAGGTGCTCGAGCTGCGCGAGGTGCCGCCGCCGGAGCCGGGACATGGCCAGATCCTGGTGCGGGTGAGGGCGTCGGCGCTCAACCGCGCCGACCTCCTCCAGCGCGAAGGACGGTATCCCGCGCCCCCCGGCGATCCGCGCGACGTTCCCGGCATCGAATTCGCGGGTGAGGTGTCCGGGCTGGGCCCTGGCACGCGCGAGTGGCGCGTCGGGGACCGCGTCTTCGGCATCATCGGCGGCGGCGCGCACGCGGAATACGCGGTGGTCCACGAGCGCGCGGTGGCTCGCGTGCCTGACGAGCTCGACTGGGAGCAGGCGGGCGCCATCCCCGAGGCGTTCATCACGGCGCACGACGCGCTCATCACGCAGGCGGCGACGCGGCCATCGGAGCGCGTCCTCGTTCACGCGGTGGGGAGCGGTGTCGGGCTGGCCGCGCTCCAGCTCGCCCGGGCGTGCGGCGCGCTCCCCTACGGCACCTCTCGCACCGGCGACAAGATCGAGCGCGCCCGCCAGCACGGGTTGGTGGACGGCGCCGCCGTCGGCTCCGACCTCTCCGTGCTCACCGAGGCGGTCGGGCGCTGGTCTTCAGGCGGCGGGATGCACGTGGTGCTCGACCTGCTCGGCGGACCGTACCTCCAGGCCAGCATCGCCGCCCTTGGGCCTCGCGGCCGCCTCGTGCTGATCGGTACGATCGCCGGACCGCGAGCAGAGCTTCCGATCGGCGTGGTGATGAGCAAGCGTCTCACCATCATCGGCACCGTCCTGCGCGCGCGTCCGCTGGAGGAGAAGATCGTGGCCACGCGAGCGTTCGCCGAGCAGGTCGTGCCGCTCCTGGCGCGCAAGGTGGCGAGCGCGGTGGTGGACTCGGTCTTCCCGCTGAGCGCCATTGGCGATGCGCACCGGCGCATGGAGAGCAACGAGACGTTCGGGAAAGTGGTGGTGCGGTGTGACTCGTAGCGGCGAGCCGCGCCGCTTCGTCCCCTACTCCACCTTCAATGCTCTCCCGGGATCCACCTTCGCCGCCCGGAGAGCGGGTATCCCACTCGCGATCATCGCCACCACCGTCAACGCCAGCACGACTCCGCCGAACACCGCCGGGTCTCTCGCGGCCACTCCGAACAGCATCGGCTCGGCGAACTTCACCGCCCACAACGCCACCACGGCGCCGACCGCCACGCCGATGAGGGCGACGCGGACCCCGTCGCCCACCACCATCCGCACGATGTCGCTGCGGCTCGCGCCGAGGGCCACCCGGACGCCCAACTCGTGCATCCGCTCCGCCACGTTGTAGGCGATCACGCTGTAGAGTCCCACCGCCGCCACCGCCAACGCCAGGAGGCCGAAGATCGCGAACATCGTGGCGGCGAGCCGCCATGGACGAAGCTCGGGCGTGATGAATTCCTCCATCACGTGGATGTCGGCGTACGGCACGTCCGTGCCCAACGCGGTGAGCTCGGCGCGCAGTCGTGGAACGAGATCCGCTGGATTACCCGAGGGGCGAATCATGAGTGTGCGGAGCGCGACCGCGGCGCCGCCCTGATCGATGGCGGCGTAGTACTGCATCGGTGGATCCTCGCTCAGCGAGCGATGACGAGCGTTCGCCGACACACCCACCACCATCGAGCACGGCACGCTGTCGGCGTCGATCTTGATGCACTTTCCGAGCGCGCTCTCGTTCGGCCAGAGCGCTCGAGCCATCGCGTCGTTCACCACCACCGCCAGCGCGGCGCCGGTGCGATCCTCCGGCGTGATGGCGCGACCCTGGAGGATCCGAATCCCCATGGTGGTGAAGTAGCCGGCGCCGACGGCGTTGTGGATCGGCAGCACGCCATCTTGCCGGGGGACCGAGTCCAGCCCGGGCACGAACAGATCGGAGATGATGGTGCTGCGGAAGGGTGTCGTCATGCTGAGCGCCGCGTGCTCCACGCCGGGCAGGCGCCGCGAGCGCTCCAGCGCGCGCGTGTAGATCTCCTCCTTCACGCTGGCCAACACGCCGAGCCCGCCGAAATCGAACTGCACGGCGATGACGCGATCGGCATCGAAGCCCAGGTCGAGCGCGCGTACGTTGCGGAGCGAGCGCACGAAGAGACCCGCCCCCACCAGCAGCACCACCGACAGCGCCGCCTGCGCCAGAAGAAGAGCGCGTCGCGTGCGCCAACGCGTCACCGTCCCCTCCCGCACGCCGGACTTGAGCGAGCTGAGCAGGTCCGATCGACTTCCCTGAACGGCGGGAAGAAGGCCGGCGATCAAGCCGGCGACGAGCGCCATCACGGCCGTGAACCAGAGCGCGCGGATGCCGATGGGCGAGTCGCTCCACGAGATGGTCGGCAGGAGCAACGAGCGCATGGCCTCGCCGCTCCACCCCGCCAGCAGCAGCGCCGCCGCACCGCCCAGCAGTGCCAGGAGAATGCTCTCGGCGAGCATCAGCCTGACGAGTCTGGCGCGGCCCGCGCCGAGGGCGAGGCGGACCGCGATCTCCTTGCGACGACGCAGCGAGCGAGCGAGCAGGAGGTTGGCGATGTTCGCGCAGGCGATGAGCAGCACGATGATGGAGACGCCCGCCAGCCACGTCGCCACCCTCGCTTCCTGCGAGCGCATGGGGCCGCGGTCGGCGATGGCGGAGCCGACGAGGATGGTGGCCTTGCGTCTGTCGTTGGCCGCCTCCGCGTCGCGACGCCAGGCGTTGCCTAACTCGGCCGCCGCCTGCTGGCGGGTCGCGCCCGGGCGAAGCCGCCCCGCGAGCGACAGGTAGAACCAACCCCGCTCCTTCCATTGGCTCGACACCAGGGCCGGCGCCGCGGCCGCCAGCGGCAGCCAGAGATCGGGGGCGCCCAGGCGCAATCCGGTGAAGCCGCGTGGCGCCACGCCGATCACCGTGAAGGTCGTGCGTCCTACGTGCAGCGTTCGCCCCAGCACGCGCGGATCACCGCCGAAAGCTCCCCGCCACAATCCGTAGGAGAGCACCGCCAGCCTCTCTTCACGCCTCTCCTCCTCGACGGTGAAGAACCGGCCGAGCGCGGGCTGCACGCCCAGCATCGGGAAGAACTCGGCCGACGCGAGTGAGATCTGCACCGGTCGGGTATCCGTTCCCTGGCGCAGCGTCGATTCCTGGTCGGCGTGCGCGGCCAAGGCTTCGAACGATCGGTTGTCGTCGCGGAGGGCGGTGAACTTCGGATAACTGGTGACGTCGCCCACGACGACCGGCTGCCCGGGCGGTCCGCCGCGCTCCGTTTCGAAGTAGACGCGGACGACGCGCTCCGGCTCGCGGACGTGCGCCGGCGCGGCGAGGAGGAGCCGGTCCACGATGCCGAACATCGCGGCGTTGGCGCCGATACCGAGCGCGAGCGTGACCACCGCGGCGATGGTGAAGCCGGGATGGTGCGCCAGGCCGCGCGCGGCGTACCGGACGTCCTGCGCGAGGCCATGCCACCATTCGGCGCGGTCGGCGCGGGCCGCCCGCGTCCGGTCGATCGCCGCCAGCGCATGACGATGCCGACCCACGTCGCCGAAGCGACGCTCCGCCTCACGCCGCGCCTCGTCGGGCGGCATCCCGCCGCGCACCAGCTCGTGCATCGTCATGTCGAAGTGAAAGCCGAGCTCGGCGTCGAGGTCCTCTTCGACGCGATCGCGTGAGAGGCCGCGGTGAAAGACGCGGCGGATGCCGGGGATGCGTGGCACCGTGACTCCTAGGCGCTTCTGAGGACGGTGAACACCGCCTGGGCGTAGCGGGTCCAGGCATCGGATTGCGCGCGCAGCTGGCGACGTCCGAGCGCGGTGAGCTGGTAGTACTTGGCTTTGCGATTGTTCTCCGAGCTCCCCCACTCGCTCTCCAGCCACCCCCGCTTCTCCATGCGATGGAGCGCGGTATAGAGCGCGCCTTCCTCGATTTGCAGGGTGTCCTTCGTGCGCTCGGCGATCCACCGCGCGATGGCGTAGCCGTGTCGCGGCCCCCAGCTGAGGGTCTTGAGGATCAGGATGTCGAGCGTCCCCTGCATGAGGTCGAGCGAGTCGCCGGCCACGTCCCCTCCCCCTGAACTGTTGAGGGGAAGGTACCGAGCACGGGGAGCGGAGTCAATGACCTCGCGGATCGGAAAGGGTCCGCCCTCGAGACGATCCCGATTCGTTACTCGGGCACCGGCCGCCCTTCCTGCCGCCACACCAGGCCGAGGCGGGCCAGCACGGCGGCGTAGACCTCGATCCCGTCCCAGAGATTCTGAAGGCGGAGGTTCTCGTTGGCGGCGTGCTGGCTGTTGTCGTGATTGACGATGGGAAGCAC
>DATFFZ010000005.1:0-4679 GCA_035249845.1 Gemmatimonadaceae bacterium
ACCGATCGCTGGCGACCAGAGCGTAGGGGCCACACTCGTTCCCATCCCGAACACGATCGTTAAGCCCTACAGCGCCGATGGTACTCCGTCCGAGAGGACGCGGGAGAGTAGGCCGTCGCCGGCACCTCCACGCACCACCACACGCCCCAGTCTGTCTTCACAGGCTGGGGCGTCGTGTTTTTCGGGATCACCACCGGCGCGGCCGATGCCGAGTGCCGAATGCCCCGCCGCTTGCATTACCTTACCCTCGTATGACCCCCAACCCCGTCCCGACCCGAGCCGGCATCGTCACCGTCGTCGGAAAACCCAACTCCGGTAAATCCACCCTCCTCAACCGCATCGTCGGGCAGAAGCTCAGCATCACCAGCCCAAAGCCGCAGTCGACCCGCGATCGAATCGTCGGCATCCTCTCCGACGAGAACACCCAGATCATCCTCGCCGACACCCCCGGACTCCTCGAGCCGCGCTACGCACTCCAGCAAGCCATGCGCGCCACGGCGCTCCAGGCGCTGGACGATGCCGACGTCATCCTCTACGTCGCTGATGCGCACGAGGGGGTGCCGGAGACGCTCGCCGCGGCGGCCGGACTCGGCCGGGAGCCCAGGGCGCCGGTGCTGGTGGCGCTCAACAAGATCGACACCCTCCGCTCGGACGAGCGAGGTCGGGTGCTCGAGCTGGCGGGCGGCGACGTGTTCCCCATCTCCGCGCTCACCGGAGAAGGCCTCGACCCCCTCCTCGCCGCCGTCCGCGCCAGATTGCCGGAGAGCCCCTTCCTCTATCCCGACGATGAGATCGGCACGCAACCCGTTCGCTTCTTCGCGGCCGAGCTCGTGCGCGAGACCGCCCTCGAACAGCTCGAGGAAGAAGTGCCCTACAGCGTCGCCTGTGAGATCGAGGAGTTCCGGGAAGACCGCAGTCCGGTGTACATTCGAGCGGTCGTTCACGTCGAGCGAGACAGCCAGAAGCGGATCCTCATCGGTCACCGGGGCGCGCGCATTCGCGAGATCGGACGCGCCGCCCGGGTGAAGATCGAGGAACTCGTCGGCGCGCCGGTGTATCTGGACTTATGGGTGAAGGTCCTTCCGAACTGGCGTCGCGACCCCGGATCGCTTCGCCGGCTCGGATATACGATCCCCAAGGAGCGGGATGCATGAGCCTCTCCCCGCAGTTGCTGGAGATCCTCGTCTGCCCGAAATGCAAGGGCGAGCTGGAGTACCGTGAGGGAGAGCAGGCTCTGCTCTGCCACGCGTGCCGCCTCCGATACGCGATTCGCGAGGACATCCCCATCATGCTCATCGATGAGGCGACGCCGCTCTAGCACAGCGGCGTTCATCGTCGCGGGCACCCTGGCCACCCTGGCGGGGATGCCGGCGCATGCCCAGGACGATGATCTCACGCGCGAAGGCGCTCCCTTCCTGCTCATCCCCGTCGGGGCGCGCGCCCTCGGCATGGGCCAGGCGGTCGTTGCCGCGCAGCAGGGCTCCGAAGCGGTGTGGTGGAACCCGGCGGGACTGGCGCGCTCCGAGAAGCGCGAGGTGGCCATCCATCACTACCAGAGCTTCGTTGGCACCGGCGACGTCGTCTCCGTGCTCATCCCGTCCGAGCGACTGGGCGTCATCACCGGCTCGATCTACATCCTCAATTACGGGGAGCAGGACATCAGCGGCGGCGGAGGCGGGCCACCGATCGGCTCGCTCAATCCGCGCAACCTGGTGTACGCCGCCACGTACTCCACCGGAATCGGCTCGCGCATCAACGGCGGCGTCACCTTCAAGGTGGTCCAGTTCCGGGTGGATTGCAGCGGCGCGTGCTCGGACATTCCGACGGTGAGCGCATCGACCACCGCCATCGACGTGGGCGCGCAGTTCGACGTCGGCGCCATCGCGCCGGTCACCCTCGGCGCGGCGGTGCGAAACGTCGGTCTTCGCCTTCAGGTGAACGACAACGAGCAGTCCGATCCGCTCCCCACGCGCATCCAGGTGGGCGCGCTGTACACCGCGCCGGTGCCGCAGACGTTCGTGCGCGACACCGAGGTGCGTCTCTCCGCCGACCTGATCGACGAGCTGGAGATGCAGTCGCCGGCCGCGCGCTTTGGCGGGGTGGTGAGCTATCGCACCCGCTTCCACCTGCGCACGGGGTACGTGTTCGACGAATCGGAGTCTAGCGGTCCCTCGTTGGGGCTGGGCTTCAGTACGTCGAACCTGTCGGTGGATCTGGCGCGGCTGTTCGAGGGGTTCTCGCGCTCCGCCGGTGAAGCGCCGACGTACGTCTCGCTGCGCTATCTCTTCTGATGCGCGCGATCGCCGAGGCGGCCCGATTGGCGGCCGTGCCCCTCGCCTCGGTAGGGCTCTGGGCCGGAGTGGCGAGCGCGCAGTGGCTGGAGCCCCCAGCCGCGCTGGCACCGGCGCGCCTGACGAGCGATACCATGTCGGCCGTCCCGGACAGCGCTCGCGGGCCGACGACGGCCGCGCTCGCCGCCGATGGAGCCGCGCGGCGTCCCAGGAGCTGGCTCGCCCCGGTCGCGTCGGCGATCATCCCCGGCAGCGGGCAGCTGATGCTGCGTCAGACGCGCGCCGTGCCCTACGCCGCTCTCGAGATCTACGCCGTCACGCAGTTCATTCGCGCGCGCCGCCAGGCGCGGGACCGGCGCACCGACTACCGTGACCTGGCGCGCAGTGCCGCGCGGGCGCGCTTCGGCGGACCCTTTCCGGTGGGCGACTTCGAGTACTACGAGCGGATGGAGACCTTCCTCTCCAGCGGAGAGTTCGATCTGACCCCTGGGGGCGCGCTCGACCCGGAGACGGATATCACCACCTACAACGGGTCGATCTGGTTGCTGGCACGGCGCACGTTCTGGGGAGATCCCGACGTTCCGCCGCCTCCCGATTCTCCGCAGTTCCAGGATGCCATCGACTTCTATACGCGGCGCGCGGTCGGGGAGCAATTCCGCTGGAGCTGGGAGGGAGCGGAGCTGGAGCAGGACCATTTCCGCCGCACGATCCGGCGAAGCAACGATGCCTTTCGCCGCGCATCGCAGTTCCTCGGGGTGGCGCTGGCGAACCATGCGCTGGCTGCGGTGGACGCCATCATCACCGTGCGACTCCAGCACACATCCTCTCCGGACGAGGAGCGGATGGGGGTGCTGATGACGCTTCCGTTGGGGTGGCAGGGTAGCGGACGCTGAAGTCGGGGAAGCGGGAGCGCGGGTTGCGTTCTTCGTTTCCTGGTCGTCCCTCAGAGAGCTAGCCCGTTGTCAATCCGTACTTTGACTAACGCACCGGCGCCTCGTATTATGGCGCCAGCCGCCTCGAGGACCGCGCTGCGTGGCCCAGCCCCACGCCATATTCTTCTCCGCTGATCGCGGCCGCCCACCGGCGCCCGTGCGCGATTGGGTAGACGCGCACGGGTTGGCTATCGTCCTCCTCGACTCCGAGAGCGAGGTCATGGCCCGCGCGCTTCGCGGCCGTCCGGCGGCGATGATCCTCGATGCGCGAACGAGCGCCCCGGCGGCGCTCGCCTGCTGTCAGCGCCTCAAGTCCGACTCCTTCACCGCGGTGATTCCCGCCGTCGTGCTCGCCGCGCAGAGCGACCTCGCGCTTCACGACGCGTTCGAGGCCGCCGCCGACGAGGTGGTGCGCGAATCCACACCGGCGGCGGAGCTTCGTGCCCGCCTCGACACGATGCTGCGCCGTGCAGAGCGCGATGTGCGGGTGCATCCGTCCACGCGACTCCCCGGCGCGCCGGAGATCGAGGCCGACATCGGACGCCGCCTGGACGCAGGGGAAAAGTTCGCGGTCTGCTATGCCGACCTCGATCACTTCAAGGAGTACAACGATCGCTACAGCTATTTCGAGGGCGATCGCGTCATCCGGATTCTGGCCAAGATCCTCCACGACGTGGTGAAGGGGCTGGTACCGGAGGGGAGTTTCGTCGGACACATCGGCGGGGACGACTTCATTTACATCATACCGGTGCATAACGTGAAGGAAGTGAGCGAGGAGATCGTGTCCATCTTCGACTCGCTCGTTCCGTATCAGTACTCGGAGCAGGATCGGCGCGCCGGCTACTTCTTCGGGAAGGACCGGCGCGGGCAGCTGCATCGGGTGCCGCTCATGACGGTGAGCATCGGCATCGTCACCAACGAGCGGCGCATCTTCGTGAACGCGGCGCAGGTGAGCGAGCTGGCGACGGAGATGAAGAGCTACGCCAAGACGCTCCCGGGTTCGGTGTACATCATGGATCGTCGCCACGACAGCGGCGGCATCGACGCCATCGTCGGGGCCGGCGAACGGTAATTCGGAGCCAAGGGGAGATGAACGTTTCGTGTCCGGAATGCGGATCGGTGTTCCGCGTCGATCCATCGAAGGTTCCCCAGGCGGGGGTGCGCGCGCGCTGCTCGATCTGCGGCGGCGTGATCGCCATCGGCAAGTCGGGGGTGATCGACGAGGACTTCGCCTCCCCGGCGACGGCGATGGCCGCGGTCGGCTCCGCGAGCGCGCCGAGCATCTCGGCTGGCGTGAGGCCCGAGCAGGCGGTGACGCCTCCGTCCCCGATGGGTGCGAGCGCGCCGCCGGCGCCTCCTCCTCCGCCCCCACCGGAGTCCATCCGAGCGGTACCGGCGCCGACGCCCGAGGCCGCGCCGCCGGAGGTGGTCGACCCGACCGCCATCACCCCCGTGG
>DATFFZ010000006.1:0-46138 GCA_035249845.1 Gemmatimonadaceae bacterium
CGAGCGCGACGAGCGGATCGCGGCCCGCGTGGACGAGGCGCGCTGGCGCGTGGAGAACTGGTATCGCCCCGAGCGCGTGGTGTCGGAGGTGGAGCGGCTCCTGCGCCGTCCCGCCTAACGAGTCACGACCTCGGTGACGAAGGCGCCGGTGAGCACGTCCCCGCCCCGCTTCACCTGCACCCACACGAAGTAACGGCCGGCGCTGGGGAACGCGTACGGAAAGGTGACCGTCCCCGCCTCCCCGTGCCCCTCGTGGGCAGCCGGCGGCTCCATGCCCGACCTCGGCGCCAGCGCCGTGTCGCCGCGGCTCCGGCGCTCGAACTGGCGCTGGGCGGCCATCGAGATGGTCCCCATCGGGTGGAGGTGCACGAACACCCCACCGTCGGCGCGAGTCACGGCGGCGTGCGCGAGCATCCCCAAGTACGGCTCGAGCGCCATGGGCGCGCCCGCGGAGTCGCGTGCCACGAAACGGAGCGGAGCGGTGACGCCGGCGGAGATGGTTGCCGGTCGCTCCCAGGTGATCGTCCCCCCCGGCACCGGGAACACCGCGCCGGGCGCCGGGGCCTCGGTGGTCCACG
The DNA here is from genome assembly GCA_035249845.1 of Gemmatimonadaceae bacterium. GTDB lineage: Bacteria > Gemmatimonadota > Gemmatimonadetes > Gemmatimonadales > Gemmatimonadaceae > DATFBY01. The sequence goes on from DATFFZ010000006.1 coordinate 579, forward strand.
ACGCATCCGCGTCGGCCGCTCTCCAAGCGCCGCCGGCACCATTGCCCGCGAGGTCCACCGTGTCGGTCAGCGTCTGCGCGAAGCCGCTGGCGTGGACGATGTCGGCATAGAGGCGATAGCGTCCCTCGGGAATCGGCGGCAGCTCGGCGGTGAACGTCGAGTCATCGCGCACCGGATGGAGATGCGCGAAGGCGCCCGCATCCTGCCGCACCAGGAAGAGGTGCATGAGCTTCCCGTGGTCGGGCACGATCGGCGTGTAGGCACCGGCCAGGAAGCTCGAGTCGACGATGGCGACGGCGAGGGCGCGTCCATCGGCGCGGGGCGCGACAGTGCTGCGCACCTCCAGCGGCTGGTAGAGGTTGCGACGGTAGGCGGCGTCGACGCTCCCCCACCAGGCGTTTCCGCCTGACAATGCCAGCGTGATCCCCGCCAACCAGGCGCCGCGGACGATCCAGGAGCGCCGGCGAAGGCGCGCATCGGGCTCCTCGCCGGGCGGCAGCATCCCCTCGCGCACGGCCGCGCCGACGATGGTGAGCAAGCCGACCGCCAGGAAGGCGCCCAGTCCGAGGAGCGCGATCCCCAGCGGGCGCTGCATCGCCAGGCGGCGCGTGGCGACGTTGTTCACCGGGATGAAGAGCTCGCCGCTGCCGCGGTCGCCGGTCACGTGCACGCGCACCGAGTACGAGCCGGGAGTCATGAGCCAGAGTCGCGCGCCGTAGAGGCGCGTCTCCCCCGGCACGAGCGCGGCCTCGTCAGGCGGGGGCGCTCCGCCGGTGCTGGTCTCCCAGAAGACCGGCTGCACGGTGACGTGCCGCGCGCCGTCGGCGTTCACCTGCACCGCGATCTCCGCCAGCCCCGGCACCACCCCGGGCAGGCGGACGCTCACCTGCACCGGATACGGGCCGGCATCTCCGGCGAAGTACACGTTGCCGTCGCCGACGTGCGCCGACGTCGCCAACGCCAAGGCGCCCACGGCGATGATCGTCAGGCAGCGGCGGATCATCGGCGAACGCGCGTCATCCAGGCGCCGATCCAGAGCCCGACCCGTGACGACAGCATGGCCAGGAGCACCGCGAACGCGAATCCGCGCGCGAAGGCGGCGGTATCGGCGTCGCGCTGCACGAAAATCCCGCGGTAGGCATTGCTCGTCTTGGGAACGAAGTAGGGATAGTTGTCGGCGAAGAAGAACCAGTTGTGCGACGCCGGCGACATGAGAAAAGTCGAGAAGGGCCACTGGGCGGCGATGAACAGCGCGAAGAAGGCGATGCCCACCGCCGCGGCCAGCGCCCAGTCGCGCGCGCCCCCCCTCGGCGGCCAGCGTCGCATCAGGAGATCGATGGCGATGGCGGGGACGATGAGGAGCAGGGGAAAGTCGAGCGGCACCATGTGCGTGATGTCCTGGAAGATCGGCGCGAGCTTCGGCGTGGCGGGGAAGAGCGGCAGGATCCACCCCATCGCGATCTTGATCCCCATGTAGATCGCCGCCACCGTGGTCGCCGGCCAGCGGAGGCGCGACCCGTACGCCGCGGCCACCAGCAGCGCCGGGTAGATCCCCGCCGTCACCTTGAAGAAGAGGGTGCCGTGCATGAACACCTTGCGCGTGAACTCGGAGCTCATGACCGCGAGCATGAGCACGAACAGCCCGCAGGCGAGCGCGAAGGTGAAGCGGAAGCGCGTCCCTCCCCGCTCACTCTCCCGATTCTGCAGCGCCAGCGTCATGAGAATCGCGCCGAGCTGGATGGCGCCGATGCCGAGCGCCAGCACCGCGTGAGGCGGGCTGATGATCTCGACGTCGAGCCCGTAGGCGTTGTGCCACCAGTCGTCGAAGGGCGCCGAGGTGAGCATCGCGATCGCGCCCCAGATGCACACCCACGCGCCGAGGGGGCCGTAGAAGACCTTCCAGAAGCGCACGGCGCTGCCGCGTTCCGCGGTGCTCCCCGCGAACGTCGCGCGAAGGACGAGGTAGCCGCAGGTCACCCCGGCCACGATCCCGCCGAGGTAGATGGCCATGTGGGGTGCCGACCAGAACGTGTCCCGCCCGATGGTGATGTGCCAGGAGATGTCCCACATGACGCCGAGCACCACGCTCGCCGAGGCGAACAGCACGGCGGCCACGTGCCACGGGATGGCGATCGCGCGGTCGCGCGTCGTCGAGACCGGAAGTGAGAGTGTCGAGGCTTCCATTTCCGCGACTCCGGCGAGCATCGGGACTCGGCCATCGGTCATCGGGACTCGGCTGAGGCGCTGAGATATCGACAGGCCGCCGAGTCCCGATGACCGATGACCGAGTCCCGATGCTCACACCACGATGTTCAACAGTCGGCCCGGCACGAAGATCACCTTCTTCGGCGGACCCGGGACGAACTTGGCGATGCTCGGCTCGGCCAGCGCCGCGACCAGCGCCGCGTCCCTGTCGATGTCGCGGGGGACGCGAATCTTTCCGCGCATCTTCCCGTTCACCTGCACCACCAGGGCGATCGTGTCCTCCTCGATGAGCGCCGGATCGTACTCCGGCCACCCGGAGTCCAACACGCCCTGCCGGTGGCCGAAGCGCTCCCAGAGCTCCTCGGCGATGTGCGGGGCGAAGGGAGAAACGATGCGCACCAGCGGCTCCACCTCGGCGCGGTGCGGCCGGCGCTCGCCGGCGCGCAGCGCGTTCATGTACTCCATCATCGCCGCGATCGCCGTGTTGTAGCTCAGCCGCGGGATGTCATCGCCCACCTTCTTGATCGTCTGATGGAGCTTTCGCATCACCGACTCGTCAGGCACGCCGTCGCCACGCGCCTGCATCGCTGACGCCCACAGGCGGTCGAGGAAGCGCTTCACCCCGGAGACGCTGGCGTCGCGGAAGTCTCCGCCCTCCTCGTACGGCCCCAGGAACATGAGGTAGGTGCGAAAGGTGTCGGCGCCCCATTCGTCGATGTAGCGATCCGGATTGACGACGTTCCCCTTCGTCTTCGACATCTTCGCGCCTTCACGGATGATGTGGCCGTGGGCGCGAAATCTCTTGAAGGGCTCCTCGAACCCGAGGTAGCCCATGTCGTGCAGCACCATCGTGATGAAGCGCGTGTACAGGAGGTGCAGCACGGCGTGCTCGTTCCCGCCGATGTAGGTGTCCACCGGCAGCCACCGCCGCGTGCGGCCGGGATCGAAGGGGCGGTCGTCGTACTCGGTGCTCGGGTATCGGAGGAAATACCAGGCGCTGTCGAGGAAGGTGTCCGACACGTCCGTCTCTCGCCGCGCGTTCGCGCCGCACGCGGGGCAGCGGACGTGATACCACTCCTCGTGCCGCGCCAGCGGTGACACGCCGGAATCGTCCGGGCGGAAATCCTCGATGCGCGGCAACAGGACGGGCAGATCATGCTCCGGAACCGGCTGCACCCCGCACCGCTCACAGTAGATCACCGGGATCGGCGGCCCCCAGTACCGCTGGCGGGAGATGCACCAGTCGTGCAGCCGGTAGTTCACCACCGGCTTGGCCGTCCCCTGTGCGGCGAGCCATTCCCCGATCGCCTTCTTCGCTTCGCTCACGCGCACCCCGTCGAAGCGCCCGGAGTTCACCAGCCGCCCGCTCTCGTTGTCGGTGTATCCCTCCGTGAGCGGGGTGTCCGCGCCCTCTCCCTCCCCAGCCACCACGCGGATGACGGGGAGCCCGAACCTGGTGGCGAATTCGAAGTCGCGCTGGTCGTGTCCCGGCACGGCCATGATCGCGCCGGTGCCGTACTCCATGAGGACGTAGTCGGCGATCCAGATGGGGATGTCCTTCCCCGTCGCCGGATTCACCGCGTACGACCCGGTGAAGACGCCCGTCTTCTCGCGGTCCGTCGTCACCTTCCGCGACACCAGGTCCTGCTTCTTGGTGCGCTCCACGTACCCCCGCACCTCACCCGCCCGCTCCGCCGTCGTCAGGCTCGGCACCAGCGGGTGCTCCGGGGCGAGCACCATGTACGTCGCGCCGAATATCGTGTCGACGCGGGTGGTGAAAACCGTGATGCGCTCAGCCGACGCTCGGGACCCGGCCGAGCTCCGAATCGGAAAACCGACCTCCGCCCCTTCGGACTTGCCGATCCAGTTCCGCTGCGCCGTCTTCGTCGACTCCGACCAGTCGATGACGTCCAGGTTGTTCAGCAGACGCTCGGCGTACTCGCTGATGCGGAAGAACCACTGCTCGAGAAACCGCTGCTCCACCGGGGAGCCGCACCGCTCGCACGCACCGGCGATCACCTGCTCGTTGGCGAGCACGGTCTTGTCCACCGGGCACCAGTTCACCGCCGCCCGCTTCTTGTAGGCGAGTCCGCGCTTGAGGAGCTGCAGGAAGACCCACTGCGTCCATTTGTAGTACGAGGGGTCCGTCGTGGACAGCTCGTGCTTCCAGTCGACCATCAGTCCCGAGCGCCGGAGCTGCCGCCGGAAGTTGGTGATGTTCCGCGGAATCAGATCCATCGGATTCACGCCCACCTTCAGCGCGAAATTCTCCGAGTGGATGCCGAACGCGTCGAAGCCGATCGGCTCGAAGACGGTGTGCCCTCGTAACCGCTGGAATCGTCCATGGATGTCGTTCCCCGTGAACGCGTAGAGGTTGCCGATGTGCAACCCCTCCGCCGACGGATAGGGGAACATCATGAGCTGATAGAACGGCCTCGGACCCTGGTCCAGATCGGGGGAGTTGCTCCCCCGCTCCTCCCAGCGCGCCTGCCACTTCTGCTCGATGGCGGCGGGATCGTAGCTCCCCGCCCCCTCGGCAGCGTCGACTGATCGGGTGACTGTCATCGAATCGCGGAAACCACGTGTTGGGACGCGGCCGAACCGGACTTGGCCCGGTGCCCGCCCAATGCGCGGGCGGGGACGCGGGACCTGGGCTCGGCAGGGAGATCGCGGGCCGGCGCGCCGCGTCCCGATGGCGAGTGCCGATGCCCGATTCCCTTGATCCATTTGAATTTAGCTTCGCCGCCACCCCAAACAAGCCGCGACCAACGGTAGGTCGGTCGGATACATGAGCTCCTCGCGCTCCATCCTCCCCGACGGCGTCGTCAAGGTGATTCCCGGAATGAGCCACCGCTCCCTCCGCGGACGGCTCGTGCTGGGGATCGGTACGATCACGATCGTGGTCCTGGCGCTCATCGGCTGGGGGAGCCTCGAGTGGGTCTCCAACTCCCTCACCGCGCAGACCAACGCCCGTCTGCTCGACGCGGCCAGCCGGTCGTCGGCACTCGTGGACCGTTTCCTCCAGGAGCGCCACCACACCGTGGCCCTGCTCGGCGTCAACCCGACCGTCGTCGACGCGGCGCTGGACGGTGCCAGCCGTGCCCGGACGCTCAAGCTCAGCTCTCGGTCGGTGGCCGAGCTGGAGACTTTGTACGGCACCAGCACCTCGCTCGACATCGACGCCCGCGCCCGGCGCTTCCTGCGCGCGCTCATGCCCACCGCCGGCATCGCCGAAGCGTTCGTGACCGACGCCAACGGCTACAACGTCGTCGTCACCGAGCGCACCTCCGACTTCGTGCAGAGCGACGAGCGGTGGTGGATGGACGCGATGCGGAATGGCATGGGTCCGATCGAGGCCGACTTCGATGAGTCGGTGGGCGCGGTGGCCATCACCATGTCGGGCGCGGTCCGCGAGACGGGCAGCGCGCCGGTGGGTGTGATCAAGGTGGTGTTCGGCGTCGGCGGGCTCGACAGCGCGCTCGCGCGCGCCGCGCGCGGTTCCGGCGTCGAGGTCGAGCTGGTGGACGCCACCAACCTCCTGATCGCCGGCTCCAGCACGGCCGAGCGCCTGGCGCCGCTCGGGGGTCTCGAGAGCCGGCAGACGGTGGACGGGGACTCGCTGGTCCGCTACGGCCCCCGCGACGCGCAGCAGCGTGCCGCCGTCGCCACCACCAATGGCGGGCGGTGGCGCATCATCGCGCACCTTCCGGAGGAGGTCGCCTACGCGCCGCTCCGTTCGGCGCGCGACCTCCTCTTCGCCGCGTTAGGCACGCTGTTCATCCTCATGCTGCTGGCGATGTTCGCGGTGGCGAATCTCATCAGCCGTCGGGTGACGGAGCCCGCGTCGGTGCTGGCGTCGGTGTCGGAGCGCGTGGCCGGGGGCGATCTGGCCGTTCACATCACCGACAACGGGGCGGACGACGAGATGGCGCGTCTGAGCCGCGCCACCGACGCGATGATCCAGGAGCTCAAGCGACTCGTCACCGCCATTCGCGACGCGGCCCGGGAGACGGCCGCCATGTCCGCCGAGATCACCGCCGGCAGCGAGGAGATGTCGGCCGCCGCCTCGGAGATGGCGCGCACGTCGAACGATCTCAGCCATCAGTCCACCGAGATGGCGCAGACGATCCAGCACACGGCAACCGACGCCGGGTCGCTGCTCGCCATCGCCACCCGCCTGGCCGACGGCGCCCGCGAGGGTGTGGCCCGCAATGCGCAGCTCCGCGCGCTCGCGCGCGAGAACCGCGAGCGCCTGGACGAGAGCGCGCGGGCGCTGGAGACGCTGAGCACCGACGCGAAGTCGAACGCCGAGGCGGCCGAGTCGCTGGCCACGGCCTCGGAGGAGATTCGCTCCTTCGTGACGCTGGTGCGCAGGATGGCGCGGCAGTCCAAGCTGCTGGCGCTCAACGCGGCGATGGAGGCCGCGCGCGCCGGCGAGCGTGGTTCCGGCTTCACGGTGGTGGCGTCCGAGATCCGGAAGCTCGCCCGTGGCGCCGCCGACGCCGCCGACCGCACCGAGCACACGGTGAACGACGTGTTGGCGCGCGTGGTCGAGTCGCGCGAATCGAGTCAGCGCACCGCGAAGACGGTGTCCGACGTGCGGCTTGCGACCCGTGGCGCGGTGGACTCGTTCGACCAGGTGGAGCGCGCGGTGATCGACTCCGAGGCATGGACCACCGGCATCGAGCGCTCCGCCAGCGACGCCGCCGCGCTGGTGCGCGAGACGACGACGCGTCTCGACGCGCTGGCCCGCGGCACGGAGAGCTTCGCCGCGGCCATGGAGGAAGTGGCCGCCTCCGCCGAGGAGCAGAGCGCCAGCATTCAGGAGATCGCCGCCGCCGCCAACGCCCTGGCCAGCTCCTCGCGCAATCTCTGGGAGCTGGTCGCTGCGTTCCGCCTCGAGTCGGAGGACCTCTACACTCCCCCCGCCGAGGAGGAACGCCCCGAGCCGCATCCGATCATCGGAGCGCCGGAGCCAGCGCTCGGATGAGGGAGGAACAGCGAACGGCAACGGCGGCATTGGGCATTCGGCATTGGGCATTCGGGCTCCCACGACGGAATCTCTCCGCCAAAACCCCTAATGCCGAATGCCGAATGCCGAATGCCGCCGTTGCTGTTGCCGTCCTACACAACTCTCCCATTCACCACATCGTCGGTCGTCACCAGCTTCACCCCCTCCCGCTCCCACTTCTTCAGCAACGCCGGCGCATCTTCGGCGTGGATCGGCTTCGTGGCGTCCGTCACCGCGTAGATCTGCGGCACGCCGCGCTCGATCATCCCTTCGATGGCGAACCGGTTGCACACGTCGAGCGCCACGCCGTACACCACCACGTCCGTCGGTGACCAGGCGTCGAGCAGCGTCTCGGCGTTTGGGTTGGTGAAGACGTCGAACCAGTGTTTCCGGATGAGCACGTCGCCCTGGTGCGAATAGAGCCGGCGCGCCAGCTCGCCATGGTGAATCGCGTCCGGCTCGATCACCATCGGCGCCACCAGCGTCGTCTCCGGAATCTTCTCGGCGCCGGGTGTGCCGCGCATGCAGTGCTCGGGAAACGTGTCCCGGAAATCCGGCGACGCCGAGAGCTCGCGGTGGCCCGGCACATGGTCATCGGCGGTGGCGACGATGCGGATCCCGCGCTCGTGCGCGTAGCGCGTGAGGCGATCGAGATTTCCCTTGATCGACTCCGCGTCGGGGACGTACAGCTTCCCGTCCGCGTCCATGAAATCCCGCTGGGTGTCCACGTCCCAGAAAATCGCGTCCTGCTTCATCTAGCGTCGTGTGGATGACACGCCCGACAGCCACCCCTCGCGCAGCAGGCGCTGGTCGGGCGTGGCCGACGGATCCTCCTCGATGAAGAACTGGCCGTTCACGCCCGTGCCCTCGCGGCGCACGCGCAGCCCGACCCAGCCCAGGTACTCGTCGAAGGGCAGCTCCTCGGTTCCACCTACATAACGCGCGAACCAGGGTCTCATGTTCTCCCCCACCACGTCGGTCACGGCCTGCTCCACGTCGTCCTCGGTGAAGCCGCGTCCCTGCAGGTAGTAGGAGGTGGTGCGAGCGTCCCAGGTGCGCTGCTTGAGGAGACGGAGCACGTCGTCGAGCGAGCGCTCGTTCCGCGACCGCTGTCGGATGTGAAGATCGAGCAGGAGCGCGAGCGCTTCACCCTTGAGGTAGTAGTTGATCCAGGTGCGGTCACGATCGGTACGCATCTCCGCCACGTTGCCGTCGAAGAACGGCGCGTGGAAGCTTCCCATGCGCGCCGAGACGTCCGTTCGCGCCGGGGTCACCGAACTGTATTGCACCACCGAGGCGAGCATCGGATAGTAGCCGCCGCGGCTGACGATCCCGGCCCGGTGCAACGCGATGTTCCCGTAGTAGTTGGTCCACCCTTCCGTCACCCACAAGCTGGGCTGAAAGACTTCCTGGGCGTAGTCGAAGGGGCCGAGCGCGGCCGCGCGGATGCGCTTCTGCAGCCAGACGTGGAAGTACTCGTGCGAGATGCCGGCCAGCGTGTTCAGCACCGACGCGGAGTCCGTCGTCCACGGCTCGCGCGTGATCACCTGGGTGGAGTACAGGTGCTCCATGCCGTCGCTGCCATCGTATCCCACGTGCACGAGGAAGGTGAATCGCTCCAGCGGCGGCGGCTCGACGACCTTGTTCTGGTAGCGGACGATCGCCTGGACCCAGCGCACGAAGCGATCCCGTTGCCCGTGCTGCGGTCCGTTGTGGTGCAGCATCACGCGATAGATGCGACCGTCGGCGGGAAAGGAGTCGAGGTCGAACGCCGGCGCCACTTCGGTGGGCGTGTCCACCAGCAGATCGTAGTTGGGAAAGGCGAAGCTGGTCTGTCCGGCTTCCGTCACCGCGCCGCTCATGATCCGCCAGCCGCTGGGGGGGACGATCGTCAGGCGGACGGGGTCCTGCTTGTGTCCGTCCACGTACATGAAGAGCGACGGCCCGTTCCAGTTGGCGTGGGCGGTGTCCGCCAGGCTGAAGGTGCCTGACAAGTTGTTGGCGTACGTCCGGTAGCGCGCCTTCACCGTGCTTCCGCCGCGCGGGTACACCCGCCAGCGCGAGCCGTTCTCCTTGTCCCAGGTGAGCGGCGCGCCGCCCTGATCGGTGGCGGTGAAGCCGAGGACGTTCTTGGCGAAGTCCATGCGCGAGGAGCGCCCCGGCGACCAGATGGGGAGCTGGAGCTCGAGCGTGTCCTGCCTGACGCCGTTCACCTCGATCTCGATCTCGTAGAGGTGGGCGACGGGATCGGGGATGGAGATGCGATACGAGATGTCGTAGCGCGGCACCTCCGATCTCCGCGCGGGAGCATCGGCCGGCGGCGGCGCGCCGCGCCCGGCGCAAGCCGCGAGCGCCAGGCTCGACACGAGTCGTGCGAGTCGTCGAATCACGAGGTCTCGGTGTGGAAATGTGCGTGAGCGCGCGACACGATCATCGGCGCGTCGGCCGCTCGCTCCGCTTGAAGAGGTACGCGCAATTCTCCAGCCGCGCACCCTTCGCGTCGGCCACCGCGAAGCGCCGCCCTTCGTACAGCGACGCCGAGGCGTAGCGCCCATCCTTGGCGACCGCGTAGAAGTTGATGTCGAAGCGCGGGCGGCCGCGCTCGTCGAGCAGCCGGCGCTCGGTCATGGCCACCACGCGCTCGAGCACCTTCATCACCGCCTGCTCGGGGGTGTTCCCCTGGCGCATGAGCTCCACCGTCAGGAATCCGCCGCAGACCTTGATGTTCGCCTCGCCACGCCCGGTCGACCCGGCGGCCCCCACGCCGTTGTCGCAGTATTGCCCGGCGCCGATGATCGGGCTGTCGCCGATGCGACCCGGAATCTTCCAGGACAGACCGCTGGTGGTGGTCACGCTGGCGATGTCACCGGCCGCGTTCACCGCGCACAGATTGATCGTCCCGGTCGTGAAGCCGATCGGCACATCCTCCTCGACGTCGAGCCAGTTGTCGTTGGTGTTCACCCGCGCGCGCCAGTGCAGCCATGCCTGACGCGACTTCTCCGTCAGGAGGTTCTGCTCCTTGAATCCCAACTCCAGCGCGAACCGCTTGGCGCCCGGACCGACCAGCATGATGTGGTCGGTGTAGTCCATCACCGCCTTGGCCACCAGCGACGGCGTGGCGATGTCCTCCAGCGACGCCACCGCGCCGGCCCGCCGGGTGGGCCCGTGCATCACCGACGCGTCGAGCTGCACCACGCCGTCGGCGTTCGGCAGTCCGCCGAGTCCGACGGAGTCGTCTTCCGGGTCGAGCTCCTGGATGTTGACCCCGGCGAGCCCGGCGTCGAGCGGGTCCGCGCCGGTGTTCATCATCTCGACGGCCTTCCCCACGCCGCGGAGCCCGTTCTCGGATGCCACGGCCACCGGTCTGGTGCCCGGCGGCCGCGGCGCCTCGCGATCGAGGACGGTGATGAGGGGCGTCGCTCCTGCCGCCGATGTCAGCGCCAGCCCCGCCGCCGCCGTCGCTCCCGCGCCGAGAAAGTCACGTCGTGTGAAAGACACAAGTCCTCCGAAGGGGTGGATGCGAACGGATGATGCAGCATCGAGCGCGGGGAGCGCCACTGTAGAGAGACTGGTGACGTGCCTCCGGGGTCTCGGGACGATTGCGGGAGCGGGGAGCGAGACCGCAAACGAGTCCACCGGTCGGCAAGGCCGCCGGCGATTCCTTGCCTTCGATCGCTCCCCGCTCCCCGCTCCTTGCTCCCCGCTCCTCGCGACTCCCTCTCTTCTCGCCACCCGACTCCCGACGTTACCTTCCCCCGCCCATGGGCACCCACGCGCTGCTGGCCGAGCTCAAGGACTTCCCCTTCTTCGAAGGCTTCGCCGAGGACAATCTCTGGCATCTGGCGAAGCGGATGCGCTCCGTCACCCATGACGCGGACGCCCTGCTCTTTCAGGAAGGCGCTCCACGCCAGATCTTCGCCATCCTCATCGAGGGGAGCGTGGCCATCGAGAAGGGGCTCGACGGACACCCCTCCCGACTGGCGACGCTCGGGCGGGGTGAGGCGCTGGGCGAGGGACTGCTCCTCGACGACTCGCCGCACGGCACCTCGGCGCGCACCCTCGAGCGCACCACCATCGCCTTCCTGAACGCCAACGACGTGGAAGCGATCCTGCGGGAGCGTCCCACGCTCTTCGCGGCGCTGGTGGGGCGCGCCGCCCGCATCATCTCCCAGCGGCTCCGCGCCGCCGACGCCACGCTGGTGGGACGCGGCCGGATGAGCGGCTTCGCCGGAGGCAAGCGCCGTCTGGAGCACGACCTGCTCGGCGAGCGCGAGGTGCCTGACGACGCGCTCTACGGCATCCAGACGCTCCGCGCGCTGGAGAACTTCCCCATCACCGGCACCACGCTGCGCGAGTTCCCCTCGCTCATCGCGGCGCTCGCCACCGTGAAGGAAGCCGCGGCGCTGGCCAACGCCGAGCTCTCGCTCCTCGAGCCGGAGATCGCCGACGTCATCGTGCGCGCGGCGCGCGAGGTGCGCGGCGGACGCCATCACGAGCACTTCCTGGTGGACATGCTGCAGGGCGGCGCCGGCACGTCGTCCAACATGAACGCCAACGAGGTCATTGCCAACCGCGCGCTCGAGCTGCTCGGCCGGCGCCGGGGCGACTACGACGTCGTGCACCCCAATACGCACGTCAACCTCTCGCAGTCCACCAACGACGTCTATCCGACGGCGGTGCGCATCGCGCTCCACGCGTCGATCGAGTCGCTGCGCGCGGCGATGCGATCGCTGGCCGACGCCTTTCTGGCCAAGGGGGAGGAGTTCTCCCGCATCCTCAAGATGGGCCGCACCCAGCTCCAGGACGCGGTCCCGATGACCCTCGGCCAGGAGTTCTCGGCGTTCGGTCACACCATTCTGGAGGACGTGGATCGGCTGGGAGAGACGCTGCCGCTCCTCCGCGAGATCAACATGGGCGCCACGGCCATCGGGACCGGAATCACCGCCCCGCCCGGCTACGCCGATCGCGTCAGGCAGATCCTGGCCACGATCACCGGGCTCCCGCTGATCACCGCCCCCGACCTGGTGGAGGCCACGGGCGACACCGGCGTGTTCGTGCAGGCGTCGGGCGTGCTCAAGCGGTGCGCGGTGAAGCTCTCGAAGATCTGCAACGACCTGCGGCTCCTCAGCTCGGGACCGCGCGCCGGCCTCAACGAGATCAACCTCCCGGCGATGCAGCCGGGGAGCTCGATCATGCCCGGGAAGGTCAATCCGGTCATCCCCGAAGTCGTGAATCAGGTGTGCTTCGACGTGATCGGTGGGGACGTCACCATCACCCTGGCGGCCGAAGCAGGACAGCTCCAGCTCAACGTCTTCGAGCCCGTGATCGCCTTTCGCCTCATTCGAGGGACCGAGGCGCTGCGCAACGCCTGCACCGTGCTGCGCGAGCGCTGCGTCACCGGCATCACCGCCAACCCCGACCGCCTGCGCTGGTTCGTGGAGAACTCGATTGGCGTCGTCACCGCGCTCGTGCCCGTCATCGGCTACGAGGCGGCCACCGACATCGCCAAGACGGCGCTGGAGTCGGGACGGAGCGTGTACGACATCGTCGGCGAGCGCGGGCTCATGACGCGAGCCGAGCTCGATGAGGCGCTCGACCCGGAGAAGATGACCGCGCCGCGCGTCGTCCCGGGCCAGCTGGATTGAGCACCACCCACGCCTCTCACGCGCCGATGACCCGCGAGCGCCGAAGGCGACTCGATCCCTCCGTCTTCCACCTCCCGGTGGACAGGATGCGCGAGGGCTACTACTCCGACAAATACTTCGTGCGGGCGCGAGAGATCCTGAAGGCGGATCGCTACTCCCCGCACGTCATGATGCAGGTGTTCGGCAAGGCGAGCGGCTTCCTCGGCGGAATGGACGAGGCCATCGCCATCCTCAAGCTCTGCTCCGACGACTGGAATCACCTTCGGGTCCGCGCGCTGTACGACGGCGACGAGATCTCCCCCTGGGAGACGGTGATGACCATCGAGGGACCGTACGAGAGCTTCGCGCATCTCGAGACCGTGTACCTGGGCGTGCTGGCCCGACGCACGCGGGTGGGCACCAACACGAGGCTGGTGGTGAACGCCGCGCGTCCGAAGACGGTGATGTTCTTTCCGGCGCGTCACGACCACTGGCTGGTCCAGACCGGCGACGGCTACGCGGCCCACATCGCCGGGGCCATCGGGGTTTCCACCGATGCGCAGGCGAGCTGGTGGGGCTCGAGCGGCATCGGCACCGTGCCGCATGCCCTGATCGCGGCCTACGGCGGCGACACCGTGAAGGCGACCGAGCGCTTCGCCCGCTACATCGACCCGAACGTGCAGATCATCACGTTGGTGGACTACGACAACGACTGCGTGCGCACGAGCCTGGCCGTGGCTCGAGCGCTGGGGTCGCGGCTCTGGGGTGTGCGGCTCGACACCTCGGAGAACATGGTCGACCGTTCGATAATTCCGATGATGGGCTCGTTCAGACCCACCGGCGTGAATCCTCAGCTGGTGCGCAACGTGCGGCGCGCGCTCGACCGTGAAGGGTTCGCCGAGGTGAAGATCGTGGTGTCCGGCGGCTTCACCGTGGAGAAGATTCGGATGTTCGAGGAGCTCGGCGTCCCGGTGGATTCGTACGGCGTGGGCTCGTCTCTTTTCGCGGGCCGCTTCGACTTCACGGCCGACATCGTGCAGGTCGACGGCAAGCCCGAGTCGAAGGAGGGACGGGAGGGGCGGTCGAACCCGCGGTTGGAGCTGGTGGATTGAGCTCGGATTCGGTATTCGGGATTCGCCGGCGCGCCCGGTGAATTCCGAACTCGCCGTTCCCGAATCCCGAATTCCGAATCGCGAATCCCTGCTTGAGTTTACCTTGATTTCACCCCATGGCCGGAATACCTTCCGCCGACCATGCCGGAGCGCGTCCCAGCGCTCGACTTACGCACGCACATTAAGGATACGGGATGACCTCTCATCACCGGTCGCGGCGGGTCTTCGCCGCCGCCCTGATCGCCGTGCTCGCGGTCGCGCTCGGTGGCTGCGGGACTGCCGGACCAAATAGCACCCTCACCCCGACCACGGAGTTCGGTCGAGAGATCGACCACCTGTTCAACATCCTCTTCATCGGCGGCATCATCGTCTTCGTGCTGGTCGAAGCGGCGCTGCTCTACACGGTCATCCGCTACCGCCGGCGGGAAGGGGCGCCGGCGCCCAAGCACGTCCACGGTAACACCACCCTCGAGATCACCTGGACGCTCATCCCCGCCGTCGTCCTCGCTTTCATCGCCATCCCGACCGTGCGCGCCATCTTCCGCACGCAGGAGAAGGCCGTTCCCGGCGCGCTCGAGGTCGAGGTGGTGGGGCATCAGTGGTGGTGGGAGTTCCGTTATCCGCAGTACACGCGGCAGGGGCCTGGCGGCCGGCTCGACACGCTGGTGACCGCGAACGAGCTCTATCTCCCCGTCGGCCGCACCGCGAATTTCGCGCTCAAGACGAAGGACGTCATCCACTCCTTCTGGATTCCGCAGCTCGGTGGCAAGCGCGACCTGATCACGAACCACACGAATTACGTCTGGTTCACTCCCGAGTCCACCGCGGTCTGGAACGGCTTCTGCGCCGAGTACTGCGGGACCTCGCACGCGAACATGCGCATGCGCGCGTTCACCGTGACGCAGGAGGAGTTCGACCGGTGGGTCGCGCACCAGCTCTCGGTTCCGAGCTCGCTGGCACCGCCATCGTCGCCGCCGCCGGCAGCGGGTCAGCCGCCGGTGGCGCGGGTCGCGCCATCCACCGGGCCCGCCACTCCGGCCGGTGAGTCGGCCGAGCCACCGCGAGAGGTGGCGCAGGCGCAGCTCACGACCGGCACGGTGCCGATGGACAAGCTGCCGCTGCACGCGATTCCTCAGACGCCGATTCCGGCCGGGTTGGTGATCACCGGTGTCACCGGCGACGCGGCAGCCGGAGAGAAGCTGTTCTCCACCGGCGCATGCATCGCCTGTCACACGGTGGCCAGCGTGCCGATCGCGCGCGGGATCATCGGGCCGAATCTCACGCACTTCGGCTCGCGCACGACGATCGGCGCCGGACTGTATCCGAACGACATGCCGCACCTGATGGCGTGGATCAAGGATTCGCCGGCCATGAAGCCGGGGAGTCTCATGCCGGCGTTGGGCAGGCCGAAGATCCCGAGCGGCTACACCGATCAGCAGATCGCCGACATCGCGGCGTATCTCCACTCGTTGAAGTAAGCGGAGAAGCGAATGGCAACGACCGTTGCGGCGCCGCCCTACGCGAAGGCGGGCCCGAAATACGAGAGCGGGATCTGGAGCTGGCTCACCACCGTCGATCACAAGCGGATCGGCCAGCTCTACCTGTACACCGCGCTCTTCTTCTTCCTCATGGGCGGCATCGAGGCGCTGATCATCCGCGCCCAGCTCATGGGTCCGAACGGGCGGCTGGTCTCCGCGGAGGTGTACAACCAGCTCTTCACGATGCACGGCACGACCATGATCTTCCTGGCGATCATGCCGTTGTCGGCCGCCTTCTTCAACTATCTCATCCCGCTCCAGATCGGCGCGCGCGACGTCGCCTTCCCGCGCCTCAACGCCTTCAGCTACTGGGTGTTCCTGTTAGGCGGGTTGTTCATGAACGCGTCGTGGCTCCTCGGCGCGGCGCCGGACGGCGGCTGGTTCGGCTACACGCCGCTCACCACCCGGCAGTTCTCCCCCGGCGTCAACATCGACTTCTGGCTCCTCGGTCTCCAGATCCTCGGCGTCTCCTCGCTGGCGGCGGGCTTCAACTTCCTGACCACGATCATCAACATGCGCGCCCCCGGGATGCACTTCATGCGCATGCCGATCTTCACCTGGGCCGCGTTCATCACGCAGTTCCTGCTGGTGCTGGCGTTCCCGATCATCACCATCGCGCTGACGTTCCTGATGTTCGACCGCTTCTTCGGGACGAACTTCTACGCCATCACCGCCGGCGGCGATCCGCTCCTCTGGCAGCATCTCTTCTGGCTCTTCGGGCATCCCGAGGTCTACATCCTCATCCTCCCGGCCTTCGGCCTCGTGTCCGAGGTGCTTCCCACCTTCTCGCGGAAGCCGCTCTTCGGTTATCCGGTGATGGTCTACTCCATCATCCTCATCGCCTTCCTTGGCTTCGGCGTGTGGGCGCACCACATGTTCGCCGTTGGGATGGGGCCGATCGCCGACTCGATCTTCGGCATCACCACGATGCTCATCGCCATCCCCACCGGCGTGAAGATCTTCAACTGGCTCGGCACCATGTGGGGTGGGTCCGTCAGGCTGAACACGCCGGCGCTCTTCGCCATCGGACTCGTCGGGCTGTTCACCATCGGCGGCATCTCGGGGATCATGCACTCCTCTCCCCCCGCCGACCTCCAGCAGACCGACACCTACTTCATCGTCGCGCACTTCCATTACGTGCTCTTCGGCGGCTCCATGATGGGCATCTTCGCCGGACTGTACTACTACTTCCCGAAGATCACGGGGCGGCTCATGAACGAGAAGCTGGGCCAGTGGCACTTCTGGCTCACCTTCGTGGCCATGAATCTCACGTTCTTCCCCATGCACTTCGTGGGGCTGAACGGCATGCCGCGTCGCATCTGGTCGTACGACGCGAATCAGGGCTGGACGTTGGAGAACCAGGTGGAGACGGCCGGCGCGTTCCTGCTGGCGTTCGCCACCCTGCTCTTCGTGATCAACTTCCTGTGGAGCCGCGCGCGCGGCCAGCGCGTGGGCAACGATCCCTGGGGCGCGCCCACCATCGAGTGGACGATCCCGTCCCCGCCGCCTGACTACAACTACGCCGAGATCCCGGTCGTGACCTCGCGCTATCCCTTGTGGGATGTGAAGTCGCCGCAGCTCACCCGTGACGTCCCGCATTCGGCGGCTGGAGAGCGGCACACCGACGTGAAGATCGCCGGCAAGGACGCGGGGGGCTTCGACGCGCCGCGCGATCCGATCGGCACCGGCGAGAAGCACGAAACGATCAGCGACAAGCCATATCCCACGGCGCACGAGCTCGGCATCGTCATGCCCTACCCGACGATCAAGCCGCTCCTCGCCGCCGTGGGCCTGACGGTGATGTTCGTGGGCCTCATCTGGAACAAGCAGCTCCCGATCATTCTGCTGGGCGCCGCCATCCTGGTGGGCTCGCTGTACGCCTGGCTGTTGAGCCCGCTGGAGCCCGACCACCATTGAGCGCAAGACTCGGGATTCCGCGCGCACACGCGACCAGGACCGACGCGAATCCCGAATCCCGCTGAGCGAATCCCGAACCGGAGACACCTTGGCCACCGCCGCCGCACCCGCGCACGATCCGCATCACGCGCCGGCCCACTACACCACCACCGGGCTGCCGCACAACAAGATCGCGATGTGGGCATTCATCGGGTCGGAATGTCTGCTCTTCGCGTCGCTCATCTCCACCTACCTCGTGTACAAGGGACGGAGCCTCATTGGGCCGTACCCGCACGAGTGGTGGTGCCGAGCGACGAAGGTCATCTCGCCCACGGAGATCGCGGGGTGCCCGCCGGGTGAGCTGTTCAGGCCGATCCTCAACATCCCGGTCACGTCGGCCTCCACCTTCGTGCTCCTCATGTCCTCACTGGCGATGGTGCTGGCGCACGCGGCGGTCGAACGGAACGACCGGAAGTACTCCAAGGTCTGGCTGGCGATGACGGCGCTCCTCGGCGCCACCTTTCTCGGATTCCAGGCGTACGAGTTCACGTCCTTCGTCCACGAAGGGCTCTCCATTCGAACCAACCTGTTCGGGTCGACCTTCTTCACCCTCACCGGATTCCACGGCGCGCACGTGACCGCCGGCGTGATCTGGCTGACGACGCTGCTCTTCATCGACTTCAAGCGTGGCCTCGGCCCGAGGGACGCGATCAACGTCGACGTGTGCGCGCTGTACTGGCACTTCGTCGACGTCGTCTGGATCGCGATCTTCACGCTGGTCTACCTGATTCAGTAACGAGGACGCGATGGCTGACGATCATCCGCAGGCACACGCCGACGCTCACGCCCCCGGGCACGCCCCGGAGGTCCACTTCCCCACCTGGAAGACCTATCGCTGGGTGGCGCTCATCCTCACGGTCATCACCGTGGTCGAGGTGTGGGTGTACTACATCCCGACCTTCGTGGCATCGCGCCTCTTCATCCCGGCGCTCCTCATCATGTCGGCGGTGAAGTTCGCCATCGTGGTGATGTTCTACATGCACCTCAAGTACGATGCCAAGGTCTTTCGCGCGCTCTTCATCGGCCCGCTCATGATCGCGGTGCTGACGATCATCGCGCTGCTCTTCCTGTTCGGGCACATCGCCGTTCGACTGCCCACCGGGTGAGCGAAGCGGGGGAGACGCGTCGCGTCTCCCCCGCTGCCTCGCCCCTCTGACGCATGCTCGGCTTCTTCCTCCTGCTGCACCCGGTAGAACGGATCGAGTGGCTCCGCTGGTCGATCCACCCGAGCACGGTGATCGGCATCGCCGCGCTGGGCGCGCTCTACTGGTGGCGCATTCGCGCCGAGCGCCGCCTTCCGGCGATCGCTCGGCGCCTGTCGTTCGCGCTCGGGCTGCTCGCTCTCTTCGCGGCGCTCAACGGGCCGCTCCACGACCTGAGCGACTACTACCTCTTCAGCGCCCACATGGTGCAGCACCTGGTGCTCACCATGATGGTGACGCCGCTGCTCATCGCCGGTACGCCGGGGTGGATGCTGGCGCCGGCGCTGCGCAGCCCCACGGTGGCCGCGGTGGCGCGCCGCCTGACGACGCCGGTCGCCTGCTTCCTCATCTTCAACGCGATCCTGGTGGCCTGGCATCTTCCGCCGCTGTACAACGCCGCGATGGCGAATCACGGCGTGCACATCCTTCAGCATCTCTTCTTCCTGGCGGGCTCGACGCTCATGTGGTGGCCGCTCATGAGTCCACTGCCCGAGCTGCCCCGGCTGTCGTACCCCAAGCAGATGCTGTACACCTTCCTGCTCACCCTGCCGATGGCCACGGTGAGCATCGCCATCACCTACGCCGAGCGCGTGCTCTACCCGGCCTACGCCGCCGCCCCTCGCCTTCTTCCGCTCTCCCCGCTCGAGGACCAGCGGCTCGGCGGCCTCATCATGTGGATTCCCGGGGGTCTGATCTTCCTGGCGGTGCTCACCATCGTGTTCTTCAAGTGGGCCGCCGCCGAGAGCGACGAGGTCGTCGCCGAGGGGGTGCGCGCGTAGTCGAGCATCCGGTGCCACGCGCCGGCGTCGCAGACACGCGCGCGCACGATTCCGCGCCGCGTACGCGACCGGATCGGCCGACGGGCCCCGAAGGGCATTATCCTTGCGCCCCCGGTTGTTTCGCGCCGCGGCATTCCCACGTACCCCGGCGACGTACCCGGCGAATTCACCACACCGATCGCGCGCGGCCCCGCCAGCCGCCCCTGCCGAGGCAGCTCCCGTCGTGTCGTCGCCAGTTACCGAGGAGGTGAGCACCGCACGCCACCTCACCCTCCTCATCGTCGCCGCACTCCTGTTCGCGGCCGTACCTGCCTTCATCGGCACGAGCGCCGTCACCGAGGCCGCGGCGAGAATCGACCTCGCGCGCTCGGCCAACCCGTACGTCGCGCCCAGCGCGGGACTCCTCCTGTACGGATCGATTCCGTTGGTCGTGCTGAGCGCGTGCATCCTGTTCACCGCGCCCGGGCTCCTCATCGCGCGCGCCCTCGGACAGGATCGGACGCTCGAGACATGGGTGCTGAGCGGCTTCCTTCTCACCATCCCGATCCTCGCCATCCCCACGCAGATCGTCGAGCTGCTCGCGGACCACCCGCTCCGCGGACGACAGTTCGCCGCCTTCGCGGTCGTGATCACGCTCCTGTGCGCGCTCGTAGCCTTCCACCGGGCGACGGGCACACGAAGCGCACTCTCGACGCCCGGAGCGCGCTCCACGCTCGTCGCGCTCCTCCTCGTCCCGCTCATCCTCCTGATCGGGCTCGCGCCCAAGTTCCACTGGGAGAGCCTCAACGGCGATGGCGCCCACGCCCTCGAGACGCTGCGCCTCCTCCTTCACCAGCCGCTCCCGTTCTGGGACAAGAGCATTCCCGGACTGGCGATGAATCCGGGAATGACGTCGATGCTCTTCGCCTACCCGGGGTCGTGGTTCGTGCGTCTGTTCGGCGAGGTGGACGCGGCGGCGCGCCTCCCCCTGGTGCTCTACGTGAGCGCCCTGCTGGCGGCGATCCTTTCGCTGGCGCAGGCCGGCACGCGTCGCCGGCTCGACTCCGGCGCGGTGGCGGCGCTCGCATTGGCTCTGGTGGTGTACGCGATCGTCCTCGCCTTCAACGCCACGTACAGTCCGTACTCGGCGGACATTGCCATGCCCGCCACGCAGGACACGCTGCTCGCGGTCGCGTTGCTGGGCTTCATCCTCGCCTTCATCACCGGGTCCGCGTGGCTTCTCGTGCTGGCTGCCGTCGAGAGCTACCTGTCCCTTCCGAGCGCGCTGCCGATCATCGGACTGTGGGTTGGCGCGGCGCTGCTCACGATTCGACCGCGCCCCTGGCGCGCCGTCGCGCTGTCGATCGGGGCGGTCATCATCGTCGCGCTGCTCGGCGTCGTTGGCCCACCGATGGTCGCGCTGATGGGACTGCCCGGCCCCGGGCTCGAGTACGCGGAGCGTGGGCTATGGCGCTATTTCGAGAACGTGCAGCTGACCGACTGGCGACGAGTGCTCTTCGTGGTGCTCCCCGCCAGCATCGCTCCCGTGGCGATACTCTTTCGGTGGCGGGAGCTCGACCAGGTGGCACGCGCGCTGGCGCTGGTGGCGCTCGCCTATTTCGCATCGTTCTACGTGCAAGCGTACATCTCGTTGCACCACTTCATCCCGGCGGTCCTCTTCCTGCTGGCCGCGCACTGGCGGTTCCTGGCATCGACGCGCGGCGCGCGGCGGGGTTGGACCCTCGCCACCGTCGAGGGCGCGCTGATCGCGCTGGCGCTGTCGCTGCCGACTCGAGCGGCGGTCTATCTCGATGGCCGAGAGCTCGGATCCTCCGTCGTGGATCTGGTGGGCGGATATGATGAGGCACGCGCGGATCAATTTCGTGCCGCCGGCCTGCTTCAGGAGATCGCGCCACAACCGTGGACGCGCGGCGTCCCCGATACCAGGTACGGCGAGGGGGCGCTGGTGTGGAACCGCTACGCGCGTCGCAACGGCGTGATCACGAACGACGTCGCCTACGTCTTGCAGCGCCTGGACCGGCAACCACCCCGGAACGCCCGGCTCGTCGCCCGCTCGAACGAGGCGGCGCTCTACGTGCTGGACGAGCGCGTGTTCGCGCGAGACCGCCTGCGCCGCCCGCCCGTGCCGGCGGGAAGCCCCCTGTACCGGATCCCCCGAGAAACCCTCTTTCGCCTGGGCGCCCCGCCCGGCGGCCCCCGAGTGGTGAACGTGCCCGCGACGCTCCGGCGACTACGCGCCAGGCTGGTCGAGTAGCACCACCTCACCGCAAGTCGCAGAAGCCCGCCTTCACTCCTGCCCGCCCAGGGCGTGCTGGAACTCCTGCCTGAGCGCCGGATGCCCACGCCACAGATAGATCCCCATCACCAGCGCCGCCACCACGTTCCCGGCCGCGACCTGATACCACGCCAGCGCCCCCAGCTGCGTCTCGGCCAGGATCGCCGCCACGCCGTAGAACCCCAACTCGAAGATGATGAAGAGCAACATGAACACGACCAGGACGCTCGGCTCCCGCTCCGCCCGGTGTACGACCATGACGGCAATCACCCCCGCCAGCGCAAACGCCGCATAGTGGAAGATCGTATATCCTAAGACCTCGGCCATCACCGGATCATTGCCGACCGGACCGAAAATGCTGAATAGCCCCGTCCCCAGAATCGTCGGCGTGTGCAGCGGACGACCGGCGATGCTGTCGACGATCAGAAACCAGATCGCCACGCTCGTGGCACCCAGGAACCCAGCGATGAACCCTTCTCTGGCGAGACTGTGGCGTGCCGGCATGTCGCCTCCCTGTGGCGCGATCGGCTGAGGCCCTCTCCTCCAACCTCGACAAACCCAGGCGCGAGTGCAACTATCAAACATGCGCACGTCCCGAACATTTCCCGTCGTCATCGCCATCCTGGCGGCGACGGGCGCCCTCGCCGCCGCGTGCGGCGGAGGCGGCCCCGATCGCGGCGACGGCCATGAGCGCGTCGGCTCCGTGATCCGATGCGCCGACCCGAGCGACAGCGTCCTCTACAAAGCCGTCTCGGCCTACGTGCGGCAGCTCCAGCCGCGCCCCGTGCGCTTCGTGATGGCGTATTCCGGAAGCGAAGCGCTCCCCGGGCCCGCGCGCGCGGCGATGCAGCAAATCGGTCCCACGTTCATCTGGCCGGAGGACGCGACCGGACAGCAGAAGATGCGGCAGATGCTCAAGGAGCGCGGCGAGTACACCACCATGCTCCTGACTTTCAAGGGGATGGAGCGAACGGGACGCGACGAGGTCGTCGTGCGCTTCGGCGGACGATACGTGGGCACCGACATGGACGGACGCGAGGCACCGTTGGGCGCCGTCCACTTCAATTGCGATCGCGCGCAGTGGGTGCTCGATACTGCCCGGGTCGGGAAGAGCGCGTGAGCGCTGCGGTCACCCCCGGACCCGACGTCCACCAGCCGTTCAGCAGCACCGGCAGCCCTCCCGCCACCGCGCGTCGCCCCCCGGCGCAGGAGCGCCTCCTCTCGCTCGACGTCTTCCGCGGGATCACCATCGCCGCGATGCTGCTGGTGAACACGCCGGGAAGCTGGAGCGCGATCTACCCCCCGCTGGCGCACGCCCCCTGGCATGGGTGGACGCCCACCGACCTCATCTTCCCATTCTTCCTCTTCATCGTCGGCATCACCACCACCATCTCGTTAGGCGCGCGACGCCAGCGTGGCGCCGCCGACCGGGAGCTGGTGCGACAGATCCTCAAGCGCGGGGTGGCGATCTTCCTGTTCGGCATCCTGCTCTCCGGCTTCCCCTTCTTCGACATCCCCTCCACGCGCGAGCACGGACTGCTGGAGGGGATCCGCGTCTCCCTCTCGACGATCCGGATTCCGGGCGTGCTGCAACGCATCGCCGTCGTGTACGTCGTTGCCGCCCTCATCGCGCTGCGCACCACGTGGAGGCAACAGCTCGCCATCATTCTCGCCGTGCTGATCGGCTACTGGATGGCGCTCGTGCTCATCCCCGTCCCCGGTCAGCCCGGCGCTCCCACGATCGACCGTCCGGCCGAGACGCTGGCGGCGTGGGTCGACCGGCTTCTGCTCGATGGGCATCTGTGGCGGAACACGAGGAGCTGGGATCCGGAGGGGCCACTCTCCACCATCCCGGCCATCGCCACCGGCATGCTCGGCGTGCTCGCCGGCCGGTGGATCGCATCCGGGAAGCCGCTCTCCGACCGCATCGCCGCGCTCTTCGCGTTGGGCTCCCTCGCGATCGTGCTGGGACTCGTCTGGAACTGGGTGCTCCCGATCAACAAGAACCTGTGGACCAGCTCGTACGTCGTGTTCACCGCCGGCGTCGCCTCCGTCACCCTGGCCACCTGCATGTGGTTGATCGACGTGCACCGCGTGCGCTGGTGGACGAAGCCCTTCGTCATCTTCGGCGTGAACCCGATCGCCGCCTATGTCGGCGCCACGCTCATGGCGCGGACGATCTATTCGCTGGTGAAGGTGGAGCACGCGGGCGGCATCGTGTCGCTGCAGAGCGCGATCTATCAGAGCGCCTTCGCGTCGTGGCTGGCGCCCAGAAACGCGTCGCTCCTCTTCGCCGTGTCCTACGTACTGCTCTGGCTCGGGGTGATGGCAGTGCTGTATCGCAAGCGGATCATCCTCAAGGTCTGAGGTGTTTCAGGAAGGCGGTTTCGCGATTCACTTCCCCGGAGATGCGCAATCGATGCGTGAAAGACTCGTTGACGTGATGACGGCCGGCTCGCTCTTCGTGCTCGCGGCCTGTGCCTCCGGCGGGAAGCCGGCGGAGGAGGTGAAGCTGCCGCCGCAGCGCTTCGAGATCGCCGGCGACACCGTGCATCTCTACGTGCTCGTCGGCGAGGTTCGTCTGGAGCGTGGCGATGGCGACGCCACCGTCGTCGAGGTCACGCGCATCGGCGCCGATGCGGCGCAGATGACGATCGACACGGGCAGGGCCGGCGCTCGGGCGACCCTGCGCGCGCGTCTTCCCGGGGTGAAGTTCACCTCCGCGCTGCAGCCGCGGGGATCGACACGGGTGAACGTCGCCGAGGACGGGAGCTTCGGGTCGGGCGTCACCGGGCGCAGCGTCGAGATCACCAGGGGCAAAGGCGGGCTCCGGGCGCAGGCGACCATCGTGGCGAAGGTCCCCGCGGGGCGGAGCGTCATCCTCGATGTCGCGGTCGGCAAGGTGACGATCGTCGGCGTCGACGCGGGTGTGCGCGTCTCCGCCAGCAACGCCGAGGTGCAGGCCGACAGCGTGCGCGGACCGCTCACGCTCGATGTCGCGGCGGGCACGATCAAG
The DNA here is from genome assembly GCA_035249845.1 of Gemmatimonadaceae bacterium. Classification (GTDB taxonomy): domain Bacteria; phylum Gemmatimonadota; class Gemmatimonadetes; order Gemmatimonadales; family Gemmatimonadaceae; genus DATFBY01. The sequence goes on from DATFFZ010000006.1 coordinate 25,297, forward strand.
ACGACGTCCACCGATGGCTCGCTCATCATCAACACCGCCACCGCGCCGACGGTGATATCGCAGGCAACGGGAGCGCTGGTGCAGGTTCGGAGCGACACGGCGAGCGTCAGCGGCAGCGGCATCGAGGCGTCGCAGCTCGACGTACGCACGCGCTCCGGCGCCGTGCTCCTCACCGGGCTGCGCTCTCGCGTCACGCGCGTGAGCACCGACACTGCTCGCGTTGCCGTGAGTATGGCCGGCGACGCCGATACCGTGTCGATCCAGACGCGCGTGGGGGACGCGGCCCTGTCGCTCATCGGCGGGCTTCGGTCGCTCGCCTCGCTCCGCTCGCACTCGGGCGACCTCACCATCCGCGTCACCCCCGGCGTGGCCGCGACCGTCGTGCTCGAGGGCGAGCTGCGCTCACCCACGCTCGAGCTCGCGCTGGCCGATCTTCAGCGCGCGAACGACGCCGCATGCACGACATCCGGGAACGACTCGGCCACACCACCGGCGCGATGCAACACCGTTCGCGGCCGGCTCGGCGACGGCGGGGCGCGCATCGTGGCCCACTCCACGCAGGGCGACGTCCGCCTCACCGGATTTTGATCCGCCACGCGTGGATTTCGTGACGCTCCGCTCACTGGTTCGTGGCTAATTCATAGCCGCAGGTTGTGTCGGCGAAGGTGGAGCGCTAGGCTGTGGCTTCCCGCCGCTATCAGGCGCATCTCCGCCGACACCATTCAGCCGTTCCGGGCCTGGGCGCCGTCGCGGCGTCTGGAACACGAGTTGCTTCTCCGCCGATCGTCATGGTGCGTATAATCTTGCGACAATCCATCCTGCTTGCGCGAGTTTCCTTGTGGTTGCTCGCCGCGGCGCTGTTCATCGCTTCGGACCCCGCGCCGGCCTTCGGCCTCCAGCAGACCGAAGGGCCTGCCAGCGTCGAGGAGGCTCCCGGGGGCGCCGGAGTTGGGCCCGCGGCTCCGCAACGGCGCGCCAAGCGCTCCCCGCGCCGGGCTCGCTCGCGCGCTCGCTCGCGTGCGGCAGTGGCTCCGCCCCTCCGACACACCACGCCCCACAGCGCCACCGCGCTGGTGAGCGACCTCGGCACCATGCTGGGTGCCAGGACCCGGAGCGGCGATTGGGGAGTGCTCGTGATGTCGCTCACTCGCGGCGACACGCTCTATTCCGTCAACGCCGACGGGGCGCTCCTCCCGGCGTCGAACATGAAGCTGTTCTGCACCGCGCTGGCGCTTGACCAGCTCGGACCGGAGCACCAGTTCACCACCCAGGTGTTGCGCGAGGGTGAACTGGCCGCCGACGGAACGCTAACGGGCAACCTCATTCTCAGAGGGGGAGGCGACCCTGGCTTCTCCAGTCGCTTCCTGAGCGGCGGACCGGCGGCGCCGGCCGAGTCGCTCGCCCAGCGCGTGCTGGAGGCCGGCGTCCGCCGGGTGCGGGGCGATCTCGTTGCCGACGCCAGCGCCTTCGCCGCCGAGCGAATTCCCGAGGGGTGGCTGAGCCGCTACCTCGGAGCGGGCTACGCGGCGCGCGTGTCCGCGCTCTCGCTCAACGAGAATCTGGTGTGGATCGTGGTGCAGCCCACGGTGAGCGGCCGTCCGGCCACGGTCACGCTCGATCCCGCCACCGAGATCCAGGTGAGCAGCAACGTACGCACCAATGGCGGGCGCGACGCGCGCATCATGGCGCACACGACCCCGTCAGGCACCATCGAGGTGCGCGGGTGGGTCGGCGCACGGGCCGGGGAGCGCCGATACCAGGTCGTGGTGGAGGATCCCGCGACCTTCACCGCGGGCGCTCTTCGGCGGGCCCTCGCCGTGCGTGGCGTCGTGATCGAGGGAGCCACGCGTTCCGGATTCGCGGGAGAGGGCGCGATGCCGCTCACCGTGCTTCCCTCGCCGCCGCTCTCGCGTCTCCTCTCCGTGATGAATCGCGAGAGCAACAATCATTTCGCCGAGCTGATCTTCAGGAACGCGGCGCGCGCTCGAGCGCCGGAAGGGAGCGTGAGCACGGCGTTCGCCAATCAGCTCCTTCAGCAGTTCATGGTGGACAAGGTCGGCGCCGCGCCGGGCTCGGTGCACGCGGCCGATGGCAGCGGCCTGTCGGTGCTGGATCGGGCAACGGCGCGCTCGCTGGTGCAGCTGTTGTCGTTCGCTCATCGTGCCCCCTGGGCCGACGCTTTCCACGCGTCGCTCCCGGTGGCAGGTGAGTCCGAGACGTTGCGCGGTCGGATGCGGCTGACGCCGGCGCAGGGGAATCTCCACGCCAAGACGGGCACCACCAACCGCGTGATCTCGCTCGCCGGCTACGTCACCGCCGAGGATGGCGAGCTGCTCGCGTTCGCCTTCCTGTACAACGGCACCGATCGGTGGAACGCGCGCACCACCATCGACGCGATGGGCGCGACGCTGGCGGCGTTCCGGAGGGAGTGAGGACGGGTCGAGAGGGGGGTCTAGCGGCCAGGGTACGGGCTGGCCCTCCCTACTCGATCTCCCTCACGTGCACTCCTCGCTTCCCCAGCTCCTCCACGTAGCGCTGGCCGGGGACGCACTCGTCAGGCGTCCAGACCCCGGGCGGGGTGATCTCCCCTCGGGCTTGCATCTGGCCCGTGATCGAGAGGGAGTAGCCCGTCGTCCGCATCATGGCACTGATCCCGCGGGCTTCGTCGTAGTAGTCGAGGAGCTCGAAGCCGGCGCGCTTGCTCTTGCCGTCCTTCGTTCCCTCGCACAGCACGCGCAGCGCCACGAGGTCGCGGCCCCTCGGCTTCGTCAGGCGCGGTGAGACGGTGGCGATGAACACGTCGCGCGGGATCACCTTCGTTCCCTTCACATCCACCGGCGTCAGGTCGAGCAGGCCGAGGTCGCGAATCGCTTCCATGATCTGGGCGTGCCCGGGATATCGGAGCGTCTTGTACTCCATCGTCGGGATCTTGCCCTCGTAGCGAAACGCCATCGTGGAGAGGCCGCCGGCGGTGTGGAATGCCTCGAGCTCCCCGACCGGCTTGGGGAAATCCGTGCGCTCGCGCTCGGAGAGCGCTTTCACCTGCGTGCGCTTCCCGTCGCGCACGACCCAGGAGAGCGTCGTGTAGTAGTCGAGCGCGCCCTCCAGCGAGTACACGATCTGGTAGTTGAGCGGCGGTTCGGGATGCTGCGGAAGGCCACCGACGTAGATGCGCACGCTCCTGACCCTGTCGAGCTTCTCGATTCCGTACTGCGCCAGGATGTTGACCATCCCCGGCGCGAGCCCGCAGTCGGGGATGATGGTGATCCCCTGCTGGCGTGCTCGATCCTCGAGCCGCTTCTGCTGGAAGACGATCTCCGTGTTCCCGCCGAGATCGGCGAAGTGCGTTCCGGCCTCGACCGCCAGGCGCGCCAGGTCGAGATTGAAGTAGTACGGGATCGCGCTCATCACCGCATCGCTTTCGCGCATCACCGCCGACGTCGCCTCGTGGTCACGGACGTCGAGCACGGTGGGGAGGAGCCGCTTTCCGGAGTAGGGGGCCAGGAACTCGGGTAGGTGGTCGTGGCGAAGATCGGCGAGCCTTACCTCGCGGACTTCGGGATTCTGAAGCAGGTCGAAAGCACAAGCGGAGCCTTGCAGCCCCGCTCCAAGTACGAGCATCCGCATTACGAGACGGTCTCCAGGAGGGTGAAACGAGACGTAAAGTTACCCTTCGCAGTCAGTTAGCTGAAGGGGAGCGGGGATCGGGGAGCGACGACACACCTGATGACTACCGTCTCCGCCTGCGCTCCCCACAGGCCGCGCTCCGCGCGGCCGCTTCCCGCTCCCCGCTCCCCGCGCTCTCGCACGCTTCTTCCCATGACTATCCGCATGCCCGACTCCTGGCGCGACCATCTGATCGACTCACCGGCCGGCCTGCGGCGCATCCTCGAGGCGACGCGGCGGATCGCCGTGCTCGGGATCAAGCCGGAGCATACGGGGCAGCCGGCGTATTACGTCGCCGAGTACGCGCAGCAGGCCGGATACGAGATCGTTCCGGTGCCGGTCTATTATCCGGAGCTCACCGAGGTGCTCGGGCAACCAATCTATCGCAAGGTCGCTGACGTTCCGGGCGAGGTGGACATGGTCAACGTCTTCCGACGCCCGCACGACATCCCGCCGCACGTGGCTGACATTCTCGCCAAGCGCCCGAAGGTCGTCTGGTTTCAGTCCGGCATCCGTAATGCCGAGGCCGCCGAACGATTGGCTCGGGAAGGAATCGATGTCGTGCAGGATCGTTGCCTGCTCGTGGAGCTCCGGAAGATCGGCCGTTAGCGCGAAGCGCGCTCCGGAAGCGGGCACGCGAGTTGCCCTTCCCCGTGCGCACGATCGCACACGAATCCGGAGACGACATGGACATTCTCACCTGGATCATCGTCGGCCTGATCGCCGGCCTCCTCGCCTCGCTGGTGATGGGCGGAGTCGGGCTCGGCATCATCGGCGACATCATCATCGGGATCATCGGCGCCTTCATCGGCGGCTGGCTCTTTTCGCGGATGGGCTGGGCATCGCCCTTCGGCGGAATTGCCGGCACGATCTTCGTCGCGTTCATCGGGGCCGTGCTCCTGCTCTTCGTCATCCGCCTCTTGCGAGGCGGAACCCGACGGTCGCTATAGCGAGAGTCGGGGCGCGCGTGAGTCACCGGCGGGCCCGCGCGCGCGCCGCCAGGCGATCATCGCCAGCGCGATCGCCAGCGACGGCAGCACGACCCACCGCAGCTCGCTCGCCAGCACTCCGAGTCCACGGGCGCTGAAGAACCGCGCCCCGATGGGCGACACCTCGATCGGTCGCCACGGCAGGAAGTAGCGCTCGTTGCTCAACGGCGCGAAAAAGCCGACGCCCAGGCCCCCATCGGTCATCGCGTCGAGCACGCCATGCGACGAGATGGCGGCGAAGAGAAAGCACCACGCGGTCAGTCGCGTCCGCCGGGCCGCACCGCCCACGGCCGGGTGTGCCACCAGCATCCCCGCCAGCACCGCCGCCGCCAGCAGCGAATGCGACAGCCCGCGATGGCCGAGCATGTGGCCGTACCAGATCCCGAGCTTGAACCCGATGACGTCGAGATCGGGAAGCGCCGCGAAGAGGGCACCGAGCGCCACGACGCGCGGCGGAAGGGCGCGCCCCGCGCCCGCGCCGACGATGCCTACCGCGATGGCGTGGGTGAAGACCGTCGGCACGTCAGGCGGAGGACGCCGGTAGCAGCGCGAAGGCGCGCACCGGAAAGGTTCCGAACGCCTTGACCTTCACCGGCACCGCGAAGAAGCGGGCCCCGCGCTCCGGGATGCGATCGAGCCCGGTGAGATGCTCGGCGATGGGGATGTCGGCACCCAGCAACGCAGTGTGCACCGGCCGATACGGGTCGTCGGTGTCGTCGATGTTGAGCGAGTCGATCCCCACCAGTGCCGCCCCGCGCCGCACCAGCAGCTCCGCTGCCTGAGGAGTGAGATAGGGATGGCCCGAGAGGTAGCTGTCCCTCCCCCAGTTGGCATCCCAGCCGGTCTCCACCAGCACCGCCTTTCCGCCGACGTCCAGACCGTCGAAGTGCTCGCCGCCGATCGCGCGCCCCGCGCCGCGCGCTCGCACGACCACCGCCTCCAGATTCGCCAGCGACTGGAGCGGCAGCTCGGCCAGATCCTTCCCATGCTCGTACCGATGAAAGGGGGCGTCCACGTACGTCCCGGTGTTCGCCACCATCTCGATCTTCCCGATGTGAAACTCGGTCCCCGGAGCGTACCGCCCGCGAGACTGCTCCCTGCTCATGAAGTCGCAGATGAGCGGACCTGGAAGTCCCGGATACGTCGTCATGCCGTGAACGACGGTGTGAGACAGGTCGACCAGCCGTGAGCGCGGAGGAGTGTGGAGGGAGGAGTCGCCCGGCGAGCGAGCTCCAGCGGTCGCCTTTTCCTTCCTCCTTTCCCTCTCCTCCCTCATTCGCTTCTCCGCCTGCTCATCGGCGGCCCGATTGGTGGACACGCCTTTCCTCCGCGCCAGCTCATAGACTCCGAGGATCGTGTCGTAAATCCCCTCCACCCGCTCGCGCACCGAGGCTTCGTCGTAGCTCAGGAGCTCGCGCGAGCCGTTGATGACGCCACCGGCGTTGGCGACGTAGTCGGGCGCGTAGAGAATCCCCCGGCCCGCCAGCGCGTCGCCGTGACGCTCCTCCAGTAGCTGATTGTTCGCGGCCCCGGCCACGATCGCCACCTGAAAGCCCGGCACGGTGACGTCGTTGACGACGCCGCCGAACGCGCACGGCGCGAAGATGTCGGCGCGCTCGGTGCAGATCGCATCGGGGTCCACCGCTCGCGCACCGAGCTCGCTCACCACTCGCCGAACTCGCTCGCCGTCGATGTCCGACACGACGAGCGACGCGCCGGCCGCGGCCAGCTCGCGGCACAGATTATAGCCGACGTGGCCGAGCCCCTGCACCGCCACCCTCCTCCCGGTGAGATCGTCCGAGCCCCAGCGCCACCGTGCGCTCGCCTGTATGGCGCGAAAGACGCCGCGCGCGGTCACGGGGGAGGGGTCGCCCGACCGGTCCACGAGACCGGCCACGTGCGCGGTCTCGCGACGCACCAGCTCCATGTCCTCCGGACTGGTGCCGATGTCCTCGGCGGTCACGAACTCGCCTCCGAGGCTCTCGACGAAACGCCCGTGCGACCGAAAAATCGGCTCGCGCCTCGTGAGGCGGTGGTCGCCGATGATCACGGCCTTGCCTCCGCCCAGCGGCAGACCGGCCATCGCGTTCTTGTACGTCATGCCCCGCGCCAGGCGGAGCACGTCGGTGATCGCTTCCTCGTCCGAGCCGTAGCGCCAGAAACGAGTGCCGCCCACGGCGGGGCCGAGCGCGCTGCTGTGGATGGCGATCAGCCCCCGATAGCCGACCTGCTCGTCGACCCCAAGGAGCAGACGCTCGTAGCCATCGGGTCGCTCCAGCTCGATGATCCGCATCGGCAGAAGATAACGCGCTGAACGGCGTGCCGGGCCGGGGCCCGAACGCGAACGCGCCGCTCACAACTCCAGCGTCTTCCTGATCCTGTCGATCTGCCGCCGGTGCAGCAGGTCGTGTCCGGCCACCAGCGAGATGAACGTTCGCACGCTTTCCTCGCCGCGCTCGGCGTGCAAGCCCACGCGGTCCAGCTCGTCAGGCGTCAGCGCCTGGAGCAACCGGAGGTTCCGTCGCCGCAGCGCGCCCAGCTCCTCCAGCACGTCGCCGGCCGGCGCATCGTGATAGCGCAGCCGCGCCGCCCACGCGTCCCGATCGTACCGCGGCAGTTCGGGCTTCTCGTGAGTGAGCATCATGCGGATGCGATACCCGTACACGAGCTCGTTGTCGGTGAGGTGCTGCACCACCTGAAGGATCGACCACTTCCCCTCCCGCTCGGGCCGGCGGAGATCGACCTCGGCGATTCCCGCGATCGCCCCTCGCAGCGCCTCCACCAGCTCGCCCTGCACCACGAAGGGGTCGGAGTTGCCGAGGAGGGTGAGAAGTGAGGTGGTGTAGTCGGAGGGGGGTGGAGTCAATTCGACGTCTCGTATAGGAGGGAGGAGGGAGGAGGGAGGAGAACGGCAACGGCAAGGGCGGCATTAGGCATTCGGCATTGGGCATTCGGGCTCCCGCGACGGAATCTCTCCGCCAAGACCCGAATGCCGAATGCCCAATGCCCAATGCCGCGCCGTTCGCAGTTCCTCTCCCTCTTTAAAGTCTTACCTCATACTCCGTAACCACTCCGTCAAAATCCCTCGGTATCCACACGTGTGGTCCACACTGAGCGAAGCCGGTGCGTCGGAGCAGGCGCTCATAGTACGGACGTGGGCGGCGCTGCCAGCCGGTCGTGTCTCCTTCCACCTCGTCGCGCCCCGTGAAGATCTCGAGGTAGGCCACGCCGCGCAGCAGGGCGTGCACGTGGCGAAGACCGCGAGCCAGCTCGCGGTCGTCGAGGTAGTTGAGCATCCCCGAGCAAACGACCACGTCGAAGCGCCCTCGCAATGCGAGCTGGTCGAGATCGCCGAAGCGGCCCAGCCGGATGCCGCGGCGCGCGCCGAAGCGGGACACGGCGTACTGGCTGGGATCGACGCCGACGTAGCGCGCGCGGGGGCGCAGCACGCGCAGCTGTCGTCCCCATTCCCCCTCCCCGGCGCCCACGTCGAGCATCGATCGAACCGGACGCTCGAGGAAGTACTCCGCCAGCGACACCACCATCTTCAGGCGGCGCGCCACCGCGCCGCGCGAGCTCACGCGATGGCGCGGATCGCGATACCAGCGATCGAAGTACGCGCGGTCGTAGCGCTTCGCGGCTATTGCCCCGTCCAGATGACCACCGCCCCGCAGGCGTCGATGGAACCGAACTGCGCCGGAATCTGGGCGGCGCCGTTGTACACCTCCATCACCGCGATCTCGCTCGGCCGCGGCATCGCCAGCTGCTGCTCATCCAGCTTCTCGTACTTGAATCCGTCCACCCAGAGGATCGGGATGCAGCCGTCGCGCATCAGCACCAGGTGACCCGGCCCGTTCGGCAGCACGCGGACGCCCGGCATGCGCCGCAACAGATCCACGGTCTCGAACACCGGAAGCCTCTCGATGTCCTCGCGCGTCACGAATCGCCCCGCGCCGCGCTGGCGTCGCTCCATCACCTCGCTGAGCCGGCTCGGCCGCGTGCGCTTGCCGTAGACGACCACCGCATCGAGCACCGGCAGCCGCTCCGACACGACGGCCAGCACGTTCGTGGTTCGGTCGCGCGTCAGTTCCACCGGAATGCGCCTCGGGAGAAATCCGACGTAGCGAACCTCGAGCGTGTGCGTACCACCCGGTAATTCCCCCATGCTGAACGACCCGTCCTCTCCCGATACCGCGCCGGCGTCGCTCCCCCACAGCGTGAGCTGCGCGTCGGGGATCGGAGCGCCGTCGGGGCGCACCACCTTGCCGATGAGGCGCGCCGTCCCGCGGCTGACGCTCACCACCGGCGCGCCGGTCGCGCGCAGCGCGCTCGACGAGTCGGCGGCGATCACCCCGGACGTATTGAGGCGACTGACACGAAGATCCTGCCTGACGATTCCATGGGGCTTCACCTCCACCGGCACGAAGCCGCTCGAGTCCCGTGGGAGCTCGGCGCGCAGCGCCACGTCGGCGTCGGAGGGAACGCCGCACACCGCGAACCAGCCGTCGGCGTCGGTCTTGACCGCGACCGTCCGCCGCTCGTTGCGCGCCGCGTTCACCCGAATCACGATCTCCGGCCAGGTGACCGCTACCGTGCCGCCCGCGAGCGGCGCGCCGCTCTCGGCGTCGCGTACGAAGCCGAGCACCACGCCGGTCGAATCTCGCGTCTCCCGCCGGCGGCAGAGCGCCCGCATCACGCCGGGCGTACCGGGAGTGGCCAACGCGATGTGTATCGTGTCGCCCTCGGCGACCAGCAGCCGCTTCGCGCTCGGCGCGACGCCGAGGACGTCGAACGCCTCGTGAAAGAACCCGGCGATGTAGCGCCCCGGCGGCACCTCGCGCACCTCGAACTCCCCCCGCGCGTCCGACGTCGCCGTGTATGCGCGACGGCCGCCGGAATCGCTCAGCACCTGCACCACCGCGCCGGCGAGGAAGGTGTGCGTGACGCTGTCGTACACGGTCCCCCGGATGACCGCCATCCCGGCACCGCCCGAGCCCTGCGCGGCGAGCGTCGGCGCGGCCAGCACGAGCAGGAAGAGGAGGCGGAGGAGCATCCTACGGGTCAGGAGTGAGGAGAGCCAATTTACGACCGGACGCACGTCGTTGAAAAGTCCATCAGGAACGATGTGCGATCGACATATGACGATCTGACGATTGCAGGTGCGATGGACGATCTGTACTGAGGATGTGCGAGGGGCCCCGACGTGAAATCGGAGCCCCTCGCACATGGCACATCCACATCGCACCTCCGCGATGCCATCGTCATATCGTCATATGTCGATCGCACATCGCACATATCCGCGATCTCGATCTGCCATCTGCCCTCACTCCGCCCGGTACTCGGAGATGACCTCGATGTCCCCGACGATGTTCCGGTTCAGCTCTTCCAGATGCTCCGCCGGAATCCAGTACTCCTGGTGGGCCGAGCTTCCCACCGTGCGCAGCGGGTACCGCGACAGGAAATCGCGCCGTACCACGAAGCGCGTGACGTAGCCCACGTACCCCGAGGCCGCATCCTTCGTGTTCCAGTCGCGCGCGATCTGGGCGGCGTACGCCTCGGTCGTCACCGGATAGAAGATCGGCTGGTGGGGGAGGCGGGCCGGGAAGCCGCTGAAGCCGTTGCGGACGAGGAGCGCGAACTCGGCGGCGCCGACGGGGCGATAGAGCACCGTCGTCTCCTCGAGGAGCATTTTACAACGTCTGGACTACGATCGCCCCTCGCCTGGCGTCGATCGTCCAGCGCTTGCCCTGCAGCAGATTCCAACCGTCGGCGCTGTTGAGCGCCACCAGCCGGTCGCCGCGGAGCAGCCACAGGCCGCCGGACTGAACGAGCGTCGGCAGCCGCGTCCCCTCCAGGTTGCGAGCCACCCGGCCCTCCCGCCGCACCATCATCACGCCCGTCTGCGGGTCGATCGTCGGCGCCAGCCGCGCCAGCAGGTCGAAGCCCAGTAGCGCCGAGCCCGCCCCGCGGAGCGGCGCGAAGGAGACGGCCAGGTTGTTGATCGCGAGCTCGCCGATCTGCGCCGAAGCGACCACGCCAACCATGCGTTGCGGGTCCCGCTCCCCGCGCGAGGCGAAGGTCCGCACCATCTTCCGGCGCGCCCACGCCGTGTCGAGCGTGAGCCCCGACGCACGCGGATCGAGCACCGCCACCACGGTGTCGCCGCCGATCACCAGTCGCAGCCGCCCGAAGGTCCGGCTGTCGCTGGGCACCAGCTGCACCGTGGTGCTGTCCGGTCCGCCCATGGTCTGCGGATGCTCGCGCAGCCACTCGGCGCGGGAGCGCTGCGGATAGGCCAAAGGGGAGCCCGGGAGCGACGCCAGCGCGCCGTATTCCCCCAGCCGCTCGTACACCGGGACCAGGCTCTCGGCCACGAGCTTCGCGTCGCCCCCGAAAAAGCGAGCCTCCTCCATGAGCACCGCTCCTACCTTGAGGGCCCCTCGCGAGGCGAGGTAACGCCCCAGCGCCAGACGCGCCTCCGGGTCGCGAGGCGTGCGGCGGACGGCGGCGTAGTACAGCGTCTCGGCGGAGAAGACGCGGCCGGCGGCAAGGAGCGAATTCGCCCGGGTCAGGACGTCCTGAGCGGCCGCGGGCGTCGGAGGGACGGCCAGAGCAGCCAGGACGGCCACGCCGGAGGTGAAGGCGCGGAGGGTGTAGGAGCTCATCGGAGTGTGAATGGGACGGCCCCGGCGCATAGCGCCGGCTCACTAGAGGACGACGTGGCCTACGGCACCGTCATATGGCGTGCCAGTCTTCCGCCCCCGCACGCTCCCCCCGGCAGGCGCTACCGGTTGACCTGATACACCACCAGGCGCATCGGTGCCTCACCCTCGGCGGTGCTCGATGCCGGGCGCGGAATGACCGCGGCGATGAAGTGCGCCCCCCGGGTGGCGCCGAGCGCCGCGCCGGGTCCGATGATCCGCGAGAGCCGCCTTCCGTCGGCGCTGCCGTAGACGCGGACGAAGCCGTCGCGGCTCTCCACCGTGAGCGCACCCACCCGCATGCGCCGCGTGGCGTTGAAGTCCACCGGCGTGGAGACGTCGAGCGTCGGACCCACGTTCCACGGGACGCGCGCCAGTCGTGTGATGTCGTCGATCGTGTCGCGCACTTCACGATTGGCCGGCTCCACCAGCGTCCACCGCCGGGACGGTGCGTCGGACTGCGCGCGCTCCGGATTGCTTCCGAACGCGGCCAGCCGCCCGTCCAGCGTCCAGCGGACGCGCCATCCGCCGCTCATCGGCAGCGCATTCGCATCGCGCTCCCCTTCGTTCTGAAACGCCGGTGGCCGGAGAGGCACCACCACGGCCTGGGAGAATCCGCGCTGGTATCCCATGGCGCTCGAGGCGAAGGACGCGGCCGCTACCTGCTCGGCGTCCATCCCGGCCAGCGCCGCCACCGGCTCCCACTGCGCCACGCCCACCGAGTCCTGCTCCCGTGGCGGGTTCATCACGAACGGCTTCCCCCACGCCAGCCACCGCCAGTCGGGTGAGGGCGTCACGTCCCACGAGCGGAAGGGGCCCCACTGGCCATCGCGATTGGAGGCGTACACGAACTCGTTCGGCAGCGGCTCGTTCTCGACCGCGGTGTTGTGCTGGAGCACGATCATCGCCGTCGAATCGGGCGACAGCAGCCATCGCGCCTGACCGATCATGAAGGGTTGCTTCTGGCTCACCGGCGTGGTGGAGATCCATCCGGCGAAGACGTCCACGCTGTCGGTGCGAGCGAGCACCGGAATGGAGTCCTCCACCAGCAGCGCGTCGCGGGCGTGCGCGTGGAGGATGTCCGCCGTGGCGCGCGCCAGGCCGAGCTTGAAGCCGTCGTAGAGCGGCGCCACGTTCACGCGCCAGCGCTCCGCTCCCTGCACCGTGGCGCGCGTGATCCACGGACGCCACCCCTCCTCTTCCAGCTCATCCCGCAGCGCCTTGGCGCGCTCCTGCTCGGTGAAGGAGCCGAGCTGGATCACCGTGCCGAACGTCTTGCGGGCGCTGTCGCCGGGCACTGCCAGCGATTCGGGCACCGCGGCGGTGTCCCCCTGGCCGATTCGTGGGCGCGCATCATCGCGGCGGCCGCAGGCCACGGCGAGGAGCGCCGCCGAGACGAGCGCCGCGCGCCTCACGTCGTGGAAGGCTCCGCGTACACGCCCCGCAACGCGCTCTCCGGTGCCGGCATGCGTGCCTGACGAGAGGCCACCGCCTCCTCCTGCGCGCCCTCCACCTCGCTCTCGACTTCGCTCTCGATGCCTGACAGGTCGTGGCGCGGCACGCCTTCGTCGGTGAGGTACTCCTCGAACAGCGCGATGGGGTCGCGCTGGCCCCAGGTGCTGAAGAGCGAAGCCTCGAAGGTGCGCCGCGCCTCGGCCTCGTCGTGCGTGGCATGGCCACCCATGCGGAACGTCTCCGCCACCAGCAGCGCCGGTCCCTCACCGCGCCGGCACCGCTCCACCGCCAGCGAGGTGAGCGCGTACGCGTCGAGCACGTTGTTCCCGTCGAACACGCCGCCCCACATCCCGTACGCGCGCGGCCAGTCGGCGAATCCGCCGTCCCCGGCCAGGTGGTGCTGCGAGAGACGGGTGCCCAGCGCCACCTGGTTGTTCTGGATGATGAAGATCGCCGGCGCCTTCCGTACGGCCGCGAAGTTGAGACCCTCGTGCGAGACGCCCGCCTTGGTCGAGCCATCGCCGATCCAGGTGAGCGCCACCCGATCGCTCCCGCGCATCGTGAACGAGAGCGCGATTCCCGTGATGACGGGGACGATGTCGCCGACGTGGCTGATGGGGGGGAGCACACCGGTGCCGAGCGCCCCGTAGTGGCCGTCCCGTCCGCCGTTCGGGCTGTCCGCGGTGGCCATGTAGGCGCGCAGGATGTCGGCGATGGGCATCCCCATCTCGTGACAGGCGCCGGAGTTTCGGATCATCGGCCCCACCACGTCGGTGTCTTCGTGAGGCGCCACCGCCGGCGGCCGGCGCAGCGCGTGCACCGGGCCGATGGTCGACGCCTCCTCCCCGGTGCCGAGCCATGCCTTCGAGATCACCCCCTGCCGCACCATGCGCTTGAGCGCGATGTCGGTGAGCCGGTTCCGGAGGAGCCCGCGGTACATGTCCAGCAGCCGCTCCCTCGGCAGCGCGGCGATGACACTCGCGCGATCGGGGTGCTGCTCCAGCGTGGCGCGGAAGGCACGGCACGCCTCGTCGTCGCGCGTCCAGGCGACGTACTCGGGCGGCTCGAAGGCGGTGTAGCGCTTCACCTCTCAAATCTCGCGGCGCGCCCGACGGTCGGCAACGTCCGCGAGCGCCGACTTCCGCCCGGCGCGTACGGCACCGGCTGCATTCTTGCGCCCGGGCGAGCGAACCCATTTCGAGGAGATCGCATGACCGCACGAAAGGGGAGCGGCCGGAGTGGCGGCCGGAGTGGCGGCCGAAGCGGCGGCAGGAGCTCGAAGGGACGCGAGCTCGTGGATCCGCGGGGCGGAAAGCGCTATGCACGTCGGGATGCGCAGGGTCAGTTCACGGAGCAGGACTCCGTGGACCGGTCGCTCGGCCAGGATGTGAAAGGCCGCGCCAAGACCGAATCACGCAAGGGACAGGGGGACCGCGGCGACCGGCGCGACTGATCGCCGCACCCGGCTCAGCGAAGGACGTCGCGGACGAGCCTCGCCACGATCGGCGGCGTCCTTCCTTCCGGGTCGGCCGCCGGGTCGTAGGACGCGATCCCCACCGCGCCGATCGTCATCCGATCCCTGGCGGTGGCCAGCACCTCCGCCACCTGGTCGAGCGAGAGTCCGCGCTCGTCGCCGAATTCGTTGGACGGTACCACGCGCTCGTCGAACACGTCGACGTCGATGTGCACGTAGAGGCGCGACACGCGGCCGTCCAATCGCTCGAGCGCTCGCCCCACCGCCACGCGCACGCCCACCGAGTCGAGCGCGTCGGGGCTCACCACCGAGATGAACGACTTGCCGAGCGCCTCTCGCTCCGCCGCATCGAGATCGCGGGTGCCGACCAGGACCACGTTCTCGTCGGGGAGGGGCGTGAAGCCGACGATCTCCCGCGCCATCGCCGACCAGCTCCGACCCGTGGCGACGGTGAGACCCATCCCGTCGAGAAAGGCACTGCGGGTCGTGTCGGGGGTGTTGAACTCGCCGTGCGCGTCCAGCCACAGCACTCCGGTACGCGCCGGTCCGAGTGCGGCGATCGTCCCGACCGCCACGCCGCAGTTCCCCGAGAGGACCATCGGGAGCTCGCCCGCGCGCAGCGCGTCGTTCACGCGAAGCGAGAGCAGGCGCATGAGCTCGAAGCCGACGCCATTCTCCGTCAGGAAGTCGCGCCTGCTCTCGACGAGCTCCACGCAGGTCTCGTGGTCCGCCTCGCGCAGCGTCTCGGCCACCACCGGTGCCAGCGCGTCGGGCCCGGCGCCCATGCGGCGCCCCCGGTGTCCGGAGTCGTACGGTACACGGAAGACGCGGACCTTCACCGTCCGAGGAGTCGGCCGAGGACGCCGCTCCCGCCCTTCCCGCTGGCCGCGCTCTCCAGCGCCTCGGCCATCTCCGGCGCGGTGGCGTAGCGCTGCGCCGGATCGCGGGCCAGCGCCTTGGCCAGCACCTCGTTCACCCGGGGCGGGAAGGAGAGCTCGGGACGCACCTCCCTCAAGGGGAGCGGATCACCCTTGAGACGGGCGATCATGACATCCTGCTGCGAGCGCCCGATGAACGGCAGCTTGCCGGTGAGCATCTCGTAGGCCATGAGCGCCAGGGAATAGATGTCCGACCGAGGGTCCAGCGGCTTCCCGCGCAGCTGCTCGGGAGACATGAACTCCGGTGTGCCCAGCACGATGCCGGTGGCGGTGAGCTTCCCGATCTCCGGCCCGACCCGTCGTTCTTTGGCCAGCCCGAAGTCCATCACCACCGCGCGCTCCTGACCGCTCGCCGCGCTGATGATCACGTTCTCCGGCTTGAGATCACGGTGGATGATGCCGAGGGTGTGGGCCACGTGGAGTCCGGCGGCGATGTCGCGCACGAAGCGCACCGTGTGCTCCAGGGAGAGCTGCCCCGCGCGATAGGTGATGTCGCACAGCAGCTCGCCCTCGATGTACGGCATCACGATGTAGATGAGCCCGTATTCGGTCTCTCCCATGCGGATGATGTGACAGACGTTCGGGTGCGCCAGCCGGCTGCCTAACGCGGCCTCGCGCCGGAGCCGGGCCAGCGCGCTCTTGTCCTTGGAGAGCGACGGGGAGAGGATCTTGATCGCCACCCGCTCGCCGCTGGTGATGTCCAGGGCCAGGAAGACGTGCGACATCCCGCCCTCTCCCAATTTCTTGGCCACGCGATAGCGGTCGTCGAGCACCTGCCCCACGAGCTTGGAGAGTTCGAGCGATCCCGCGGCGGGAGGGGCGGGGCTGGCGTCGCGCGTCGTGGTGCCACGGTGGCGGCGAAGGCCCGGGTGCGCCGGCGTCGGGGCGCTCGCGGCCGGCGGCACCGGCGCGCTCGAAGGCATCGGCACCAGACGCGTGCCGTCCTTCGTGCAGAAGTTCGCCCCGTTCGGGTAGATGCCATCGCACCGCGGACAACGGACGCTCATGTGCAGCTCGGTCGCGCCTCGGGCGCGTCAGGCGGATACCTGGTTGCGACCCTGGGCCTTTGCGCGGTACAGCGCCTCGTCGGCGAGCGCGATGAAGTCCTCCGGGGTGTTGACGCGCGCATTGGGGATCGTCGCCACTCCCACGCTCACGGTGATGTGCAGGCCACGGAAATCCTTGTCGCTCACCGCCGGCTGCGTCGCGATCCGGCTGCGCACGCGATCGCCGAACGCCATCGCGCCCTCGGCCGTGGTCTCCGGCAAGATGACGCAGAACTCCTCTCCGCCGTATCGCGCCACCACGTCCACCGTGCGCGCTTCGCGCTGGAGCGTCTTGGCCACTTCGCGCAGCACCTCGTCCCCCACCAGGTGACCGTAGGTGTCGTTGACGCGCTTGAAGTGGTCGAGGTCGATCATCAGCAGCGAGAGGTTGAGCGCGTACCGGCGCGCGCGATCCATCTCGGTGGTGAGTCGCTCCATGAACGCCCGGCGATTGAGCGCCAGGGTGAGATGGTCGGTGGTGGCGAGCACCTCCAGTCGCGCCTTGTCGGCCCGCGTCGCCTCGATCACGTGCGCGCGACGCATGGCGCCCACCGCCGCCCGCACCACCGTCTCGGCGAACTCCACGTCGTCCTGCCCGAGGGCCGGCTCTCCCACCCGCGTCCGGAGAAAGAACACGCCGCGATGCCGCTCGTCCAGCTCGAAGGGGAGCGCGATCACCGAGCGGATGGAGACCTCCGTGCCCGCCGCCTCCCACTCGGCGCGCATGCGCTCGAAGAGCGGGCTGGTGTGCACGTCCTCCACCAGCACCGCGGTCCCCTGCTCCAGCGCGGCGCGGATCTCCGGATACTTGGCCAGATCCACGCGGAAGTCGCGCAGCCCCGGGTTCTCGAAGGCGGTGGCGACGCGCGCTTCGCGGTCGCCCGGCGATGCCAGGATCAGCGAACAGTGCGAGATCTCCAGCGCCCGCGCCACGCGCCTGACGAGCAGGTGCGAGATCTCCTCCGGCGAGAGATCGCCCGTCACCTCGTGCAGGATGTCCACCAGGTTACCGCGGCGCTGCGACTCGTCGCGCGCGCGCTGGAGCTCGTCCTCGGTGCTCTTGAGCACCTCCCTCGCCTGCAGCAGCTCGCGCCGGATGCGCAGCTGCACCTGGATGCGCGCCAGCAGCTCGCGCGCGTGGAAGGGCTTGCTGATGAAATCGGTGGCGCCGAGGCTGAGCAAGCGGGTGATGCCATCGGCCGGCGGGAGCGCGGACATGGCCAGGATGGGTATGTGCCGCGACTGCCCGTCGGCCTGCATTCGCTCCAACGCCTCGTACCCCCGCCCCGACGCGGTGCCGACGTCGAGCACGACCAGATCGGGAACGTGCGAGCGCACGTGCTCGTACGGCGATTCGCCGTGCGGCACCAGGGCCACCTCGTAGCCCTGTTCCTTGAGCAGCCAGGAGACCGCGCTACGAAACGACTCGTCCTCGTCGGCGAGGAGGATGCGCGGTCTAGTCATCACCCAGGAGCTCGCGGAGCCCCGACCATTCGATGTTCCCCCCGCTCAGCACCACCACCGTGTTGCCACGCGGCTTCACGATCCCCTCCAGCACCGCCGCCGCGGTGATCGCCCCGCTCGGCTCCGCCACCAGCTTCATGCGGTCGACCAGGTGCCGCATGGCGCGGACCATCGCCTCGTCAGGCACCGTGACCACGTCGTCGAGGTACGCCTGATGGTGGGCGAAGTTCACCGTGCCGATCCGTACGGCGAGGAGTCCGTCGGCGATGCTGCTCGGGTGGTCGATGAGCACCGGCTCGCCGCGCTCGCGCGCGCGGCTGAGCTTGGGCGCCCCGGCCGGCTCCGCGCCGATCACTCGCGCGTCAGGCACCAGCAGCTTGATGGCGGTGGCGACGCCGGCGCTCAAGCCGCCGCCGCCCACGGGGACGACGACCGTGCCGACGTCGGCAAGGTCTTCGGCGATCTCCAGACCGGTGGTCCCCTGCCCGGAGATGATGGTCGCGTCATCGTAGGGTGGTACCAGCGTCAGTCCCTCGTCACGCACCAGCTCCATGGCACCCTCGAGGCGCTCCTCGGTGGTCGTTCCGCGAAGAACGACGCGCCCACCGTGGCGCTCCACGCCCGCGCGCTTGGCCGCGGTGACCGTCGTGGGCATGACCAGCGTCGCCTTCGTGTCGAAAAGGCGCGCCGCCGCCGCCACCGCCTGCGCATGGTTGCCTGAAGAGGGCGCGACCACGCCGCTGGCCCGATCGTGCGGCGACAGACGGCTCAGGAAGGTGTACGCGCCGCGGAACTTGAAGGTGCCGGTGCGCTGGAGCATCTCGGGCTTGAGCCACACGCCCGGAACGCGGGCGCGCCGCGCCATCTCCTGATCGGGGAGGAGCGGCGTGCGAACCGCGACGCCATGAAGGATGCGGGCGGCCTGTCGGATCTCGTTCAACGAGACGAGGTGAATGGCTGGTACCACGGTCATGTGTCTAACATCGTTTTCGGTGTTCATTCACGCCAGTGTGTGATGAATGGCCGACCCCTCAGGGGTTACCCCGGAACGAAATGATGCGAAAAGGGGGCGCTCGATGGCGCCCCCCCTCCCGAATCCGTGGTCCAGCAGTCGCCGACTCTCCTCTCATCGCGGGTTATCCTCCCGCTTCTCCCCGCCCGTTTCCCGGAAGCCTCGCCCCGCCCGCGCCTCATGGAGAGCCCCCGCTCGTCGCCGGCCGTGGCGGCGCCATGGACGGTCCTCCGAAATCCGCTGTCACCGGCTGCGACCGATCCCGTACTTCCGCAGGATCTCGCGCACCTTGTCGATGGGAATCGGATCGGCGGCACCGAAGCGGCTCTCGACCCGCGTGGCCATGAAGAGCGAGTTGTAGATCGCCTCCTCGGTCGCTTCGACGACCGCCTGGTACAATGCGGACGTCTGCTCGTTGTGCAGCTCCGCCACCGTCGCGGTCGGGACATCGCGCTCGGGCGGCCGGCGGCGTACCGACGCGGCGGTGGAGAAGGCGATGACGTAGTCGCCCGAGCCGTTCGACGCGGAAGAGCCGGTGCGAGCCAACCCCATGATTCCACGCGCGGCCAGCCGCCGCAGGTTGCGGTCGGAGAGCGGCGCGTCGGTGGCCACCACGATCATGATCGAGCCATCGCCACGCTCGGCATCCACCTCGTTCTTGAACGCGTGGCGGCCCAGCTCCCTTCCCACGGGCGCGCCGAGTACCTGGAGGACGCCCCCGAAGTTGCTCTGCACCAGCACGCCGACGCGCCATCCACCTACCGAGCGCGGCAGCACGCGCGACGACGTGCCCATCCCGCCCTTCCAACCGAAGGCGATGGTCCCGGTCCCGGCGCCGACGCTCCCCTCGCGCACCGGACCGCCGCTCGCCTCGGTGAGCGCGCGCCGCACCGCCTCAGGCGTGATGGGACGCGAGCGGATGGCGTTGAGCCCGCCGTCGTTCGTCTCCCCGACGACGGCGTTGACCGAGCGCACATCGCTCATCCCGGGCTGCTCGAGCATCCAGGCGACCATCGCGTCGGCCGCCTTCCACACGCAGAGCGTGCACGTGAGCAGGATCGGCGTCTCCAGCTCGCCGAGCTCCTCCAGCTGGGTGACGCCCACCAGCTTGCCGAAGCCGTTCCCCACGAACACGCCGGCCGGCACCCGCTCGCGGAAGAGATTCCCTCCGTGGGGCAGGATGGCGGTGACGCCGGTGCGAACGGAGTCCCCTTCGATGATGGTGACCTGCCCCACTCTCACCCCGCCGACGTCCGTGATCGCGTTCAGCGGCCCCGGCTCGAACACTCCCGGCCCGACGCCGAGCTCCCGCGCGCGAACCTGTGCCTGCGCAACGGAGGAGAGAACGAGTAGCGCGGAGAGTACGACGGGAAAAAGCATCGGGCGTCGGGGAGCGGGGAGCGGGAATCGGGAATCGCCGCCACACCTGACGAGCTCCGAATTCGCCGTTCCGATTCCCGATTCCCCATTCCCGATTCCCGATCCTCGTCCCTCTCTCACCCCGGTATCCAGATCTTCTTCGCCATGATCATCTCGTATTTCCCCGCGAACACCAGCGGAACGCCCGACTTGGTGAAGAAGGCCAGGCCCTTGTAGCTGGTGAGATACTCGTAGTGCTTCCTGATCACTCCGCCCTGCGCGGCCACGATGAGCGGGTGGTCGGCACGCCTGACGATGGCCTGGAAGTCACCCGGATCGAGGTTGACGATGACGCCTGAGGCCTTGGTGGCGTTGGCGACTGCGGCGGCGTGAGCGGCGGCGGCGTGGGCCATGAGGCACCGGGAGGAGGGAGAGTGAGGGGGGAGCGGGGGAGGAGGGAGGAGGGAGGAGGGAGGAGGGCGAAGCAGGAGTGCGGCCTCCTCCCTCCTCCCTCCTCCCTCCTCCCTTACCGTTACCAGATCTTCACCTGCTTCTCCGGCGGCAGATACATCCCGTCTCCTTCCTTCACGTCCCACACCGCGTGGAACTCGGGCATGTTCTTCAGCACCTGGTTCACGCGGTACTCGGCCGGGGAATGAGGGTCGGTGAGCACCTGCTGCCGGAGCGCTTCCTCGCGGAGGAGGCGCCGCCACACCTGCGCCCAGCCGATGAAGAACC
>DATFFZ010000007.1:0-26511 GCA_035249845.1 Gemmatimonadaceae bacterium
GCGCGTGATGAGCCGCGAGGACCGCTCGTCGACGTACACGCGCACTTCCTCCACGCCGGGTGCGGTCGCGGCGACTGGCAAGCACGCAACGCCTCGCGGTTGGACGCGGGCGAGCGCATCGGGATCACGGTGCACGTCGCATCGATCCTCGGCAGCTTCGGCCACACGTCGCCCACCTACTTCCCATCGCCCGCCGATGTCACCCGTGGCAACGATGAGATGCTCGCCCTCCAGCGACGGGAGGCGCACCGCGTGCGAAGCTACGTCACGGTCAATCCCAACGAGCGGTCGCACGCGCTGGAGGAGATCGCGCGCTGCGTGGACATGGGCGCCATCGGCATCAAGCTGGCGGCCAGCCGGCGAGCCGACGACGCGCTCCTCGATCCGATCGCCGACGAAGCGGCGCGCCGCGGCCTGCCTGTGCTCCATCACATCTGGCAACATCGACGGCGGGAGTGGCCGGGGCAGGAGATCTCCGACGCCGTCGACCTCGGGCGTCTCGCGGCGCGACATCCAGACGCGTCGTTCCTCCTGGCGCACATCGGTGGGGGAGGAGATTGGGCGCACACGATGCCGGCGGTGGAGGATCTGCCCAACATCTATCTCGATCTCTCGGGAAGCGGTGTCGATCGCGGAATGCTCGACGCCGCCTGGCATGCGGTCGGCGCGGGGCGGCTGCTGTGGGGGTGCGACCTGACCATGGAAACCGGCTTGGCCAAGCTGCGCGCGCTCCCCGCCATCGGACTCTCGCCGGATGAGATGGCGGATGTTCGGTGGCGGAACGCGGCGCGCATCTTCCCGTCCGAGTCGCTCCCGGGAGTCGAGCGGTCCCACACTCGGCGGGCGGGAGTCCCGGCGTGACCAGCGCGACGGCGGTCGTGGACGTCCACACGTACATCGGGGAGTATCCGTTCCGACACGTCCCGCACCCCGAGCCGGCGATCCTGACGAGCGTGCTCGAGCGCGAGGGGATCGCGCGCGCGTGGGTCGGTCATCTGCCGTCCGCTTTTTACCGTGATCCGGCGCCGGGGAACGATGCGCTCTTCGCGGCGACGGAGCCGCACGCCGGCTCGTTGGTGGCCATTCCGACGGTGCGTCCCGACTGGCCGAAGTGGGAGCGCGAGCTCGAGCGCGCGGTGGAGCGCGGCGCGCCGGCGGTGCGCGCGTATCCGCCGCAGTGGGGGATGGGTCCGAACGACGGATCGATGCGCGCACTGGCGGCCGAGTGCGGGAGGGCGGGGGTGGTGCTGATGCTCACGACGCGCTTCGAGGACCTGCGGCAGCGTCACTGGATGGATGGGGCGGGCGACCTGTCGGGGGCGGCGATCCGGACGCTGGCGCGCATCAGCGCGGAGGCGCGGATCGTGGTGGTGGCGGCGGGGCGCGCGCTGATCGAGGAGGTACACTGGGGGCTCACGCCGGAGGAGCGCGCGCGGGTGTGGTGGGACATCTCGTGGATCTGGGGGCCGCCGGAGGATGAGCTGGCGCACCTCTTCCGGACCCTCGGCGCCGAGCGCTTCGTGTACGGGAGCGGGTGGCCGTTGCGGCTGGCGCAGACACCGAAGGCCTCGCTCGAGCTGTTGCCGCCCGATCTGGCTCGGGCTCGCCTAACGAGTGCGGAGGAGGTGGTGGGGAGGGGGTGGAAGGGATAAGGCATCGGGCATCGGGACTCGGCCATCGGTCATCGGGACTCGGCAACATCGGGACTCGGCCGTCGGTCATCGGGACTCGGCTTTGGCGGCGAGATCCCGACCGGTCGCCGAGTCCCGAGTCCCGATGGCCGAGTCCCGATGCTGGCCGAGTCCCGATGCTGGCCGAGTCCCGATGCTGGCCGAGTCCCGATGCTGGCCGAGTTCCGATGCTGGCCGGGTCCCGATGCCGATGTCGGGTAAGGTGTGGATTT
Organism: Gemmatimonadaceae bacterium; assembly: GCA_035249845.1. Lineage (GTDB taxonomy): Bacteria > Gemmatimonadota > Gemmatimonadetes > Gemmatimonadales > Gemmatimonadaceae > DATFBY01. The sequence goes on from DATFFZ010000007.1 coordinate 1,904, forward strand.
TCGGCACTCTACCTCTTGCGCGGGCCTCCGGCTCGGATCAACTTTCCGCCCGTTGTGCGCTGCTTGTGAACAAATTCACAAGCGGCTCGGCTTTCCTCGACCCGGACCGCGATGATGATGCGGAGGATGTGGGCGGTCGTCCCCGGTCTCCTGATCCTGGCCGCCGCCGCCGTTCTGCTCTCTGCCTCGAACGGCGCCTCCAACGGAACGACCACCGACGTCGCGCGCCCCGGCCCCTGGGACTACAGCGCCGCCTCCAGCTCCCAGGGCAACTCGCCCGTCCAACCCATCCGATTCCCCCATCCCGTGCACGTCAAAACGCTCGGGATGAACTGCCTCTACTGCCACTTCTCGGCCGACAAGGCGCCCGACCCCGGCCTCCCGGCCATGAGCACCTGCATGGGGTGCCACGAGATCTTCGTCGGACCGCAACGACCAGCCTCCCCCACCGGGCCGCAGCGCACCAGCCAGGAGATCGCCAAGCTGCAGCAGTACTGGAAGGACGGTAAGCCGGTGCCGTGGATCCGCATCCACAAGGTGCCCGACTACGTCAACTTCCCGCACATGCGCCACGTGAGCGCCGGCGTCACCTGCCAGAGCTGCCACGGCGACGTGCAGAACATGCAGCAGGTCTTCCAGTTCGCGTCGCTGAACATGGGCTGGTGCGTCAACTGTCACGTCGACGGCTACACCCCACCCACGCAAGCGCCGCCCGGGCTCGAGAGCATCGCGCAGACGGTGACCGCGCGCTCCACGGCCGCGGCGCCGACCACCGCCGACACGGCCCCGAGCGGCGTACACGTCGGCATGTCGGGGTACCCGCGCAAGGCGCGCTATGACTGCAGTGTCTGCCATTACTAGGGCCACGCATGAGTGAGCATTCGACGCCGACGGGCGTGCGCCGGCGCGACTTCCTCAAAATTCTCGGCGTGACCGGCGCCGCCGGCGCCAGCGTCGGCTGCAACACCGACACCGTCGAGAAGCTGATCCCGTACCTCGTCCACCCTGACGAGACGGTGCCCGGCGTCTCGAGCTACTACGCCACCACCTGCCGCGAGTGCGCCACCGGCTGCGGCGTCATCGCCGAGGTGCGCGACGGGCGCGCCATCAAGCTCGAGGGGAATCCGGCGCATCCCGTGAACCGCGGCGCGCTCTGCGCGCGCGGACAGGCGGCGCTCCAGGGGCTGTACAACCCCGACCGCTATCGCGCGCCGATGGCGCGGCGCAGCGGCCGGCTCGAGCCCATCACCTGGGACGAGGGGGTCCAGCTCCTCTCGCGGCAGCTGGCGCAGCTCGGCGGTGGCGCGTCGAGCGCGGTGTTCCTGAACCGGCACGAGAGCGGAAGCTTTCCGTCGTTCCTCGACGGCTGGCTCTCGGCGTTCGGGATGCCGCCGCACCTGAGCGTGGACGCGCTCGCCGACAGCGCCGTGATGGAGGCGAATCGCCAGAGCTATGGCGTGCCCTGGCCATCGCTCGACTTCGGTGCCGCGCGGCTGGTGGTGTCGATCGGCGCCGATTTCCTGGACGGGTGGGGCGCGTCGGTGCCGCAGCAGCTCGACTTCGCCGATGCGCGCGCCAGGCTGCGGGATGCGCCGCGCCTGGTGTACATCGGCGCGCGTCGCTCCCTCACCGGTCTCAACGCCGACGAGTGGATCCCGTGCCGGCCGGGCTCGGAGCTCGCCATCGCCACCGCGTTGTTAGGCGCGGTCCGCGGCGGCGCCGGCTCCCTCGATCAGGCGGCGCAGGCGGCCGACGTCCCGGTGGCGGCACTCCAGCGGCTCGCCGTGGCGATCCGGAGCGCGCGCCCGAGCCTGGTGGTGTCCGGCGTGAACGGTGCCAACGCCACCGACGTGGCGCTGGCGGTCAACGCCATCAATCAGGCGGCGGGAAACGTCGGCACGACCATTCGCACCAGCGCGCCGCTCACCGGCTTCGACGGCACGGCCACGGCCGCGGAGCTGGTGGCCGCCGTCGAGCGGATGCGCTCGGGGCAGGTGCCGATCCTCTTCGTGCGGAATGTGAACCCCGTGTTCACGCTCCCGCGTGGTCTGAACGTGAGCGAGGCGCTGGGGAAGGTGCCGTTCAAGGTCAGCTTCTCGAGCTATCCCGACGAGACGTCGGAGCTGTGCGACCTGATCCTCCCCGACCACCATCCGCTGGAGTCGTGGGGCGACGCGCAGCCGGTGCCTGGCGTGGTCGCGCTCCAGCAGCCGACGATGGATCCGGTCTTCCGCACCCGCCCCACCGCCGACCTGCTGCTGGATGTCATGCGCGCCAATCCGCCCGCCAACGCACGGTTGGCGGATGGCGGGTATCGCGACGTTCTCATGCGCCAGTTCCCGGGCGGCGCGGCGGCGATGGCGACGGCGCTCCAGACGGGACTCTCGACCGGGAGCGTACCGGCGCGCACGGCACCGGCTCGTCAGGCAGCCACCGCCCCGGCCGCACCGCCGCTCGACCAGCAGCAGGGCGACTTCTACTTCCACGTCTTCCCACACTCGGTGTTGGGCGATGGCAGCGGCGCCAACAAGCCCTGGCTTCAGGAGCTCCCCGATCCGGTGAGCAAGGTGTGCTGGCAGTCGTGGATCGAGATGCATCCGGCCACGGCGCGGCGCCTGGGCGTGGAGAGCGGCGACGTGCTGCGCGTGGAGACGCCGGCGGGCGCGGTGGAAGCGCCGGCGTACGTGTATCCCGGCATCCGCCAGGACACGGTGGCGATGGCGTTCGGGCAGGGTCACACCGCCTACGGTCGTTACGCCGACGACGTCGGTGTCAATCCGATGGACGCGCTTCCGGCGGCCTTCGACCGCTCGGGTGCGTTCGCCTGGACGTCGAGCCGCGCGCGCGTGACCAGGACCGGGCGGCATGAGCCGCTGGTGACGACCGAGGGATCGGCGCGACAGCACGGGCGCGGGATCGCCCGCGCGATCGTGGCGGGCGAGCTGGGCGCGCATCCCGCCAGCGGCGCCGAGCACGCCACCTCGGTGGCGCCGCAGGGTGATCCGGCGTCGGCGCAGGAGCCGGCCGGTGCGGAATCCCACGCGGAGACGAAGCAGGGAGCCGAGGGGGGCCACGGCGGCGGCCACGCCTTCCCGGGTGATGCCTCGCACGAATTCCTCCCCGGTCTGCGCTCGCCCGTGGCGCAGGACGCGCAGGGCGAGCTGGGAAGCGACGACAACCGGAAGGGGATGTACCGGGAGGATCACTGGAGCAACATGGCGAAGCGGCGCTGGGCGATGACGATCGACCTGGCGCGCTGCACCGGCTGCTCCGCCTGCGTCACCGCCTGCTACGCGGAGAACAACATCCCCACCGTCGGCGCGCCGTATCAGCAACAGCACACCCAGAACATCGACCGGCGTCCGGGCGCCAACATTCTGCGCAGCCGCGAGATGGCGTGGATTCGGCTGGAGCGCTACTACGAGGGCGGCGAGGATGGATCCGCCGATTTCGAGACGCGCTTCGTGCCGATGCTCTGCCAGCACTGCGGCAACGCGCCCTGCGAGCCGGTGTGCCCGGTGTACGCCACGTATCACTCGCCGGACGGCTTGAACGTGCAGGTCTACAACCGGTGCGTGGGCACGCGCTACTGCTCCAACAACTGCCCGTACAAGGTCCGCTACTTCAACTGGTTCGGGTACGGCGAGCCGCGGCGCCCGCAGTACGCGTGGCCGGAGCCGCTCAACTGGCAGCTCAACCCGGAAGTCACCGTGCGCGGCAAGGGCGTGATGGAGAAGTGCACCTTCTGCGTCCAGCGCATTCGTGAGGCGGAGCACCGGGCCAAGCTCGAGAACCGTCCGGTGCGGCCTGACGAGTTCACGGTCGCCTGCGCGCAGGCGTGCCCGTCACGCGCCATCGTGTTCGGCGACGCGGCCGATGCCGCCTGGAGCGTATCGCGCACGGTGCACGACGAGCGCGCGTACCACGTGTTCGAAGAGCTCAACACGTTCACGGCGGTGGTCTACTTGAAGAAGGTCAATCACCCGGCGAGCGCGACGCCGGCGGGAGCGTAGCGCATGGCGTCCATGGCGCACCCCACTCCCGCGAGGTCGAACATCGCCACGGCCGACGTCCAGCTGCCGGCCGTCCGCTCGTACGAGCAGGTCAACGACGAGATCATCGCCACCCTTCGTCCGACGAAGGCGTGGTTCCTCGGTCTGGCGATCGCGATCACCTTCCTGCTGATCGGGATCGCGACCTGGATGTACCAGATCTACATGGGCCTCGGCGTCGCCGGCTACAACCCGCCGGTGATGTGGGGCGTGTACATCATCACGTTCGTCTTCTGGGTCGGCATCGGCCACGCAGGGACGCTGATCTCCGCCATTCTCTATCTCTTCCGCGCCGGCTTCCGCACCACGATCTACCGGTGCGCCGAAGCGATGACGGTGTTCGCCGTCATGACCGCTGGACTCTTCCCGATCCTGCACCTCGGCCGGCCGTGGAAGTTCTTCTGGCTGATTCCATACCCGAACTGGCGACTGCTCTGGCCGCAGTTCAAGAGTCCGCTGGTGTGGGACGTGTTCGCCATCCTCACGTACCTCACCGTCTCGACGACGTTTCTGTACATCGGGCTCATCCCCGACATCGCCGCGCTGCGCGACCGCGAGACCAATCCCGTTCGCAAGCGCCTCTATGGCGTGCTGTCGTTGGGGTGGCGGAACTCGGATCGCGAGTGGCGGCACTTCGCGCGCGCCTACCTCTTCCTGGCCGCCTTCTCCACGCCGCTCGTGCTCTCGGTGCACTCGGTGGTGTCGTTCGACTTCGCCATGGCGCTGACGCCGGGGTGGCACGCCACGATCTTCCCGCCCTACTTCGTGGCGGGCGCGATCTTCTCCGGGATCGGGATGGTGTTCACGATCATCATCCCGCTCCGCCGTTGGTTCGGCCTCAAGCACTACGTGACGATCAACCACCTGGACGCGGCGGCGAAGCTCTGCCTCTTCACGTCGCTGGTGGTGGGACTCGCCTACGTGACCGAGTTCTGGACCGCCTGGTACAGCGGGAACAAGATCGAGCAGGAGTACTTCCTCAACCGCGTGTTTGGCCAGTGGTGGTGGGCCGCGTGGATCATGCTGACCTGCAACGCGCTGCTCCCGCTCTCGCTGTTCAAGCAGTCGTGGCGGCGGAACACCACCTGGCTCTTCATCCTCTCGCTGTTCATCAACCTCGGGATGTGGTTCGAGCGCTTCGTGATCGTGGTGCCGTCGCTCTCGCACGAGTTCGAGCCCTGGCAGTGGACGAGCTACGCGCCCACCTGGGTGGACTGGGCGATCCTGCTGGGGAGCTTCGGCTGGTTCTCGATGTGGTTCCTCCTGTTCGTGAAGCAGCTGCCGGTGATCGCCATCGCCGAGGTGAAGGAGATCGTGGCGCCAAAGCTCAGGACGGCGCACGATCACGGCATCACCGTCACCGGCGAGCACGTGGACTACGAGCGGGAGACGCCGGGGGAACACGACTGATGCCAGGGGTCCTCGGAGTGTTTCGAGAGCTCGACGCGCTGGTCGAGTCGGTGGAGGAGCTGCGCAAGGAGCGGCTGGGCGACGTCACCGTGTACTCGCCCACGCCTCGCCACGAGATCGAGCACGCGATCGCCGCCGGACCGAGCGTCGTCAGGCGCTTCACCCTGATCGGCGGGCTGCTGGGCGCGACCTTCGGCTTCTGGATCGCCATCTGGGCCTCGGACTACTGGCCGCTGGTGGTCGGCAACAAGCCGATCGCGTCGTGGGTGCCCTACACGATCTTCGGCTTCGAGCTGATGGTGCTCATCGGCTCCCTCTCGACCGTCGCCGGCCTGTTCATCAATTCCCGCATTCCGCGGATCACCATGACGGTGGGCTACGACCCGCGCTTCAGCGACGGGAGCTTCGGGCTCTGGGTGGACGTTCCGCCTGACAAATCGGCGCCGGCACGCGACATCATGGAGAAGCACGGGGCGGTGGAGGTGAGAAGTGAGAGATGACAGGGGCGCTGCCGCCCGCTCCCCGCTGCTTCTGGCTCTCGCCTCGCTCCTCACGCTGAGCGCCTGCGAATGGTTTTCCGACTTCAAGGATCAGCCCCGGGTCGAGCCGTGGGAGGCGGAGTTCGCGGTGGTGGACTCGGCGGGGAGATTCGTGATGAGCGAGGCGGTGCCGTTCCGTGGCAATCCGCAGGGGTCGGTGCCGATCGACGGCCTGGCCATGCCGGGATTCATCGTGTCGTACTCGCGCAGTCCGGCGACGATCGACTCGATGGCCGGGCTGGCGAATCCGCGCCCGATGTCGGCGGCATCGTTGGAGAACGGACGGAAGTACTACCAGATCAACTGCGCGGTCTGTCATGGCGCGGGCGGGGCGGGGAACGGGCCGGCGGTGCGCTACGGCGTGGCCGCGCCGACGCTGCTCGGAGCGGTCACCCGCGCTCGCACCGACGGCTACATCTGGGGCGTGATTCGCAACGGGCGTGGGCTCATGCCGACGTACAATCGCATCGAGGAGGGGGACCGCTGGGACGTGGTGAACTACGTGCGCGCGCTTCAGGGCGTGGGTGGCGCGCCGGCCGACACGTCGCCCGCTGGATATCCCGGGCAGAACGGACCGCAGGTGCCGGGCCCGTCGCGGCTCGCGCCCACGCGACCCGTGCCGTTCGCGGCGCCGAGCGCCGCGGCGATGCCGGGCGCCACGGCGGTGCCTGACAGCTTGTCGCCGGCGGCGGCTCCGGCCGGAGCACACGAATGAGCGCGCATCAGATCCGTCTTCCATCGCGCCCCGACCTCGTCGCCGCCACGTCCAAGCCGGTGCCGAAAAGCGTCTTCCTCCTCTTCGGCGTGCTGGCGGCCATCGGAGTGTTGGTGTTCCTGTTAGGCGCGCTCACCGGAGAGAGCCGCGCCTGGCAGGCGCTGCACTTCAACTGGCTCTTCTTCGCCACGCTCTCGCAGGCGGGGGTGGTGTTCGTGGCCGTGCAGCGCATCACCACGGCGCGCTGGTCGCGTCCGGTGGTGCGGATGCTGGAGGGCTTCGTGGCCTTCCTCCCGGTGGCGTTCCTCCTGCTCGTGCTGATCTTCCTCGGCAAGGGACACATCTTCCCGTGGGCGCACGAGCCGGTGACGATCCCCGAGAAGGCGACGTACCTCGACAGCGGCTTTCTGATCGCGCGCGACCTCGCGATGTTCGGCCTCATGCTCGCGGTCAGCCTCTGGTACATCTACCTGTGCGTGCGACTGGACGTGGGCGGGCTGCCGGAGAGCGGCGCCAGATGGGCGCGTGGGCTTCGCGAGCGGATGCGCCGCGGATTCCAGGATGAGCGCCGGGAGATACACTCCACGCACTCGCTCCAGGGGAAGCTGGCCGTCATCCTCTGTCTCGGCTACGGCTTCTTCTTCTCGGCGCTCTCGTGGGACCTGTCGATGACGCTCGACGTCCACTTCCAGAGCACGCTGTATTCGTGGTGGTTCTTCATGGGCGGCTGGCTGGCAGCGCTCATGCTCTGGTCGCTGCTCGTCATGTGGTGGCGTCGCCATCTCGGCGCGCAGGCGCTCATCACCGAGCACCACTTCCACGATCTGGGCAAGCTCTGCTTCGCCTTCACGGCGTTCTGGGGCTACCTGACCTTCGGCCAGTACCTGGTGATCTGGTACGGAAACATGGCGGAGGAGACACACTGGATGCGGTTGCGACTCATCGAGCCCTGGGTGGATGTGACGGTCCTGCTCGTCTTCCTGGTATTCGTGCTCCCCTTCTTCGGGCTCATGTCGCGCGCCGCGAAGGTGTTTCTCCCGACGTTCATCCTCTTCGCGCTGAGCAGCATCCTCGGCCTCTGGCTCCTGCGCTACATCGAGATCTACCCGTCGATCCACCACGAATCGCAGGTGGTGCCCTTCGGCCTCTGGGAGCTCGGCGTCGCCCTCGGCTACGTCGGCCTGTGGGGACTCTGCTACTTCGCGTTCATGAACGCGTTCCCGCGCATGCGCGTGACGCTGCTGACGTCACCGTACCGCGATGAGGTGCAGGTCCCGGTGAATCCGCGGACGATGGAGCCGTTGCCGGCGCACGAACCGCGGGACTAGGGATTGGGCGGCAGAAAAAAAGGAGGGCCGGCGAGAATCGCCGGCCCTCTTCTCTCAGCCCCTGATCCCTAACCCGCCTTCTCCAGCATCCCCTCCAGCACCTTCTCCGGCACCGCGCCCGTCTGCCGCGCCACTTCCTTTCCTCCCACGAACACGATCGTGGTGGGGATGCCGCGGATGTTGTAGGCCACGGCGGTCTTCTGCGCGATGTCGGTGTTCAGCTTCGCCAGCAGCGCGCGACCCTGCCAGCGCGCGGCGAGCGCGTCGAAGGCGGGCGCCATCATCTTGCAGGGGGCGCACCAGTCGGCGTAGAAGTCCACCATCACCGGAATCTCGCTCTCGGCGATCGTGCGCTGGAACTCCTCGTCGCCGAGGGGCACCGGCCGGTCGAGGAGCAGCGGCTTGGCGCAGCTGCCGCACTTCGGCCGCTGCGCCACGCGCCCGGGATCGACGCGGTTCCACTTCAGGCAGAAGGGGCAGCGGATCGTCACGCGCTTCGTCGCCGGCTCGGCCGATGGTGGGGGAGTTTCCGTAGGTGTCGTCATGATCGCGTTTCGTAAGAATGTCAAAGTCGTGTGGCAACGAGCGTTCCCAACGGCGCCGCAACCCTGGACCCTCCGGGCCGCGCTATCTATTTTTCATGCATGGGGCGTTAGCTCAGCTGGGAGAGCATTCGGTTTGCAACCGAAAGGTCGCGAGTTCGAGCCTCGCACGCTCCATCTGCCCGCACGCTCCAATACTCAACGGTCGCCGCCAGGCGACCGTTCGCGTTCATGTCCGACCCGCGGCGGAGGGGTTGGCCGCGCGCCGCGCATCCGTCGGGGACGGGTCGCGCGGCAGGTCCAGCCGCGCGCGCGTGCCGGCCCTCGCCGCCTCGAACGAAAGCTCTCCGCCGAGCTCGTTTCGCGCCACCGCGCGCGCGATGGTGAGCCCACTCCCCGGCGGCGGCTGCTGCGGCATCCCCTGGCCATCGTCCTCCACCACCAGCACCAGCCGCTCCTCCGAGGCGCGGATGGAGACGCAGATCTCGCTGGCGCTCGCGTGCTTGAGCGCGTTGGTGACGAGCTCGTTGAGCACGATGGCGATCGCGCCCGCCGCGCGCGCCGAGACCGTCGCGTCTCCGGAAACGCCGTAGCGGACCACGCCGGACGCGCCGAAGACATCGAACACGCCGCGCGTGACGGCCGTGGCCAGCGCGGCCAGCTTTACCGATTCCGACCCTTCCGTCAGCGCGTCCTGGAGCGCTGCCATGCTTCGCAGCCGTCCGATGGCGACGTCGAGCGCATCGCCCAGCGTCCGCGCGGGCGCGCGATGACGCTCCAGCACCAGCAGAGCCTGGATCGCCGCCAGGTTGTTGCGCACCCGGTGCTGTAGCTCGCGCAGCAGGAGCGTGGTCGCCGCCGCCTCGCGCCGCGCGCGGTCGTAGAGCCGCCCATTCTCCGCGGCCAGCTCGGCCAGGGCACGGTTGAGCCGTACCAGCTCCGACTCGGTGCGGCGGATCCGCGCCAGCTCCTCCACGCGGGCGACGACGTCGCGGCTCCGCGTGCCGGGACTCAGCCAGGCATCGGGCATGTTGGGCTCCACCGGAAGCTGCGCGGGGCGCGGCAGCAGCGCGATCACCGGCAGGAGCGGCACCTGATGGCGCGTCTTGAGTCGGCGGCAGATCGCCAGCGCGCTTTCGCGCGGCGTGGCGATGATCACCACCTCGGCGCGCGCGGCCGCATCGTCGAGTGGAGCATCCTGCTCTACCACGGTTGCGCGGTGTCCATTTTTTTCCAGCGCGCGGCGGAGGGTTGGCGCTCGGGCGCCACCGATGAGCAGCACGTCGATGCTGGGAGCGGGCGTGGAGGGGATGGACGTCACGTCAGGATCTCGCGGCACGAAGCGTTCCCCGACCGGTCGGGGTCCGCCTCTTGCAAGCGCCGAAAGGGTTCGTCCACACGGAGATACCGGTGACATCCCCCGCGCTGCGCATCCTCGTCGCTGAAGACGAAAGTGTCACCGCACTCGGACTGGAGCAGGACCTGCGCGCGCTCGGTCATACGGTGATCGGCATCGCCGGCGACGGCGTGACCGCCGTGAGCATGGCGCGCACGCTGAGCCCCGACCTGGTGCTGCTCGACATCCGCATGCCGCACCTCGATGGCCTCGAGGCCGCCGCCCAGATTCACGCCGAGCGCCCGGTGCCGATCGTACTGGTCACCGCCTACAGCGACGCGGACACGATCGCGCGCACGCGGGAGATCCCGGTCTTCCACTACCTCGTCAAGCCGGTGAGCGCCGGCCAGCTGAGCGCCGCCATCGCGGTGGCGCGGGTGCGCCACGAGGAGTGGCTGCGCGAGCGGCGCGAGAGTGAGGAATTACGCCGGAAGCTCGACGAGCGGAAGCTCATCGAGCGCGCCAAGGGCATCCTCATGGAGCGCGAGGGTCTCTCCGAATCGGCGGCGTACAAGGTGCTCCAGCGCACGAGCCAGAGTCGCAACATGTCGATGGCGGAGCTGTCGCGTAGCCTGCTGGCGGCGGAGGACCTCATGCGCACGAGCACGACGCCGCGCGAATCGCCGCGCACCGAGGCGAGCCCGAAACGCTGAGCAGGAACACGAGGGCGTCCCGCCTCGTTGGTTGAGCGACGCGCGGCCCGCGGCTACCTTCCGCGCCGCGCTCCTTCACCTCGAGGATCTCCATGACCGTCTCCGTGACCGAGCGGAAGCTCGACGTGGGCGACGTCGCGCCCGACTTCTCGCTCGATTCGACGTCCGGCAGCCGCATCGCCCTCTCCGATCTCCGCGGCCGGAAGCACGCGCTCATCGCTTTCTTCCCGCTGGCCTTCACCAGCACGTGCACGGCGGAGGTCTGCGACTTCAGCGTCGAGTTCGACGCCTTCACCGGCCAGGGCGTCGAGGTGCTCCCCATCAGCGTCGACTCGGTACCGACGCTCAAGGAGTTCAAGCGGAAGTACGACCTCAGGGTGGAGCTGCTGAGCGACTTCAAGCGCGAGGCGAGCCGCGCCTATGGCGTGCTCCTCGCCGAGCGGTTCCATTCCGCACGGGCCTACTTTCTCGTGTCGAGCGACGGCGTCATCCGCTGGCTCCACATCGAAGAGAATCCGAGCCAGAAGCGGTCGAACGAGGAGCTCCTGACTCGGATCCGGTCCCTCGTGGAGGAGGGGTAGCCGCTCAGCCGCGCTTGGCGCCCTCCGTCTTCTCCGCCTTCTCCACCTTCCCGCCCGAGCGCACACCGTTCTTGATCTCGATGCGCTTGGGCTTCGGCAGCGCCGCCTTGGGGATGCGCACGGTCAGCACGCCCTGATCGAAGTTGGCGCTGATCTGCTCCTCGTCGACGCCACTCGGCAGCACCACCGCGCGCGCGAAGCTCCCGTAGCGACGCTCGATGAGGTGATACCGTCCTTCCTCCCCTTCCTTGCGCTCCTCGCGCTTCTCGCCGCGGATGTTCAGCACGCCGTTGTCGACGCTGATCTCGACGTTCTCCGGCCGGATGCCCGGCAGCTCGACTTCCATCAGAATCTCCTTCTGATCCTCGCGGACATCCACCGCCGGCGCCCATGACGAGCGCTCACGCCCGTTCGCCGGTCCGCCAACGGCATCGTCGAAGAGCCGATCGATCTCGCGACGGAGGCTGAAGAGCGGGGTCGACCCGAAAAAGGGGCCGAGTCCAGTTCCTCGAAATGCCATGGTTCTCACTCCGTGGTTGAGGTTGTTCGTTGAATGCGACGCGCCTCCCGCGCGCGCGGTCCAACGCAGCAACGCGCGTTCCGGGCAGCTTTGCCGTTGGGGCGTATTCGTGCGCCAGGGCGACACCCAGTGTCGGTCAGAGGGGCAGTCCTCCGGCGATCAATCGGTCATCTTGCCCGATCAGCCCCTGGTGCTTACCTTAGCTCCACTGCATCCCCCGAGGACGAGTGACTCGTCGCGCGACCCGAAGACGGGCGCACACCGCCGCCCATTCGAACCCGCTTTTGGGCAGCCTCTCGTACATCGTCGACCGTCTCGCCTCTCAGGTGTCGCTCGACGAGCGCCTGGGCGCGGCGCTCGAGGCGCTGCGGGAGTCGTTAGGCGCCCGGGGTGCGGCCGTGCGCTACGCGCTCGACGGACTGCCATTCCGCGAGCTTGAGCGCGGCGAGATGCCCGCCGACTGGGACAGGAGTGACGCGGCGGCGCACCTCCTGAGCGTCCCCCTCGACGTGGACGGCGGGAGCCGCGGCGCGCTGGCCCTGGCGATGCCTGGCGAGTCGCCCGTCGGCGACGCCGCGGCGCTGGCTGGTCTGGTCGCCCGGCTGATGGCTTCGGCGATCGCCAACGAGCAGCGCGTGTCGGCCGCCGCCGCCGAGCGGGATGCGCAGCGCCGCTTCATCGCCCGCATCGTGGACTCGCTCCCGGTGGGGCTCTACGTGGTGGACCGTGAGTATCGCGTGCAGGCGTGGAACAGGAAGCGGGAGACCGGCCTCCAGGGCGTGTCCCGCGATGCCGCCCTGGGGCGGAACGTGTTCGACGTCCTGCACCGGCAGCCCGCCGAGCTGCTGCGCCGGGAGCTGGACGCCGTCTTCGCCAACGGCGTGACGCAGCAGTACGAGCTGGAGACGGGGACGGGCGCCGACCGCCGCTGGTACCGCGTCACGAAGATCCCCATGCGTCTCGATGGCGGAGACGTGAGTCACGTGATCGCGATCGGCGAGGACATGACCGAGCGGCGGCGCGCGCAGGAGCGCGCGGCGCAGTCGGAGAAGCTGGCGGCGGTGGGACAGCTCGCCGCCGGCGTCATGCACGAGGTGAACAACCCGCTGGCGGTGATCGGCGCCTGCGGGGAGAGCATCGGCGTCCGGCTCTCGCAGCGGGATGTGACGGCCGAGGTGCGCGCGGCACTGGCGGAGTACCTGGTGATCATCGACCACGAGGTGCAGCGGTGCAAGGGGATCGTGGGGCGGCTGCTGGAGTTCAGCCGCCCCACCGCGGAGAGTCGCTCGCCCTTCGATCTCCAGCACATCGTGGAGGAGACGTTGTTCCTCCTCCAGCATCACACCAGGGTGAAGCAGATGCGCGTGGAGACCGTTCTGGCCGAGGAGCCGGTGACGGTGGTGGGCGCGCGCGAGCAGCTCATCCAGGTGCTCATCGCGCTGGTGCTCAACGCCGCCGACGCCATGGAGGGCGGGGGGACGATTCGCATTCGCGTGGCGCGTGAGGGTGAGGGGGCGGCGCTGCTGGAAGTGGCCGACCACGGGCGGGGGATCCCGCCGAACGAGCGGTCGCGCGTCTTCGAGCCGTTCTACACCACCAAGCCGGCGGGGAGCGGCACCGGGCTCGGATTGTCGATCTGCTACGGCATCGTCGCCGAGCATCGTGGGCGCATCGAGCTGGATAGCGAGGTCGGGCGGGGCAGCACCTTCCGGGTGGTGCTCCCCACGGGAGAGGAATCATGAGAGAGGATGCCATGATCAAGGTGCTGGTCGCGGAGGATGAGCCGCATCTGGGTGCGCTGCTGGAGAAGTTCCTCTCCGGGCGCGGCTACCAGGTGACGACGCGCACCGACGGACGGGCGGCGCTCGACGCGCTCCGCGCGGAGTCGTTCGACGTCGCGCTGCTGGACATCGTGATGCCCGAGATGGACGGGCTGGAGGTGCTCCGGCAGGTGCGGGAGGAGACCTCGCCGCCGGAGGTCATCATCATCACCGGCAACGGCACCGTCGAGACGGCCATCAGCGCCATGAAGCTGGGTGCCTACGACTACCTCTCCAAGCCGTATCGCATGGCGGAGATCGACGTGCTTGTCAGGCGGGCGTGGGAGAAGCGGCAGCTGGCACGCGAGAACACGCTGCTCCAGACGCGGCTGTCGCGTCTGAACGAGGCGCCCGAGATCATCACCCAGCATGCGCCCATGCAGGCGGTGCTGAGTCTCATCGAGCGGGTGGCCCGGAGCGATTCCTCGGTGCTGGTGTCGGGGGAGCCGGGGACGGGGAAGGACCTCGTCGCCCATACGCTGCACCGGCTCTCGCACCGCGCCAGCGGGCCGCTGGTGGACATCAATTGCGCCGCGATTCCCGACGCGCTGCTGGAGAGCGAGCTTTTCGGCCACGAGAAGGGCGCGTTTCCGGGAGCCAGCTCGCGCAAGCTCGGTCTCTTCGAGCTGGCCAGCGGCGGGACGATGTTCATGGATGAGATCGGAGAGCTCGACGTGAAGGTGCAGGGGAAGCTGCTGCGCGCGCTGGAGCTGGGGGCGTTCTACCGCGTCGGGGGCACGCAGAAGGTGTTCGCCGACGTCCGCGTGGTTGCCGCCAGCGCGCAGGACCTCGCATCGCGCGTGGCCGACGGCTCCTTTCGCGCCGAGCTCTACTATCGGATCAACACCATCAGCATCACCCTTCCGCCCCTCCGCGAGCGGGCGGTGGACATCCCGCCGCTGGCAAGGCACTTCCTTGGAGTCTTCGGCGGCGCGCAGGCGCCGGCGCTCAGCGAGGAGGCACTCGAGGCCCTGCAGGGGTATCACTGGCCGGGGAACGTGCGGGAGCTGCGCAACGTGATCGAGCGGGCGGTGCTGTTGGCGTCGAACGGGGTGATCCGCGTCAGCGATCTCCCGGCGCTTCGTGCGCCACAGCGGGCGCCGGCGCGCGGTCCCGATCTGGAGATCTCGCTGGAGGAGCTGGAGCGCCGGCACATCGACGCGGTGCTCCGCGCGGTGAGCTGGCACCAGGGGAGGGCGGCGGACATCCTCGGCATCTCGCCCAAGACGCTCTACCGCAAGATCCGCGAGTACGGTTTCCGTCGTCCCTCGGAGACCGCGTCGCACGGCCGCGCGCAGGGCGTCAGTCCGGCGACTCCATGAAGATTCTGGTGATCGAGGACGACCCGACCGTCGGACAGTACGTGAAGCGAGGGCTCGAGGAGCAACGCTGGGGGGTGGACCTCGTCGTCGACGGCGAGGAGGGGGAGCGACTGGCCGGCTCGGAGACGTACGATCTGGTGGTCCTCGACATGCGGCTCCCCGGGCGATCGGGGATGGAGGTGCTGCGCAGTCTGCGCGCACGCGGCTTCGAGCGTCCGGTGCTGGTGCTCACCGCGCAGGACGCGGTGGATGCCAAGGTCAGCGCGCTCCGCGCCGGCGCGGACGATTACGTCACCAAGCCCTTCGCCTTCGAGGAGCTGCTGGCGCGCGTCGAGGCGCTGAGCCGTCGTCCGCGCGCCATGGCCGCCTCGGTGCTTCGCGTGAGCGACCTGGCGCTCGACAAGAATACCCGCGAGGTGCGCCGCAACGGCGAGCTCATCGAGCTCACGCCCAAAGAGTACAGCGTGCTGGAGTACCTCATGCGACACGCCGGGCGGGTGATGAGCCGCACGCTCATCACCGAATACGCCTGGGGGTATCACTTCGATCCGGGAACGAACATCGTGGACGTCGTGATCAACCACCTGCGCAAGAAGATCGACGCCAACCGCGAGCCGAAGCTCATTCACACGGTGCGTGGGGTGGGCTACGTGGTGCGCGAGTGAGCGAGTGAGATGAGCAGCATCCGGGTCCGGATCACCACCTCCTTCGCGGCGGCGCTGGTCGGCACCATGACCGCGTTCGCGCTCGGCCTCTGGGCGGCGCGCCGCGCCGGCTCGTACGAGGAGCTTCAGCGCTACGTGCAGAGCGAGGCCAACCTGGCGCTGACGATCATTCGTCAGGCGGAGAAGGCCGGAGAGCCGGTGACGGTGACGCGCGACTCGCTGGTCGGGCCCACCATCACGCCCAACCTGCGCACGCTGCTCGAAGGAATCCCGGACTACGTGCTGGTGCTCGATACCAGCGGTCGCAGCCTCTACATCTCCTTCGCCGCGCGGCAGCTCGGGAGCGACACGCTCGCCTCCTTTCAGACCGCGGCGCTCTCGGCGCCCACCACCGGCGTGGGACACGTGGTGAACGTGGGATCGCGCCGGCTGCTCATGGTGGCGCGCGCGCCCAACGCCACCGAGTCGGCGGTGGCGCGCGTGGCGGTGGCCGCGTCGATGCGCGCCACCGACTTCGCCCTCCGGGAGCTCATGGGGACGATGCTGGCCATCGCGCCGCTCCTCATCATCGGCGCGGTGGCGCTCGCCTACGTGATCGCCGGCCGCGCGCTGCAGCCGGTGGACCGTATCATCGATGAGGTGCGAGCGATCACCGACGGGCGAAGCCTCCACCGACGGTTGCCGGTGGACGAGGCGGGCGACGAGCTGGCGCGTTTGGGGGTGACGCTGAACGAGATGCTGGGTCGCCTCGAGACCTCGTTCGCCGCGCTCCGCCGCTTCACCGCCGACGCCAGCCACGAGCTCAAGACGCCGCTGGCGGTGCTGCGCGCGGACGTGGAGCGGGCCATGAATCCCAACACCGCTCGCACCGACCGGATGGTGGCGCTCGAGGAAGCGCTGCACGAGACGACGCGGATGGCCGACCTGGTGGACAGTCTGCTCACGCTGGCGCGCGCGGACGAGGGGAGGTTCGACCTGCACCGCGAGCGGATCGAGCTGGAGCCGCTGGTGCGCGAGGTGTTCGAGACGGCGTCGATTCTCGGCGAGGTGGCGGGGATCACGGTCACGCTGCCCGCGCTCGAGCCGGTGGTGGTGCTCGGCGATTACACGCGGCTCCGGCAGCTCTTCCTCAATCTCATCACCAACGCCATCAAGTACACGCCGAGTGGCGGCGGCGTGGAGATCACGCTGGTGCGCTCCGACCGCACGGTGGCGTTCACCGTGCGCGACACCGGCGTCGGCATCTCGGCGGCGGACCTTCCACACATCTTCGATCGCTTCTTCCGCGCCGATCGGGCCCGCACCCGCGTCGTCGCCTCCCGCGACGCCGATCTGGCCGCCGAACGGAGCGGCTCCGGCCTCGGCCTGGCGATCAGCCAGTGGATCGCCGAAGCGCATGGCGGCACGATCGCCGTCCGCTCCCGGTTGGGCCGCGGCAGCACGTTCACGGTGACGTTGCCGATCGTGGAGGAAAGCGGAGAGCAGGTGACACCGCCGGCAGTGGCGTAAAAGCCGGGGAGCGGGAAGAGGGAAGCGGGAAGCGCCGGCACACCGGATCAGTTCCGAATCCGCCGTTCCGCTTCCCGCTTCCCGCTTCCCCCTTCCCCCTTCCCCCTTCCCGCTTCGTAACTCTCTCCCGCCTCTAGGGATAAGAAACACGTAACTTCGCCTTCATGCTTTCTTAATCTTTCTCGTATTCCTTCGACATCTTGCGACCGTAGCTTTTGCGAGCACAGGACGTGCGAGACGGCAGCTGAATCCTCTTTCGCGGATGGTGAACGGGAATGTTCAACACCTTGATCGAGTCGAAACCGCAGAAGCAGAGGAGTTTTGGCGGGACGGCGTTCAGCGTCGTCGCGCATGCGGTGCTCATCACGGCGGTGGTCGCGGTGACGGCGAATGCCGGGAAGCAGCTCCGTGAGGAGGATCGGCAGGAGGAAGTCCAGTTCGTCGAGGTGAAGAAGGAGCCGCCGCCGCCGGAGCCCGAAAAGGCACCGCCGCCGCCCGAAGTGGTGGCCGCGCCGCCGCCGCCCAAGGGCTTCCAGGTGCTCACCGCTCCGATCGAGATCCCCGACAAGATCCCCGAGGTCGATCTCTCCAAGGCCGTCACCGACGAGGCCGACTTCAGCGGAAAGGGCGTGGCGGGCGGCGTGGCCAAGGGCGTCGAGGGTGGCACCGGCCCGGTGAATCCCGACCAGCCGTTCTTCGACTTCCAGGTCGAGAAGCCGGCGCTCGCGCGCGAGGGGAATCCCACGCCGCGCTACCCGAACATGCTGCAGTCCTCGGGCGTCGAGGGCGAAGTGCTCGTCCAGTTCGTGATCGACACCACCGGACGTGCCGACATGCGCACGTTCAAGGTGCTCAAGAGCTCGAACGACCTCTTCACGCAGTCCGTGCGCTCGGTGCTCCCGGAGTACCGCTTCTATCCCGCGGAGACCGGCGGCAGGAAGGTCAAGATGTACGTGCAGATGCCGTTCGCATTCAAGCTCAATCGATAACTCGCAGCCTCACCGGAGACACTTCGTATGCAAATGTCGCTGATCGAGCTCTGGGGCCACATGGGTTGGTTCGCCCGGGGCATCGTCTTCATCCTCGCCTTCATGTCGATCCTGTCGCTGTCGGTCATGATCCAGAAGTGGTGGAGGCTGCGGAAGGCGCAGGCCGAGACGCGCAAGTTCGCCCCCGAGTTCTCGCAGTTCCTCGAGGAAGACAATCTCACCGAGGCGATCCGGCTCTCGGAGAGCTACAAGCGGTCGCACGTGGCGCGCGTGCTCGGCGGCGCGCTGGGTGAGGTGAAGCCGCTCATTCAGGATGGCTCGGTCACCGTCGCCGACATCAACTCGGCGGAGCGCGCGGTCGAGCGCAACATGCTGATCATCATCTCCGAGCTGAAGCGCGGCCTGGCGATCCTCGCCACCGTCGGCGCCACGGCGCCGTTCGTCGGACTGCTCGGCACCACGATGGGTATCGTCAACGCCTTCCAGGGCATGGCCGTCTCCGGCGCCGGCGGTCTGGGCGCGATCTCGGCCGGTATCTCCGAGGCGCTCATCACGACGGCCTTCGGTCTCGCGGTCGCCATCCCCGCGGTGTGGGCGTACAACTACTTCACCACCAAGATCGACAATCTCACCGTCGAGATGACGTACACCTCGAAGGAGATGATCGATTACCTCATCAAGGGCGTGGCCGGCGAGTTCGGCCGCTCGCGCTTCACCCGCGAGTTCAACACGGCGGCCGGCAGCAGCGGCCCGATCACCGGTTGACCGCTCGTCCCCTGAGGAGGTAGCCCAATGGGCATGTCGGTAAGCGGTCCCCAGGGCAGCGTGAAGGCGGAGCCGAACGTGGTGCCGATGATCGACATCATGCTCGTGCTGCTGATCATCTTCATGATCATCACGCCCGCGCTGGCTGCCGGGTTCCAGGCCACTCCCCCCGAGGGAGTGAACCTGAGGTCGCACCCGGAAGAAAACGACGACCAGGTGCTCGGAATCGATGCGAACGGGCAGTACTACCTGAACAAGCGCCCGATTCGCAACGAGACGCTGCACGACCAGCTCAAGGCGATCTACGACGTCCGCACGGTCGACAAGATCCTGTACGTCAAGGCGCACAAGGAGCTGGAGTATCAGAAGGTGATCGACGCGATGGACGTCGCGTCGAAGTCCGGGGTCCGAGTGGTGGGTGCGATCAGCGACCAGCGCCCGGGCACGGAGTCCACCGTAGAGGGCGACAAGCTGGAGGGCGGTCTCGGCCCCCTCGGCGGCGGCGCCAAGCAACCGTAGCCGGGGAGATCGAGAATGGCATTCACCACACCGACCTCCGAGACCGGCCTGACGAACGAGCCGAACGTCGTTCCGATGATCGACATTCTGCTGGTGCTGCTGATCATCTTCATGCTGCTCCAGCCGATGATGCGGAAGGCGATCGACCTGCAGTTGCCGGACCCGACGCCGTCCACGGCGCCGGCGACTCCGTCGACGAATCAGATCATTCTTCAGGTGGGCCCGGGCGGGAAGTACACGATCAACAAGGAAGCGGTGGCCAAGGATCGACTGGGCGAGCGCCTCAAGGAGATCTACGACCCGCGTCCCGACAAGATCATGTTCGTGAAGGGCGACGGGAAAGCGAAGTATCAGGAAGTGATCGAGGCGATGGATGTCGCGCGCGGCGCCGGTGTGAAGGTGATCGGTGTTGCACCTGGCGCGACGCCGGGAACTCCCACCGCCGCTCCCTGAGACGTACTCCGGTGTAGTACGGCGGACGAACCTTCACGGCTCGTCCGCCGTATTACTTTTGTAGGGTGTGTGTCGTGTCGTTTCGGAGGCAGCGAGACAGCGAATGAGCTCCGTCCAGCCCGAGCACGATCAGCCTGTGGAGCAGGGGAAAGCGCCCTACCGACCGCCGGCGGGAATGCCGCTGGAACAGCAGGGTCGGTGGGGGCTTCCTGTATCCATCGTCCTCCACGCGCTGATCATCTTCCTCCTCCTCGTGCCCGCGGTGGCGACGGGAATCATCCCGACGCCGCTGGCGATCGGCGCGGGGGGACCTGGTCCCGCCGGCGGCGGCGGTGGCGGCACGGGGGGGATCAAAGGGATCATCCCCGAGAAGCTGAGATTTCTCCATGTGATGCCGCAGGCATCGCCACCGGCGGTGAAGCCGACCGAGGTGAAGCCGCCGGAAGTGAAGGCGCCCGATCCCCCGAAGGTCGAGGAGCCGAAACCGGTGCCGCCTCCCGAGCCGGTGAAGAGCTCGGCGGTGGAGGCGGCGCCGGTGGAACTCTCGGCCACGGGCGAGGGGGTCGGAACGGGAGACGATGGATCGAGCGGAGCTGGCCCCGGCACGGGCGGCGGGGTCGGCTCGGGGGTGGGAACCGGCCGAGGATCGGGAGTGGGGCCAGGAACGGGAGGGGGCGACGGGTCGATCTACCCGCCGAGTCCGATGCTTCTCCTCCTTCCGCCGCAGCCCGTTCCGAAGGAGCTGGCGGGCACGTCGATCGAGATCTTCTTCGATGTCGATTCCACCGGGAAGGTGATCGCCATCGACTTCAAGCCGACGCGCAACCGCGCCTTCAACGCGAAGCTCCGCGAGCGTCTCCAGGAGACGCGTTTCCGGGCCGCCACGCGGCCGGATGGCACCCCCGTACGGGCGCGTGCCCCCCTCACGCTGATGTTGTGATGGAAGGTCCGCTTCGCGCCCTAGCCATAAGCGCGGAGCGACGTTAGCTTCTTGCCGCCCTGTCCGGGCAAGCGTGCCCAGCACCTCCGCGACCCGCCTCGGGCGCGCGCGCGACCTCCTCCCAGGATTCGCATGACCGAGCTAGCCGCCGCGCGCGGCGCGACCGAGCCGCAAGCGGGCGAGTCACAATTCGTCAAGGCGCTCACGCTCACCGACGCCACCATGCTGGTGGCCGGGTCGATGATCGGCTCGGGGATCTTCATCGTGTCGTCGGACATCGCGCGCACGGTCGGCTCCCCCTTCTGGCTGATCATGGCCTGGGTGATCACGGGGGTGATGACGCTCCTCGGCGCGCTGGCCTACGGCGAGCTGGCGGCCATGTACCCACGAGCGGGCGGGCAGTACGTCTTTCTCCGCGAATCCATGGGTCCCCTCGTCGGTTTTCTCTACGGGTGGACCCTTTTCGTAGTCATCCAGACCGGGACGATCGCGGCAGTGGCCGTCGCGTTCGGACGATTCCTTGGCGTGCTCTGGCCGGACATCACGCCCGAGCGCTTCGGCTGGTTCCCGGCCATCGACGTCGCCACTCCCGGCGGGACGATCGAGCTCGGGCTCTCGCCGCAGCGCCTGATCGCGCTGATCTCGATCTGGATCCTCACCTGGATCAACCTGCGTGGCGTGCGCGAAGGGAAGCTGGTGCAGACGTCGTTCACGATCGTGAAGACCGGCGCGCTGGCGCTGCTCATTCTCCTCGGTCTCACGATCGGTCGGAACGCCACGGCGCTCGAGGCGAACTTCGGTCCGGGGCGGTTCGTGGGGGACGTGGACGTCACGGGCCTTTTCGTGATTGCGTTCGGCGCGGCGCTGGTCGGCTCGCTCTTTTCCAGCGATGCGTGGAACAACGTCACCTTCGCGGCGGCCGAGGTGAAGGAGCCGCGGCGGAATCTGCCGCGCGCCCTGGCGATGGGGACGGGTCTCGTCACGGTGCTCTACATCCTGGCGAACTTCTCGTACCTCAACGTGCTTCCCTTCGCCGGCACCGCCGATGGCGCGACGGTGCTCGATCGCGGGATTCAGCACGCCACGCAGGACCGGGTGGGCACGGCGGCGGCCGAGGTGATCTTCGGCCCGATCGGGGCGACGCTCATGGCGATCGCCATCCTGATCTCGACCTTCGGGTGCAACAACGGCCTCATCCTGGCCGGGGCGCGCGTGTACTGGGCGATGGCGCGCGACAAGCTCTTCTTCCAGCGGGCCGGGCAGCTCAATCAGCACCGCGTTCCGGCGGTGGCGCTGGTGGTGCAGGCGGTGTGGACATCGGCGCTCTGCCTGACGGGGACCTACGGACAGCTGCTCGACTACGTGATCTTCGCGGCGTTGATCTTTTACGCGCTCACGACCGTCGGGCTCTTCATTCTGCGCTCCAAGCGGCCCGACATCGACCGACCGTATCGCGCGGTGGGGTATCCGGTGCTGCCGGCGCTCTACGTCGCGCTCGCCTCCGCGGTCGCGCTGATCCTGCTCATCGCCGACAAGACGCGAGCGCAGGCGGTCTCCGGGCTGGCGCTGGTGCTGCTCGGCATCCCGGTCTACTACCTCTGGCGTCGCGCGACTCGCGCGTAGCTCCAATGGATTTCGACTCGCGCCGGCTTCCGCCGCCGACGCGCGAGACTGTTCGTGGCAGGCGGCTTCGTTTTTCGTAGAACGTGCGTTCTTTCAGGAGATCTTTCGACATGAGTCGTGTGTACTTCCGGGTCTGCCGCATCGCTTCGCGCTTCGGCGCGCTCCTGCTCGCGCTGGCGGGATCGACATCGCTGCTGCTGGTGCCGACGCTCGCGGCGCAGGAAGCGGCGTCCCAGGCCGCGCCCGTTCACCACGCTGGTGGTGAAGCGAGCCTCGTGCTCCCCGACCTCGCCTCGGTGACGTTCCTGGGCATGACCGGCCGCAGCCTGCTCATGTACGGGCTGGTGATCTGTGCCCTGGGGCTCCTCTTCGGCCTGGTGATGTACTCGCGGCTCAAGCGGCTCCCGGTACACCAGGCGATGCGCGAGATCTCGGAGCTCATTTACGAGACGTGCAAGACGTATCTGATCACGCAGGGGAAGTTCATTCTCGTCCTCTGGGTGTTCATCGGCCTCATCGTGACGGTGTACTTCGGCTGGCTCACCAGCGCGGTGGATCCGGTGAGCGGCGCGGTGACGCGCGGATTCCCGCCGATCAAGGTGGCCGTCATCCTGCTGTTCAGTCTGGTGGGCATCGCCGGCAGCTATGGCGTGGCCTGGTTCGGGATCCGCGTCAACACCTTCGCCAACTCGCGCACCGCCTTCGCCGCGCTCCGCGGCAAGCCGTACCCCTGCTACTCGATCCCGCTCTCGGCGGGCATGAGCATCGGCATGCTGCTCATCAGCGTGGAGCTGGTGATCATGCTGTTCATCCTGCTCTTCGTGCCGCGGGACTACGCCGGGCCCTGCTTCATCGGCTTCGCCATCGGCGAGTCGTTAGGCGCGGCGGCGCTCCGCATCGCGGGCGGCATCTTCACCAAGATCGCCGACATCGGCTCGGATCTGATGAAGATCGTCTTCAACATCAAGGAAGACGACGCCCGGAACCCGGGCGTGATCGCGGACTGCACCGGCGACAACGCCGGTGACTCGGTGGGTCCCAGCGCCGACGGCTTCGAGACGTACGGCGTGACCGGCGTGGCGCTGATCTCGTTCATTCTGCTGGCCGTGCCGCTGGAAGCGATCCAGGTGCAGCTCCTGGTCTGGATCTTCGTCATGCGCATCGTGATGGTGATCGCCAGCGGCGCGTCGTACCTGATCAACAGCGCCATCGCCCGCGCGCGCTACGGCACCGTCGACCGGATGAACTTCGAGGCGCCACTCACCTCGCTGGTGTGGCTGACGTCGCTGGTGTCGGTGGCGCTCACGTATCTCACCTCGTACCTGCTGATCCCGGAGATCGGCGGGGACCAGACGCTCTGGTGGAAGCTCTCCTCCGTGATCACCTGCGGGACGCTGGCCGGCGCGATCATTCCGGAGCTGGTGAAGGTCTTCACCTCCACCGGGTCGTCGCACGTCCGCGAGGTGGTGACGTCGTCGCGCGAAGGGGGGGCGTCGCTCAACATCCTCTCCGGCTTCGTGGCGGGGAACTTCAGCGCCTACTGGCTGGGGATCGTCATCATGGCGCTCATGGCCATCGCCTACGGCGTGAGCACGCTTGGCTTCGAGGCGCTCATGATGGCGCCGGCGGTGTTCGCCTTCGGCCTGGTGGCGTTCGGATTCCTGGGGATGGGACCGGTCACCATCGCGGTGGACTCCTACGGTCCGGTGACCGACAACGCGCAGTCGGTATACGAGCTGTCGCTCATCGAGCAGGTGCCCAACGTCGATCAGGAGCTTCAGAAGCAGTTCGGGTTCCGCGCCGACTTCGAGCGCGCCAAGCACTTCCTGGAGGAGAACGACGGGGCAGGGAACACCTTCAAGGCCACGGCCAAGCCGGTGCTGATCGGCACCGCGGTGGTGGGCGCCACGACGATGATCTTCTCGATCATCGTGCTGCTCACCGAGGGGCTGCGCCCGGAGCTGCTCTCGAATCTGTCGCTCATGCACCCGCCCTTCCTGCTCGGGCTGATCACCGGGGGCGCGGTGATCTACTGGTTCACGGGCGCGTCCACGCAGGCCGTCACCACCGGTGCCTATCGAGCGGTGGAGTTCATCAAGGCGAACATCAAGCTCGAGGGGAGCACCAGGGCGTCGGTGGAGGACAGCAAGAAGGTGGTGGAGATCTGCACGCAGTACGCGCAGAAGGGGATGTTCAACATCTTCCTCACCGTCTTCTTCGCCACGCTCGCCTTCGCGTTCGTGGAGCCGTACTTCTTCATCGGCTAT
>DATFFZ010000008.1:0-4178 GCA_035249845.1 Gemmatimonadaceae bacterium
GGGAGTCATGCGAGCGCGCCGAACTCGTTAGGCGGCAGCGCGGCTCGGGACAGCGTCCTCGACGCCCAGTACTGCCCGGGACACGCCAAGCGGCGGCTGGACGTCTTCTTCCCGCACGACTCCTTCGCTTCGCCGCGACCCGTCGTCGTCTACGTGCACGGTGGCGCCTGGATCGAGGGGGACAAGGGATTCCACCGCGAGCACCTCCTCTACTATCCGGTGCGCGCCAGGCTGCTCCAGAGCGGCTACGTGTTCGCCACCGTGAACTATCGGCTCGCCGGCACTACCGATGGCCCGGGTGTCGTGACCGCGTTTCCTGCACAGGTGGAAGACGTGAAGTGCGCCATCCGGCACCTCCGACACGAGGCGCGCCGGTATCGTATCGACGGCCGGCGCATCGCGCTCTGGGGATTCAGCGCCGGTGCGCACATCGCCGCGCTGGTGGGTACGCTGCCTCGCGGATCGCACGAGGGAAGCGGCCCCCACGCCGGCACGCCCAGTGACGTGCGGGCGGTGCTGCTGCAATCGGCGATCACCGATCTCGGACGGCGCCGGGACTTCACGCGGATGGAGCCGTACCTGGAGCGCGCGTTCCCCGGCTACGACAGGAGGCCGCGATCCATCGTCAGGCAGGCCAGCCCGATCACGTATGCGGACGGCAGCGATCCACCATTCTTCCTGCTGCACGGCGCCCGCGACCAGTACGTGAGCGCGGAGCAGTCCATCCGCCTGCACGCTCGGCTGGGCGGAAACCGAAAGGGACACACGCTGTCAGTCGTCCCGGGAGCCTTTCACTCGTTCTCGGGGACGAGTGAGCGCGTGCTGAACGACCTCGCCGACTCGATGGTCGCGTTCTTCGATGCGCACATCGGGGGCTGAATCGTGAGGCGCGGGCTCGTTTTCCTTCCGGTCGCGATCGCGTGCGGCGATCTCTCCTCGCCCGTGCCCGATCCCACACCACCGGGCACGCTCACCGTGGAGGTGAGCGGCCGTCTCGAGCGTGGATCGACCATCATCGTGATCGTGAAGGCCCACAACGAGGCGGTGGTGGCTCCGTCGGCGGTGACGTGGACCTCGATCCCGGACGACGCGATCCAGCAGCTGTCGGCGAACGAGCTGCGATTGCTGCGCGACGGCGGTGTGACGCTCCAGGCGGCGACCGAGGATGCCGATGGCGCGCTCGCCATCCAGGTCGCCACGCCGCCGACGATCGTCTTCGAGCGCCGGGTGAATGGAAACCAGGACATCTGGCGGGTCGCGCTCGACGGCGGTGACCTGACGCGCCTGACGACGGACCCGGGTCAGGACCAGAACCCCACCGCCGCCAACGGCACCGTGGCCTTCACCACCACGCGCCACGGAAACGCCGAGCTGTACTCGGTACCGCTGGCCGGCGGCGACGAGCAGCGCCTGACGACGACGGCGCGCAACGAGGTCGATCCCGCGCTCTCGAGGAACGGCGACCGGCTCGCGTTCGTGACCGACGCCACGGGGATCCTCAAGCTCTGGACATCGCAGGCGGACGGCGGCGCGGCCGCGCGCGCCACGTCGTCGTTCGGCTGCGCCGGCTCGGTCGAGGTGTCGCCCGCCTGGTCGCCGGCCGGCGATCGCGTGGTGTTCGTCTCGACGAATGCCGGCAGCGCCGATCTCGTGATCATCGATCTCGCCACCGGCAACGTCACGCCACTCGCCCCCAGCTCGGCGGCCGACGTCGGCCCGGCCTGGAGCTTCGATGGCGAGCGCATCGCCTTCGCATCCACCCGCGACGGCGGCGACACGGAGATCTACACGGTCATCGTCCAGAGCGGCGTCGTGACCCGCCTGACGACTCGCGCCGGCATCGATGGCGACCCGGCGTGGCTGTCCGATGGACGGCTGGTGTACGCGGCGTGGGTAGACGATGTGCCCAGGCTGCGCTGGTGGGATCCGGTGACGAGCCAGGTGCACGACATCGACACCGGCGACGGCGACGCCCGCCACCCGCACGCCGCCCCGTGACCGAGCGACGCTGGACCGTCCACCCGAACGCCCTCACCGCGCACCTGGCCGAGGGCTCCGTGGTGCTGCACATGGACACGAAGCTCTACTTCCAGCTCAACGGCACCGGCGCCGCGATCTGGAAGGCATTTGAGCGAGGGCTCAGCGAGAGCGAGATCGCCGCCGAGCTGTGTGAGCGATACGAGGTGAGCGAGAGCGTTGCGCGCGACGCTGTGAATCGCCTGATGGCGAGACTGGCCGAGAGAGAGCTCGTCACGGCTGCAAGGGAATGAGCGGATGGCCCCTAGTAGGGCCACCCAGCAAGGGATTAACCGGAGTGATTCCCGGCGATGGACCCATGCAGGCCACTCTGTTCGGCCACCTAGCGATGGACTAGAGGTAGTGATTTCCAGTAATTCAGTAGGAGGTAAGAGGTAAGAGCGTAAAGGGGCACACCCTTACGCTCTTATTCTCTCATGCAGTACTGAATTACTGGAAATCACTACCTCTAGTCCATCGCTAGGCGGCCCTACCAAGGGCCCTCCCACTTGTCCTCACCTCTCGTCTAGTCCCTTGCTAGGCGGCCCTACTAAGGGCCCTCCCACTTGTCCTCACCTCTCGTCGAGAAACGGAATCACAGCCGCCGCCAACGCCGGGTCCGCGAACACGTTGTAGTGCGTGAGCCCCGGCAGTATCGCCAGTCTCGATGCCGGCCGCGCCGAGCCGTCCCAGCCCGCGTCACGCTTTCCACCACCCAGCAGCCCGAACATCTCCACCGCGTGCGCGGGTGGGACCATGTCGGCATCGCCGGCAACGATCAACGTCGGAGCGCGCAGCTGCTTCACCTGCTCCGTGTAGTCGTACTCGCTCCGCATGAACGCGCCCATCTTGTCCAGCAGCCGCGGGAAGTCCTGAGGCCGCGGCGCGATCGCGCTGTAGAGCTGGTACATCGGCGTCTCAGGCATCTGGTCAGCCATCGCCCCGCTCACCGCCGCCTGCTGCGGGAGCATCTCCGGGTAGAAGCCGCTGCGCTTGAACGGCGCCGAGGCGAAGACGAGCTTCCGCACCTTGTCGGGGTGGCGCGCCGCGACGTGCAACGCGACCCATGCGCCAAAGGAGTAGCCCATCACGTCGGGCCGATCGAGCTTCAGGTGATCGATGAGCGCCGCGATGTCACCGGCGACGAGCTCCGGATCGATCGGCCGGTCGATGTCCGCCGTCCGCCCATGCCCCTGTAGATCGACGGCGATCACCTGACGCCCCTTCGCCAGCGCCGGGAGGTTGGGCCCGAACATCTCGATCGCGCCGAGCCCGCCGTGCAGGAGGATGAGCGGCCGGCCGGTGCCGTGGATCTCGTAGTAGAGCCGGATGCCGTTCACGCTGGCGTAGCGCCCCTCGGGATCGTTCTTGCCGGCCGCGGCTCCCCAGGGGCCGGCCTGCTGCTGCGCGTCGACCGGCATCGCAACGGCTACGGCGGCGGCAAGGGCGACGCAAAGGTTTCGCGGAGAGATGAACGGTCGAGTGGCGTGAGCCATGGTCTCCTCAGGTTTCTGAGGCGGGCGGCCGGTCGGGATCGGAGTGGCGCCTCTGCCTCCTTCACAAACACGACGAACGGAGACCAGGCAATTCGACACCGGCTGCCGGTCCCGTCACGACTCCTGGGACGCGTGTCGTGCGGAGGATACTTACGGCGCTGCCGAGCCACCCCGGGGCTCGCGAGGCGGCCCGGTCCGTTCGGCCTCCGCGCTCGCCACGCGCACCAGCGCGGTCGCCAGCGGCATCGCGACGGCGAGACGCGCCAGCCGGAGCCCGATGCGAAGGCGGGAGCCGAGCCCGGGGAAGGGGCGCTCGAGCCATGACATCATCGCGTGCGGTGCGCCTCCTTCGCGCGAGAAGCTCCCGTTCCAGAGCCTTCGCCGGTACCGGCGGCCGGCATGGATGGTGGCCGTGGCCAGGGTGAGGATCTCTCGCATCTCGCCCGGGCAGAGCCGATGGTGCCCCACGATGGTCGCGAGGTAGTCGGCCGCGCCCGCGGCTCGCAGAGGATCGACGGTGGATCTGCCGGTCCCACCTACCAGTCGTGCCAGCTCCATGGCGGCGTGGAGCCGGGCGCTGTCCGGGTGAGCGTCGATGCGCAGCGTCACGCTCACCTCATCACTGGGCGTGCAGAGCGCGAGCGCCTGAGACACGAGCAGCGCGTC
>DATFFZ010000009.1:0-3712 GCA_035249845.1 Gemmatimonadaceae bacterium
CCGGCCGGGTGCGCGAGCGGCCGGCCGCCCACTGGCTGGCCGCGCTCGACCGCGCCGGCGTCCCCTGCGGCGTGGTGAAGAGCGTGCTCGAGGTGCTCCGCGAGGTGGAAGCGTCCCCCCTCACCGGCGTCGCCCCCAGCGTTCCCGGACGCGTGCGTCTCCCGCCGCCGCGTCTCGACGAGCACGGCGCGCTCATCCGGCGCGCCGGGTGGCGCGCCTTCGGCACTAGTTAGGCACCGCCGCCCCGTGCGCTACATCGGCAACAAGACCCGGCTGCTCCACTTCATCCTCGGCACCATCCGCAAGCTCGGGATCGCGCCGGGCGTGGCGCACGACGCCTTCTCCGGCACCGCCGCGGTGGGGCGCGCCCTCAAGGCGCACGGCTGGCGCGTGGCGTCGAGCGACCTCATGACCTACGCCTACGTCTTCGCCCGCGCGTACGTCGTCGCCCACCGGGTGCCGAACGTGGCCGAGCTGCGCGCGGTGGACCCCGCGCTCCGTCGTGCCATGCGCTCCACGGCGTTCGCCCGCGCGGTGGCCGCCCGCGACGACGGCTCGTTAGGCACCGTGGCCGAGTATCTGTCGCGGTGGATCGAGCCGTCCGAGGGATTCGTGACCGAGCACTTCGCGCCGCGCGGCCGGCGTCTCTACTTCACCGAGGAGAACGCGCGCCGCATCGATGCCATCCGCCGGCGCCTGCACGACTGGCGCGAGGCCGGCGTGTTGGCCGACGACGCCTACTACGTCCTCCTGGCCGCCCTCATCGAGTCCGCCGACCGCGTGGCCAACACCGCCGGCGTGTACGCGGCGTTCATCAAGAGCTGGCAGCCGAACGCGCTCCGTCCGCTCACCCTCCACCCGCTCCCCCCGGTGAAGGGCCCCCTCGGCTCCACCGCCCACCGCGCCGATGCCGCTTCGGTGGCTCGCGAGCTCGGCGACGCCGATCTCATCTACATCGATCCGCCCTACAACAGCCGGCAGTACGCCGGCTACTACCACGTCCCCGAGATCCTCGCCCGCGGCTGGTTCGACGGCCCGCTCACGCTGCGCGGCAAGACCGGTCTGCTCGGCGACCCGACGCTCCGGAGCGCCTGGTGCTCCCCCCGCCACGTCCGCGGCGCGCTCCGCGAGCTCCTCGACTCCACCCGCGCCCGCCACGCCCTGGTCTCCTACAACTCCGAGGGCCTCCTCCCCCCCGACGACCTCGTCGCTCTCCTCTCGGAGCGCGCCGCCGACGGCCGCGTCCGCAGGTTCAGCATGCCATACAAGCGCTACCGCGCCGACAGCGACCACGAGAAGCGGAGATACAAGGAAGGGCAGCTGAGAGAATTGCTGTATTACGTGAAGCTGAAGTAACACATCGGGACTCGGCCATCGGGACTCGGGACTCGGCGACCGGTCGAGATCTCGGCGCCAGAGCCGAGGCCCGAGTCCCGATGGCCGAGTCCCGATGCTCGTCCCGATGTCGGCCGCTCGCTGGAGCTCGGCCGCTCGCGCGCTCCCGATCTCGATCACGCGCCCCGACCGGAGCCGCAGCCGCGCTGGCGATCCGACCGGTGATTGGCCGGTGAGCGTGGCGTGGATCACCAGCGCGGCCAGGTACGTGCCGGCTTCGCTCGGATGGAGTCCGTCGGGGGAGTAGAGCTCCAGCGTGGAGTCGCGCTTCCATGCTTCCTGCCAGGCGGCGGCGACGGGGAGGAGGATGCCGCCGGTCTCCCGGGCGGCCATGGCGTACGACTCGATGGCGCGCGGAAAGTCGCCGCGGCGCGGCGCGGAGGGCCACACCGAGTAGAAGGCTGGACGCGCGCCGGCGCGCCTGACCTCGGCGGCGAAGGCGCGCGCGGAGGCGAGCAGCTGCTGGCGGCTCTCCGGGAGCGACGATGGGCCCTGCTGGAGCACCACCACGTCCCACCGGCTTCCCGCGATGGCGCGCGAGGCGTCTCCCGCCTGACGATGGTCGTCGAGGGAGAAATCGGGGAAGGCGACCATCGAGACCTCGAGCGGTCCGCTGCCTGACGAGTCGGCGAGCGCCTGCACGACGAGGGGGAGATCGTTCGTGTATGTGAGACTGTTTCCGATGAAGAGAATTCGACGCGCCGGTGCCACATTGATGTGGGGGGGCGGCGGCGACGAGGAGCACGCGAGCAACGCAACGGAGAGCGTCGCCAGAAAAATTGTGATCACCCTGGCCAGCGCTGACCAGGCAGTTGAGCCCTTCCAGCGGCGCTCAACCCCAGGATTTGTATCATCGCGTGGCGTGTTACCAAATCGCGTTGTTACTGTTTTTTTCATCGCGCGTCTCGTGAGTATGGCCACCCTCGCCCAACCGCTCTCCGGCCTGCCTGGGCTGTCCCGAGGGCGCAAAAAGCGCTATTCTGCCGCCGTGAATACCACCGCTGCGACCCAAGAGGTCGAGCAAGCTCTCCCCACCCCCGATCACGAGATCATCGCCCGCGTCCTCAATGGGGACCGCAACGCGTTCGGTCTGCTGATCGGCCGCTACAGCGATCCGCTGTATCGCCATGCGCTCGGGATGACGGGGAGTCCGGATGTTGCCGAGGACATTCTCCAGGCGTCTTTCATCAAGGCTTACCAACATCTCGCCGAGGTGCATGGTAGGTTCGACGCATGGATCTTCCGGATCGTCGCAAACGGATGCAAGGACTGGCTCAAGAACATTCGCCGCACGCACTTGAGCTACGAGGAGGACGATCAGCCGTCGCAATTCGCGACGCCTGACGAAGACCTCGACCGCACCGAGCTCCGCGGCGATCTGGACAAGGCGCTGGCCGCGCTGGCGCCATCCTTGCGCGAAGCGTTCGTGATGAAGCACGTGGAAGGACGGTCGTACGAAGAGATGGCCGATCTATTGGGAACCACAGTCGGAGCGTTGAAGATGCGTGTTCATCGCGCTCGGGAAGCGCTCCAGGCCCTGCTCGAGGAGAAGTACGCCTAATGTTCGATAATCACACCCCCCATGAGCACCGGCCGGAGATCACTGGCGAACCGCGCGGCACGCCTGCGCCCCGCGTATCGGACCGCGAGGTCCCGATCCGCCGCTCGCCCCGCACACCGGCGTCGGTGCACGCCTGGCTGGACGGCGATCTTCCCGAGGCCGCGGTGCGCCGCGGCGATACCGCCAAGCAAGTGGAGTTCTGGAAGGAGCTGAACAGCGAGGCAGACAAGCGCCGCCACATGCGCACCCCGCCTCACGTGTATCAGCAGATCATGGACTCTCTCCCGCAGACGACGCCCCGGGTGATCACCCCCTGGTGGCGGCGGCAGTTCGCCATGACGCCGGCCTTGGCGCTGGCGCTCAGCACCGGGATGCTCATTCTCGGCGCGGCGGTCACGATGCTGGTGTTGAAAGCGCGCTGACCGACAGGCGCGGGAATCGGGAATCGGGACTCGGCTGAAGAGCCGGGTCCCGATTTGCATGACGGAGGCCGAGCGAGTCGAAGGTGATGTGTCGCTGACGAGGCAGACGCGACAGACTCTTACATGTTGCTCGCCAGCCTCTCTTGCGCATAACGGTGTCGCATAGTGACGTAACCATTTCGAATCTCCGAAAACTCCCGAACCACGTCGGCGGCCCGCTGTAGAGCGTGTTCGATTCGAAGAACATGCTCATCGCCTTGCCCGGCCACGCGATCGCCACGCAGGTGCTCGGATCGCCGCAGCCGGTGATCTCGCTGCCGTTCGGATTCGTCCC
>DATFFZ010000010.1:0-11640 GCA_035249845.1 Gemmatimonadaceae bacterium
GATCGCACGGTGCGCTCGCCGCTCTTCCGACGCCGGCGGCGATTCTCGACACCGCCGCCGACTCGGTGACGCAGGCCGAGTTTCGCAACGTCGACTTTCAGATCGCCCCCGGCGTGGTGCTCGGGATCCGCCATCTCCGCGGCGAGTTCGTGAGCAAGGAGCCGCGCGCGCCGGTGATCTTCGACGACAAGCGCTCCTTCGTGATCCGGCTGGCCAGCGCGGAGGTGGCGCTCGACACCGCCAGTCTCGCCCACCTCATGAACGAGCACGTGTTCGGCTACCGCGGAGCGCCACTCCGCAATCTCACCTTCCGAACCAGCGGCGATCAGCTCATCCAGCGCGGCGTGCTCCACAAGGTGGTGGACCTCCCCTTCGAGATCCGCGCATCGGTGAGCCTCACTCCGGAAGGACACATTCGCGTGCATCCGACCGAGATGAAGATCTGTTCCGTCAACGGCGAGGGGCTCATGCGGGCGCTGGGGATCGAGCTGGCGGATCTGCTCGATCTGCGAAAGGCGAAGGGCGTGCGGGTAGAGAAGAACGACCTCATCCTGGATGCCGACCAGCTTCTGCCACCGCCGGCCATTCAGGGTCGCCTGACGGGTGTGCGCGTCGAGCCCGGCCGGCTGGTCCAGGTATTCGGTGATGGCGAAGCCGCCCGGCGTCTGCCGGCGCTGCCGCCGGCCACCACCGCCGCCAATTACATGTACTTTCGTGGAGGAACGCTCCGCTTCGGAAAGCTCTTCATGGTGCGCGCGGACATGCGCATTCTCGACGCCGATCCGAGCGATCCCTTCTCCTTCAGCATCGATCGCTACAACGATCAGCTCGTCGCCGGCTACTCGAAGAACCGCCCGGACCTCGGGCTCGAGGTGTTCATGCCCGATCTCGATGCCGTCGGCGACGAGGGCGTGACGGCGGCGCGGCACTGAGCACGCCCAACGCCGGTCTCACTGCCCGGCGGTGACACCGGCGAACGGTGGGCGCGTGATCTCCTCCGCGCAGCGCACGTCGATGGTCCGTACCGACCCGCGCTCGAGCACCTCCATGATCTGCTCGTCCACACAGCCGCGCATCCCGGCGAAGGAATGGCTCCCAAAACGCACGACCAGGTGACGGCTGTCGGGGAAGATCCGCTGCACCTCGGCCACGCGCGTCGGCGGTGTGGCCGGGTCCGTCCCGCCGGAGATGAGCAGCGTGGGTATCGGCAGCGGCTCGAAGCGGCGATAGTCCGCCGGCACCGTGCCCGCCGGCCAGTGCGCGCAGGCCCCGACGAGCTGGTCCACCCAATACGTGCCCAGGTACGTTCCCGCCGCCTGACGAGCGGCGGCGGCCCGATCGATGGACGGAACGTCCTCGGTGCAGGTCACGGAGAGGAGCATTCCGTAGTAGAGCCCCTGCGCGGCGCCGCGCCGGTACTGAAGGGAGAGCCGCGCCAGCGGCTCCGTGTTTCCCTTCGCCGCCTGCGCGAAGATCGACGGGAGCTGTGCCGCCGACGGCGTTGATTGCAACGCGCCGCGCATCACCGAGGTCACGACATCGCGCGACACGCGAACGGTATCGACGCGCCCGCGCGCCGAGTCGCGGAGTACCGCCGCCAATGGCCCGCGAGCGAGCCGCGCCATCACGGTATCCACGTCCGCGCGCAACGTGGGAAACGCCGCCGCGCAGCGCGCATCGTTCGCGCAATCCTCGAACAGCAGCTCCATCGAGCGCTGCGTGTCTTCCGCGAAGGTGACCGGCAGCACCATGCTCGGCGGCGCCACGCCTTTCAGGATCATGGTGCGCACACGATCCGGAAACGCGCGCGCGTAGACCATGGCGGCGCGTGTTCCGTACGATGTGCCGTAGAGGTTCACGCGCTCGTAGCCGAGCGCCTCCCGCAGCTGGTCGAGGTCCTGCACCGCCACCGGCGTCGAATAGAGCCGCAGATCAGTCTTACGCGACAACGAGTCGCGGCATTCGCGCACCCTCTCGGTCGGCAGCATCTGCCCGAGCCAGCTTTGCGGATCGCCGTCGCGCCCGCCGAAATCGCAGCGCAGCGGATTGGAGCGTCCCGTGCCCCGCTGGTCCACCAGCACGATCTCGCGCGTGCGCCTGCTCAGTTCCCAGCTCTCGCCGCCGTAGAAGGTCGCCAGCTCGGTGGCGGCCTGTCCCGGTCCGCCCTGTAGCACCACGACCGGATTCGGCGCCGCGGGGAGCTCTATGGCGGGCAGCACCACGACGTACAGCGAGATCTCCCGCCCGCCGCGCGCCGCGGGGTCCTCTTTCACCCGGAAGGTCCCGCACCGCACCTCGTAGTCGAGCGATGGTATCCGACAGGGAGCGAGCGTGAGCCTCGACTTGGGGTCCGGCTGCTGCGCCGCGCTGGTGCCGTCAGGCGCCGCGGAGGCGCAGCCGGCGAGGAGGAGGGAAAGTGTGATCGCGGAGCGGTGCATGATCGGAACGGGAAACAAGAAGCGGGGAGCGGGGAGCGGGCTAGGGACAGGATTCCTCACACACCTGCTGAATTCCGATTGCGCCGGTCCTGATTCCCCATTCCCGCTCCCCGCTTCCCGCCTCTTACCCCTCCAGCATCGTGCGGCAGCGCGCGGCCAGGGCGGGGATCATGAACTCGCGCTTCCCATCGGCGGTCTTCCAGATCCAGCCGGCGCTGGTGGCCATGGGCTGGAGCAGAAGCGTGGCGATCGGCTTGGCGGCCACATTGGCGCGACGAGCGGACCCGGGAAGGGAGACCGTTCCGCTCCACGTCGTCACGACCAACTCGCCGAACATACCGGAATCCGGCTGTGCCGGGAACCAGGAGACTGTGACGGCCCGCGAGTCGCTCTGCAGGATGCACCGTCCCGGCGAGCGGTGACGGCGAATGGTCGGCGGGAGCTCCTCGCTCTTCTTCGGTGGTGGAACCTCGGGAGCCAGCTCATCGAGGAGCGACATGACGTCGCGCTGAACCGCGGTCCGCTGCTTGGCGCGCTCGGCCGGAATGTGGGCGAGCGAGCTCTTGGGCAACGCCTCCGCATCCAGGACGGCGTCGGTCGAATTGCGATCGAGCTTCATATGGTCCCCTTGGAGTCGATGACGCGTGGTCACTCGACCCGCGAAAAAAAGGGGCCCTCGGAGAGCGAGGGCCCGTGTCCGTTGGCGGTGTATGCGCGATACGCATGTGTCGCCGCCCTCTAAAGTTACCCCGTGACGCGCCGACTGGCAAGTTAAAACAGGGGGAAATGCGCCCTGGCATTGTCGTTAGGCACGGCACGTCACTGGCCGACCGATGACCCCACCGCGGGTTTCTTCAACCGTGCCAGTGCAGGCGCCGTCAGACTCCCTATGTAGAGATACTGAGGCGTCTCCCGCACGCTGGTGGTGGTCGGATACGCGCCCGACGGGTCCTGAAGATCCGCGACCACGCCGCCGGCGCTGTCGAGCGCCACCACGTGCCCGTAGCGCCGCTCCTTGGGCCTGATCGCCGCCGGAAGACGCATCACCACCTTCCGCAGAAAAGGATACGGCGCCAGCACGTCGAGCGCCCTCGCCCGCGGCGCGAAGAGCGCCACCCAGTACCGCCCCTCCTCCCCGCGCGTGATGTTGTCCGGAAATCCGGGGAGCGCGTCGATGAACGGCTCCACCGTCCCGCGCCGCGCGCCATCGAGCCACACGCGCAGCACACGATAGCTTCCGGTCTCCGTCACCAGCACCGAAGCGCCATCGTGCGCCATCGTCACGCCGTTGGCGAAGCTCAGGCCGCTCACCACCGTCGTCGCCTGACGAGTGGCGGGATCGTACACCAGCAACCGCCCATGGCCCGCGTGCTCCACGATCTCCAGCATGCTGGCGCGAAACGTCCCATTCCTCCTGGCCGGGAATTTCGTGGACGCGTCGGAGAAGTAGATTCTCCCATCCGGCGCCACGTCCACGTCGTCCGCGTAGCGGATCGGAACGCCATCGGCAACGGTGGCCAGCTCGGTGATCGCGCCGGCCGGCGATATCGACAACAGACCCCGGAACGCGTCGGCCACGATCAGATTCCCGCCGGCGTCGAACGCCATGCCGAGTGGACGCCCGCCGGTGCGCACCCAGTCGCGCGGATTGCCTCCGCTCGGATCGAGACGGACGATGTGCTCCAGCGTCGCGACGTACAGCTGTCCATCGCGCCC
Source organism: Gemmatimonadaceae bacterium (assembly GCA_035249845.1). GTDB lineage: Bacteria > Gemmatimonadota > Gemmatimonadetes > Gemmatimonadales > Gemmatimonadaceae > DATFBY01. Next base: position 4,155 of record DATFFZ010000010.1, read on the forward strand.
CACGGCCACGGCCTCGGGCCCGTGATTCTCGCCGATGGAGACTCGCTCCAGCCCGGCGAGCCGCTCGTTCACGGCAAATGGTCCGGTGCCGAATGGGTCGGGAGGGGGACGCCACGCCACGGGCTCCACCGGCACCGGCCACCAGACGAGGTAGGCGGCGAGAGAGATCAGGAGGGCGCCGACGGCGAGCCGGCCGATCCGCCGCACGCGCGCCATGATCCGGCTAGGGCGCGGCCTGTCGCTCCGCCGCGGCCTGGCGGCGGGACGCCGACCACCCCCGCATCCCCTCCACCACCGCCGGCATCACCGAGAGGATGATGATGGCGATCACCACCAGGCCGAAGTTCTCCTTCACCACCGGAATGTTCCCGAAGAAGTATCCGCCCAGCATCATCGACGTGATCCACAGCACGCCGCCGGAGACGTTGTAGAGCGCGAAGCGCGAGTACGTCATCTGACCGGCGCCGGCCACGAACGGCGCGACGGTGCGGATGATCGGCACGAAGCGCGCGATGACGATCGTCTTCCCGCCGTACCTCTCGTAGAAGGCGTGCGTGCGATCGAGATGCTCCTTCTTGAGCCACGGGATGCGTCCGTCGAACAGCGCCTCGCCAATGCGCTTCCCCATCCAGTAATTCACCGCATCGCCGGTGATCGCCGCGACCGTCAGCAGCAACAGCAGCAGCCCCACGTCGAGCACGCCGGTGGCCGCCAGCGCGCCGGTGGCGAACAGCAGCGAGTCGCCCGGCAGGAATGGCGTGACCACCAATCCCGTCTCACAGAAGATGATCAGCGTGAGCAGCGCGTAGGTCCACACTCCGTACTGCTGCACCAGCGCGGTGAGATGCACGTCGATGTGCAGGATGTACGAGAAGATCTGTTGAATCAGGTCCACGGAGGGCTGGGCGAGAGATCGAAGGGAGACGAAAGATAGGGCAGCGTCAGCGGGGAAGCATCCGCCCCACGCCGGCTACTCCCACGCGCGGCTGCTCGGCCACCTACCGGGTCACCTCGGTGGCCAGACGCCCGAGCAGCTCGCGGTATCTGGCGTCGCGACCTCGGACGATGCGTGTGAAGATGGTACGCGCCACGCCCTAAACCGTCACGAGCAAGGACCCTGACTTCGCCACGCCCGAGCGAAACCCGCTCATGCACGCCTGCCGCTGCTCGCCGCTCGAGCACACGTACGTCGTGTATCGCGGGGCCCGTTGCGGTTCCGGCCATTCGTGCTTCCGAGCAAGTCACGGCTACGAAGCTGAACGATCGTCTCCCCGCTCTTCCTCGTGCGGCGCGGGAAGTCCGCGCATGAAGAGCGCCTGCCGATCCTCCGCCTCCTTCTCGTCGCTCACCTCCTCCTGCTCCGGCGCCGTCGGCCCGCCTCCCCCGTGGATGTCTATGGTCGGCTCTCCATCCGGCCCCGCCGTCGTCCCACCCAGCAGCTGGCCGTCACGATACACGAGCTCCGATCCGCCCGCTTCGTCGTAGTCGCCGCCGCCCCACTGCCCTCCCCACCTGATCTCCGCGCCGGGCGGGATGTTCTCCGCTCCCAGCGGATACACTCCGCTCTGCCCGATCTCATCGCGCCGTCCCTGTCCACCGCCGGGCTCGCCGCTCTCTCGACGCTCCCGTGCGCGCTCTTCCTCGGCAGCCGAGCCCTTCGCCCTTCCCCGCTCGGAGCGCTCATCCTTCTTCGCCGAGCTCTTCCTGCCACTCCGCCCTTTCGTCATTGATCGCTCCACTCCGTGAGTAGTCGCCGTCGTGCGCCCGAGCCCAGTGGGTCCGTCGCAACGCCTCGTGCGTTTCCCTGAAGGTTTCGCGCCCTCCTCGCCCGCGACGTCAGACAAACCGGAAGGAGGCGCCAGATAAGCGGGCGGGACGTCCTCGGCGCGCCCGGCGACGACTGTCGACCGTCGCGACACGCATACCGCTTCACCGCCACTCCGGGGGAACGTTGATTGCCTCGCTGCCAATCGAACCGAACACGAGCGCACTATGCCAGCGAAGAGCGTGTCGAGGCGCGTGTCGCCCCTCTTGTGTCTCATCCTCACCGTCGGCCTGCTGCTCGCCTGTGGCGGTGGTGACCCCGGAGGCTCCGTCCCCACCGTCAGCGCGGCCGCCGCCCAGACGCCGACCCCGAGTGACTTTCAGAACGCGGCCGCGCGCGCGCTTCCCGCGGTCGTGTACATACAGGTCGAAGCACGGCCGCGCATGGTCTCGACGCCGTTCGGTCCCATGCTCGCGCCGCCGCAATCCGGCGCCGGAGCGCCGAATCCGCAGGTGCCGCTCGTACCACTCGGCTCGGGCTCCGGCGTCTTCTTCCGCGACGGCGGCTACATCCTCACCAACAACCACGTGGTGCAGCAGGCGGAGCGTGTGACGATCACCACCCACGATCGGCGCACGCTCGAGGCTCGCGTCATCGCGCGCGACCCGAGCACCGACATCGCCGTGGTTCGGGTGGAAAGGGGGAACTTCCCCGCCGCGCGGCTCGCCGACTCCGATTCGCTCCGTCTGGCGCAGTGGGTGCTCGCGCTGGGCAGTCCGCTCGGCCTGCGGTTCACCGTGACCGCCGGAATCGTCAGCGCCACCGGCCGCTCGTTAGGCATCATCGCTCCCGCGCCGCGCGCGGACCAGGTTCCCGCAAATCAAGCGGCCCCACTGGAGGAGTTCATCCAGACCGATGCGGCGATCAATTCCGGGAACTCCGGCGGACCGCTGGTGGACCTGAGCGGGCGCGTGGTGGGCATCAACACCGCCATCGCCAGTCCCACCGGAGCCTTCGCCGGCTACGGCTTCGCCGTGCCGATCAACCTCGCCCGCTTCGTCGCCGATCAGCTCATCCGCTTCGGGGAGGTGCGGCGCCCGTACCTCGGCGTCGCGCTCGATGACATCGAGCCGGTCGACGTGCGCGTCTACGATCTTCCTTCCCCCGACGGCGCCGAGATCGTGCGCATCGAGCCGGGTAGCCCCGCCGAGCGTGCGGGGATCCGGCTCGGCGACGTCATCGTGCAGATCGGCGACACGCGCGTGAGCTCGGTCTCCGAGCTGCAGGCCGCGTTGGCCAGACTGGAGCCCAACACCACCGTCCCGGTAAGAGCCATCCGGAGCGGTCAGCCGGTGACGATGAACGTCCAGCTCGGCGTGGTACGCTCCGGTGTGAGACCTTCTCCCCCTCCCACTGCGGAGGGACCGGCGCGCGCGGGATTGCAGGTCGCCGAGCGCGGCGGTCGGGTGGTCATCGCCGCCGTGCAGCCATACTCGGCGGCCGCGCGCTCCGGCGTGCGTGCCGGTCAGGTCATCGTGTCGGCCAACGGCCGTCAGATCAGCTCGGCCGCGCAGCTCGCCGAGGTGGTGCGCACCGCCGACGAGGGCGCGCTGTCGCTCGTCATCGATGATGCGCAGGTCGGCCGGGTCATCATCAACTACGAGCTCCAGTCGTAGTCGACGATCGCTCGTCGCGCCCCTCGCGCGACGCCAGGAGTGGGGGAAGGTGCGCGGCCAGCCATCGCTGCGCCTCCTTCGCGCCCGCGCCTGTCAGCTCGTGCCCACCTGGCTCCCAGTGCAGGGTGACGTCGGCGCCGGCGCCGCGCAGGATCCCCGCCAGTCGCTCCGCCTGACCAGCCGGCGCGATCGTGTCGGCGCGCCCGGCCACGATGAGCACCCGGGTGTCGCTGAGATCGACCGGCATCTCGATCTCGAACGGCACCATGGGACTGAACAGCACCGCCGCGCGCAGCAGCCCGGGGCGGCGCAGAAGGAGACTGCCGGCGATGTTCGCGCCGTTGGAGAACCCGACGGCGACGATGCCATCACGACGCAAGCTGTACGTGGACGCGGCCGCGTCGATGAAGTGCGCCAGCTCGTCGGTGCGCTGCGCCAGGTCCTGCTGGTCGAACACGCCCTCGGCCAGCCGCTTGAAGAAGCGCGGCATCCCGCGCTCCAACACCTTGCCCCGCGGACTCAGCATCCCCGCGCCCGGAAGGAGCGAACGTCCCACCGGGATGAGGTCGTCCTCGTCGCCGCCGGTCCCGTGCAGCAGGAGCAAGGTCGTACCTCCCGCGTATTCGGCCGTGCTGCTCGGCGGTATGTAGCGATGCACGAATCCGAGTGCTTCGCCGCTCACCTCTTCGGGTCCGGCCGCATCGGCGATCATGGCTGCGTCACGCTCCGGCAGTGGCAGGTGGATGGGTGGCAGCGCCGCTTCGATCTGGGAGCGGAGCGGCTCGTACTGCGGCGGCAGCATCAGACGCTCGCCCAGGCGCTCCGCCGGCTCGTCGATCAGGAAGCCCGGAGGATTGGTGGCGATCTCGAAGAGCACGCCGCCCGGCTCGCGAAAGTAGACCGACTTGAAGTACGAGCGATCGATGATCGGCGTGGGCTGTCCTCCGGTCACCGTCACCCGCTCGCGCATGAAGCTCTGCGCGTGATCGTCAGGCACGCTCCAGGCGACGTGGTGGACCGTGCCGGCTCCGCTCGCGCCTCTCAGGAACGTGCCGACGGCGCGCACACCGACGTACGTGCCCGGTCCGCCGGCACCGACCGTGAAGCGCCGCGTGGTGCCGTGCTCCGTGGAGGGCCGGAACCCCAGCGTGGCGGTGAGCAGGCGCTCCGTGTCGCCTCCCTTGTCTTCCCAGAGCGTGACGCCGTGCAGGCCGCGGATGGCGTGCTCGGGTGGGATGCCCGGCGCGCCCGTCCATCCGCGCCGCGACTCCGCTTCCTCGGTGGCGACGATCTCCAGGAGCAACCCGTCGTGATCCCGGAATTCGATCACCTGCTCCGACCGGTTGTCGCCGAGCGCGCGCCTGGTGGGACCTTCGAATGCCAGGCCGTGATGGATCAGTCGCTCCAGCCAGAATCCGAGCGCGCTGGGGAGAACGGAGAACGCGGTGACGGCGACCTGGCCGGTGCCCTGTCGTCCGCGACGCGCCCCGGGCCAGGGGAAGAAGGTGAGAATGGTGCCGGGCGTGCCGACGGCATCACCGAAGTAGAAGTGATACGTCTGTGGATCATCGAAATTCACGGTGCGCTTCACGAGCCGAAGCCCGAGCACACCGCCGTAGAAGTCGAGATTCCGTTGCGGGTCGCTGGCGATGGCCGTGACGTGATGGATTCCGAGAACCTTGGCCATGTGATTTGTTCAACATTCGCGTGAGGAAAAATCGCTTGCCTGAACGGGCCGTCAGGAACAACGTTGCGCGCACCACCTTCAGGATGCGCCATGCGAGGGACATCGGTCATCTTTCCCGACTACACCTTCTACAGCAACGCCCAGCTTCTCACCGCCTACGTGGAGGGTCCACAGCGCATGCGCCGCGCCATCGAGGGGCTTTCCGAGGAGGAGCTGCGCACTCGATCGCGCGGCGCGGACCGCTGGTCCATCCACGAGATAATCCTTCACTCGGCGGACTCGGAGGTCCAGGGTACCCTTCGTATTAGGAAGGTGTGGGCGGAGCCTTCGCCGCTGCTCCCGTACTCCGACCAGGATGCCTGGGCACGCGAGCTCGCCTACGCGAGCGAGGGAAGAGAGGCCCGCGAGTGCGCGCTTTCACTGCTGGCGCTGCTGCGCCAGCATACCGTGCGTCTGTTCGAGCGGGCAACGCCCGGTGATTGGGCGAAGGTGGGAACACACCCCGAGTACGGCGAGGTGACGCTGCGCAACCTGCTCGAGCTGTACGCTGACCACAGCGAGCGTCATCTCGAGCAGATATTGGAGGCGCGAAGGTTGCTCGGCCGAACGCTCACAATGAGCTCGCTGTTGCCGCGCAGGCTGTACTGAGCGCTGAAGATCGGGAATCGGGAATGGGGAATGGGGAATCGAAGGCGGATTCGGTGCTCATCAGGTGTGCCGGCGATTCCCGATTCCCGATTCCCGATCCCCGATCCCCGATCCCCGCTCACCTCGGCACTACCCTCAGGATCCGCCCATTCGACGAATCCGTGATCACGAACAACGTCCCGTCGGGACCCTGCTGCACGTCGCGGATCCGCTCACTCAGATCGCTCAGATATCGCTCCTCGCGCGCGACGCGGCCATCCTCCAGAACGAGCCGGACCAGCGACCGCGAGACCATGGAGCCAACCAGGATGCTGCCATCCCATTCCGGAATCCTGTCGCCACGATAGAAGACCATCCCCGAGGGCGCGATGACCGGGTCCCAATAGTACACCGGCTGCTCCATCCCGTCCTTCGCCGTCCCCTCGCCGATCGGCATCCCGGAATAGTCGCGGCCGTACGTGATCACCGGCCATCCGTAGTTCTTCCCCGCTTCCGGATGATTGAGCTCATCGCCCCCGGCGGCGCCGTGCTCCACCGTCCACAATTGCCCCGTCTCCGGATTCAGCGCCGCCGCCTGCACGTTGCGATGACCGTACGACCAGATCTCCGGTCGCGCGTTGTCGCGCCCCACGAACGGGTTGTCGCGCGGAATGGTGCCATCCGTATTGATGCGCACGATCTTCCCGATGCCTGACGAGAGCTCCTGCGCCCGCGGCTGCTGATTGAACCGGTCTCCCTGCGTGATGAACAACGTGCCGTCGTTGCCGAACACCAGGCGCGACCCGAAGTGCCCCCCCGAGCTGACCTTCGGCACCTGGCGGTAGATGACCTGCACGTTCTCCAGTCCGGCCGCTCCCAACCGCCCGCGCGCCACCGACGTGCCCGCCGTCCCTCCATCGCCCGGCTCGGAGTACGACAGGTACACCATCTGGTTCTCGGCGAAACGCGGATCGAGCGCCACGTCGAGCAGCCCGCCCTGTCCGCGCGCCGCGACCTCGGGCACACCCGACAAGGGCGCCGAGACCTTCCCGTCGCGCTCCACCAGCTTGAGCGCACCGGAGCGCTCGGTCACCAGCATCCGTCCGTCGGGGAGGATCGCCAATCCCCACGGACGATCCAGCCCGCTGGCGAACGTCTCCGCCCGCACCACGGCGCTGCTCGGCGCCGGCTGCGGCGAGCGCTGCGACGGACCGTTCGCCGGCGTCTGCGCCTGACACTGCGCCAGCGACGGCGTGGAGGCGATCACCAACGCGACGAGCACCACTCTCGTCCCTCGACCGCTTGCTGTCATCCGTACCTCGGTGCCGGGTGAACGATCGCCTCACCAGTCGGCGATCGGGGAGAACATCCCTCTTCCTGACTAATGATGTCCCGCGCACCAAGGGGACGCCAACGGTCCGCCGGTGATGGCTACGGACCGTCGCGCGATCGCGGAGGGCGGATCGCCGGATGGCTCGTCAGGCATGCGTCTCGACGAATGGCTCATCCGGGACTCGGGCATCGGCCATCGGTCATCGGGACTCGGCCTTGGCGGCGGTGAGATCGCGAGCCATCGCCGAGTCCCCAGTCCCGATGGCCGAGTCCCGATGCTGGCCGAGTCCCGATGCCTCCGATGGTCATTCCCGACTGATCTTGTCAGAATTCCACTCGGCTCTTACCTTCACTGCGGTAGTTGAGAATCATTCCCAACAACCGTCCGAGCCCGGAACG
>DATFFZ010000011.1:0-8684 GCA_035249845.1 Gemmatimonadaceae bacterium
GAGGGTGGTGAAGCCGTCCTTGTTGTTGGTGAGCGCGTTGCAGAAGGCCGCGCCCGCGTGCCCCTGCTTCGAGCCGATGATCAGGTCGATGTGGGCGACCTCGTTGCCGTCGCCGACCAGCGACTCACCGATGAAAAAGTCGGCTGCCATGATACCACCTCCGAGGGTTCGAGCAACACAGTCCGCGCTGCGCGGTACGCCAGCGAGCGGTCGTCCCGCCGCACCGGGAGCGTGAACATGACGCGCCTCTGATAGGGTGTCAAGCAGAATGGCGGGCGCGCGCAGGACTACGAATGACGCGCATATGCGCATTCGAACCATTTATGTTTCTCGCATGCGTATTCCGATCGAAACATTCCGCCTTTCCAACGGCCTCTTCGTCACGCTCTCGGAGGATCATACGGCGCCGCTGGTGGCCGTGAACCTCTGGTATCACGTCGGATCGGCCAACGAGCGGCCCGGCAGAACGGGTTTCGCCCACCTGTTCGAGCACATGCTCTTTCAGGGGAGCGCGCACGTCGGGGCGAACGAGCACTTCGAGCTGGTGCAGCGTGCCGGCGGCACGCTCAACGGATCCACCTGGCTCGAGCGGACGAACTACTTCGAGACGGTGCCTTCCAACCAGCTGGCGCTGGCGCTCTGGCTCGAGGCCGACCGGATGGGCGCGCTGCTTCCGGCCATGACGCAGCAGAAGCTGGACACGCAGCGCGACGTGGTGAAGAACGAGCGCCGCTGGTCGGTGGACAACCAGCCGTACGGCACCTGGTGGGAAAAGCTGCCGGCGCTCGCGTTTCCGGCGGATCACCCCTTCCATCATTCGCTGATCGGATCGATGGAGGACCTGGATGCGGCCAGCCTTGCCGACGTGTCGGCGTTCTTCGCCACCTACTACACGCCGGACAACGCGGTGCTCACCATTGCCGGCGACTTCGATCCCATGGAGGCGCGCGCGTTGGTGGAGCGCTATTTCGGGCCGATTCCACGCGGACGAGGACGTCCGGCGCTGCCGCCGATGACGCTCCCGCCGACGTTCGGCGAATGGAAGCGGCAGGTGGTGCAGGACGCCGTCATGCTCCCGCGGCTCTTCCTGGCGTTTCGCGCCCCCACCTTCGGCACCGACGACTACTACGCGGGAAGCGTGGTTGGAGCGATCCTCGGCATGGGGAAGGGGAGCAAGCTCCAGCGGAAGCTCGTGCGCGAGCGACAGGTGGCGGCGGAAGCGACGGCGTTCACCTTCGATCTCGCCAAGGGCGCCGACCTGCTGGTGGTGGACGTGACCGCGCGTCCGGAGATCGACGGCGAGCAGTTGGAGCGGGAGGTGTCGTCGGAGATCGATGCCGTGCGGCGCGCGGGAGTGAGCGCCACCGACGTGGAGCGCGCGCTGGCGCTGATCGAGTCGGCGCTGGTGACATCGCTGCAGTCGGCCGGGGAGCGCGCGGACAAGCTTTCCATGTTCGCCACGTTCTTCGGTGACCCCTCGCGCATCAACGCCGAGCCGCAGCGGTATCGCGCGGTGACGGTCGAACGGGTGAATCGCTTCATCCAGGAGCGGCTGGGGGAGGACAACCGGGCCAGCCTGCTCTTCGTGCCGAGCAACGAGAGAGGAGGGAGCAGGGCGGAGGGCGGAGAAATCGAAAGCGTACCGGCCGGGGTCGAGTCATGACCAGCGTGGTCACGGTGGAGGAGCGGCCGGCGCCTGGAGCGCCGCGGGCGTACCGCTTTCCCGCGTTCGAGCGCCGCGCGCTCTCGAACGGCATGCGTCTCATCGTGTCACCGGTGCACAAGCTCCCGGTGGCGACGATACTGCTGGTGATCGACGGTGGGGCGGTGAGCGAGCCCATGGGCACGGAAGGGGTCGCCAACCTCACGGCACGGGCGCTGCTGGAGGGGACCGACCGCCGCGGCGGGATCGAGCTGGCCGAGCAATTCGAGTTGCTGGGCGCCACGGTGGAATCCGGCGCCGACTGGGACAGCACGACGTTCGCCATGAACGTGCTGTCGAGCCGTCTGCCCCAGGCGTTCGAGCTGTTCGCCGAGGTGTTGCGGGAGCCGGCCTTTCCGGAGCGCGAGATCGGGCGGCTGCGGGCCGAGCGGCTGGCGGAGATTCTCCAGCTGCGCACCGAGCCGCGCGGGTTGGCCGACGAGATGTTCAACGCCTTCGTGTACGAGGAGGGCTCTCGGTACGCGCTGCCGGAGCACGGGAGCGAGCAGAGCGTCAGCGGGCTCGATGTGGAGCAGGTGCGGGCGTTCCATGCGGCGCGCTATCAGCCGGGGGCGATGACGCTGATCGTGGCTGGGGACGTGGCGGTGGATGAAGCCACCGCGCTGGCCGAGCGCTCGTTAGGCGACTGGCCGCCGGGTCGGCCGTCGCGGCCCATGGCCGCCGACCGTCCGAGCGGGGCGCGGCGCGAGGTGCACATCATCGCCAAGAGCGACGCGCCGCAATCGGAGCTGCGGATCGGACACGTCGGGCTGCCGCGGTCGCACCCCGACTACTTCCCTGCGCTGGTGATGAACTCGGTGCTGGGCGGGCTCTTCTCGTCGCGCATCAATCTCAATCTGCGCGAGGCGCACGCGTACACGTACGGCGCTTTTTCCGGATTCGACTGGCGGCGTGGGGCGGGCCCGTTCGTGGTATCGACGGCGGTGCAGAGCGATGTGACCGTCCCCGCGACGCGCGAGGTGCTGGCCGAGATCGAGCGCATGCGTGAGAGCGAGATCACGCCTGACGAGTTGTCGCTGGCCACGAGCTATCTGGACGGCGTGTTCCCCATCCGCTACGAGACCACCTCGGCGATCGCGCGCGCGCTGGGCGGGCTGGTGGTGTACGACCTGCCGGCGAGCTACTTCGACACGTACCGGGAGAACATCCGCGCCGTCACGCTGGCGGATGTGCACCGGGTGGCGCGAGAGCACCTGGCGCCGGAGCGCGCGCAGATCGTGGTGGTGGGCGACCCGAGGGTCGTGCGGCAGCCGCTGGTCGAATCGGCGCTGGGCAGCGTGACCGTGCATGAGGTCTGAGCCGGCGCTCCTGTCCTGGAGCGGTGGCAAGGATTCGGCGCTGGCGCTGCAGGCGATTCGCGAGCAGGGGCGGGACGCCGCGGTGCGGGTGGAGGCGCTCGTCACCACCGTGACCGAGGGCTACGAGCGCGTCAGCATGCATGGTGTTCGACGCGAGCTGGTGCACGCCCAGGCGGCGGCGATCGGTCTCCCACTGGTCGAGGCGCGCATCCCACCGGCCGCGTCGAACGAGCGATACGAGCAGGCGCTGCGGGAGACGCTGGCCCCGTTTCGCTCGAAGGGGATCGGCCGCGTCATCTTCGGGGATCTCTTCCTGGAGGACGTGAGGGCCTATCGCGAGCGGCTGCTGGCGTCGCTCGACATGACCGCCGTTCTCCCGCTGTGGGGAATGGATACCGGCCGGCTCGCCCGTGGGTTCATCGCGCTCGGATTTCGCGCGGTGCTGGTGTGCGTGGATGCCCGCCAGCTACCGCCGGCGCTCTGTGGCCGGGAGCTGGATGCCGAGCTGCTTCGCGATCTTCCCGCGGGCGCCGACCCGTGCGGCGAGCGTGGAGAGTTCCACACGTTCGTGTTCGACGGGCCGGTATTCAGCCGGCCGGTGCCGGTGCGCCGAGGCCAAGTGGTCGAGCGCGATGGGTTCGTGTTCTGCGACCTCCTCGCGGCGTCACCGGAAGGTGTGCAAACCCCCACGGGGGCCAGCGTCTCTAACTGAGGAGGGGGAGTGATCGACGTGGGGAAGGTGGGAAGCCGCCGCGCTTATTCGGGACGGGTGATCAGCGTGGACGTCGACCGGGTGCGCTTTCCGGATGGGACGGAGGGGGAGCTGGAGATGGTGCGGCACCCGGGCGCCAGCGCGGTGGTGCCCTTTCTGAGTGACCCAGCCGGGGAGGACCCGCAGCTTCTGCTGATCAAGCAGTATCGCTACGCGGCGGAGGGGTTTCTGTACGAGATCCCGGCGGGGAGGCTCGATCCGGGGGAGTTGCCCGAGGCGTGCGCGATTCGGGAGCTGCGCGAGGAAACCGGATGCACCACCCGAAGCGTAGAGCATATGTACACCTTCTATACGACCCCCGGGTTCACGGACGAGAAGATCCACCTCTTTTTGGCGGTAGGGCTCGAGCGGGGGGAGGCGACGCGGGAGAAGGACGAGTTTCTGGAGGTGGAGACGCTGAGCTTGTCGCGGGCGCTGGAGCTGATCAGGAGCGGGGAGATCAGAGACGGGAAAACCGTGGTGGGGATTCTGTTCGCGGCGGGGTTCGTGGCGGGGCGGTAAGGGGCGAAATCGTTCGAAGTGTGTAAAGCGTCCCAATTCTACGTCCGAAGAAGTAGACAATTCGGCCGGTCTTCGGTAGATTGGTCGTCGGGTTGTAATGACCAAGTAGTTGTTTCATAAGGAGTTAGCTCTCTTGCCCACGGGGCGTCCCGATCGGGAACGCCCCATGCCTTTAACGGGACCGGACAACCACAGGAGGTGCTGATAGCGGCTCTGTGTCTTGTCGAAACATCACCTTTGCTGAGCGGGGAAAGGAAAAATGGCTGACGTCGCGCTGAAGCAGCATGCGGTGCCGTCGCCGATCGCAACTGTTCGAGAACAGTTGCAGGTCCTGGATGATTCGGAGCTGGTCACGGCGTTCCTCGACGGGGAGGAACGGGCGTTCGGGATGCTGGTGGAGCGCTACCAGACACGGCTACTGAACTTCATCTATCGAACCATCGGGGACAGGGAGCGCGGTGAGGATCTCGTCCAAGAGGTGTTCATCCGCGTCTACAGGCACCTGCACCGGTTCGACCGGTCGAAGAAGTTTTCGACCTGGGTGTACACGATTGCTTCGAATCTGGCCAAGAACGAGCTGCGGAACCGTTCGCGGAACCCGCTCGTGTTCTTCCAGACGATCAAGAAGAACTGGCAGGACGACGACCGTCCGTTGCAGTTCGAGGATGGCACGACGCGACCGGACGACTTGTACCGCAAGCGTCATCTGCGCGAGCTGGTCGAGCAGTCGGTGCAGCAGCTCCCAGAGCATCACCGGCAGGTGTTCGTACTGCGCGAGTTGGAGGGGAAGTCGTACGAGGAGATCGCGGAGATCACCGGGTGCAACCTGGGAACGGTGAAGTCGCGGTTGAATCGCGCACGGAATTCGTTCGCGGCGATCATTGAGCCGGAACTGAAGTAGGATAGGGGATCAGGGGTTGGAGGGCGCCCGCCGGCAGTGCCGGCGGGCGCTTCATTTTGCCGAATGCCGAGTCGCTGGTCCCAACCCCAACGCCCCCAACCCCCAGTTGTCCGGGTGCTCGCTCCCTGGCCTTCCTCCGCGTCTTCGGCCAGTTTAGGAACCCCGGGCGGGCCTCCGGGTACGCAGTGCTGGACACAGGAGACGGAATGGATTGTAGGGAATTCAGGGATCGGCATCTCGCCTTTCTGGACGGGGTGCTCGACGAGAGGGAGCTGGTTCGGATGGAGCGGCACCGCACCGAATGCGAGCGGTGCAGTGGCTACGACGTGGCCATCCGTCGCGGGCTGCTGGTCTTCAAGAATCTCCCCGCCATCTCCCCGTCACCGACGTTCGCGCTGCGACTGCATGCCCGGCTTCGCCACCTTCGCGAAGCCGATGCGCGTGCGGCGCTGGTGCGCGGCCCCAGCCTCGGCACCTTCCTCGGCGCGGCCGCCGCGGTGATCGCGGCCGGATTCCTGGCGGCGACATCGCTCGGCATCAACGAGACGCCGGCGAATCTTTCCCTCCCGCCGGTGATAGCCATGAGCCCCGACGTCCCCCTCCCACCGATGGTGCACCGCACCTTCGTCACCGGTGCCGCCGCGGGTGTTCCCGTCTGGCCCGCCGCACTTCTTGCCGAAGAGGCGCCGCTCCATTTCGTGAATGCGGAGCTGAGGTTGGCGAGCTGGCGGTAGGAACGGCGAGGCGGGTTCCAGGGTCTTACTGCCCTCCCTCCAGCGCCGCCGTCACCTCCGCCTCGTGCTTCTGCACGAACTCGACGTTGGCCTTCGAGACGCCAGGCGGGATTTCGGTGATCTTCATCGGGTTGTTGGGCTTCAGCATCTGCGCGATCATCAGCGACTGCGCCAGCGCGCCCGCGGTGCCGATGTACTCGGGGACGCTCATGCCAGCGCGCTCGATCGCCTCACGCATGCGCGGCTCGGCCAGCACGGCCGACTGAATGTCGGGCTGGTTCCCCATCTGACGCGCGCTCATGCGCGCGCGGAGGTCGGGGTCGGTCGCCTGAAGCTCGCGGAGATTTCGCGCGGCCTGCGCGAAACGACGAACATCCTCCATCGAAAGCTCACGATCCATCCACTCGCTGCCGCCCAACGCCGAGGTGATTCCCTTCGCGCTCTGCTCGGCGATCATCTTCGCCATCTGCTCCTGGCTGGGCATTCCGGTCATGCCTGATTGAGGCTGCTCCGCGGCAGCGCTGGCCGCGGCCGCAGCCTCCTCCGGGGACTGGGCGTCATCCTGTGCGGAGGAGGGAGATTCATCCCTTCCGCAGCCGAGGGAGACCAAGAGAGCGAGTACTGCGATGGTGCGGTTCATTCGGGCCTCCTCGGACCGTGAAGCAGACGTGCGAACGCCATCGCGGACATGTGATTGCGGCGCACCAGCGTGGGATCGCGGACTCGGGACGCGATGGCTCTCAACGATGGGCGCGCAGCTCCCACCAGTCCAGACACTCGTCCACGGCGGAGCCGCGATGCCATATTCTCACCATGCCTCCGATCACCGAGCGGGCCTTCTGGAAGGCGCTCCAGAGCGGCAAGTATGAGCCCGTGTACTACCTGCACGGAGAGGATGACTACCTCAAGGACCAGGCGGTCCGCGAGCTCCTCGACAAGGCCGTGGATCCGGCGACGCGCGACTTCAATCTGGACGTCCGCATGGCCGGGGACCTCGATGGCGAAACGCTCGGCTCACTGGTGGGGACGCCGCCGATGATGGCGGAGCGGCGTGTCGTCGTCATCCGCGACGTGGGCGCGCTCAGGAGAGACACCAGAGCGGCGCTGGAGCGATACCTCGAGGCACCGGCGCCCGATGTCCTCCTCGTGCTGGTCGCCACCGGCGGCGACAAGGCGAAGGCGGACAGGACGATCGAATCACGTGCCGCGACCGTGGTCTTCGACTCGCTTTCAGGCGAGCGCATCCCTCGCTGGATCTCGCACGTGGCCACCACCGAGCTCGGCGTGTCGATCACCCCGGAGGCGGTGGAGCTCCTGCAGCGGGCGGTGGGGAACGACCTGGCATCGTTGGCGGCCGAGCTGGAGAAGCTCGCCAATTACGCGCGCGGTGGAACGATCGACGAGCACGCGGTGGGTGAGGTGGTCGGCGTGCGCCGCGGCGAGACGCTCGCCGATCTGCTCGACGCGGTGGCGAAGCGCGACGCCGCGCGAGCGCTCGATCTCGTGTCGCACGTGCTCGAGCAGCCGAAGACGACGGCGGTGTCGGTGGTCATGGCGCTCACGGTTCAGACGCTGGCCATCGCCTGGGGCGTGGGCAAGCGCGAGCGGGGCGAGCGTGTCGACTTCTTCGACTTTCTGCGCAGCGCTTCGGGGTCGTTCACCGGACGGGCATGGACCGATGCGGCGCGCGCCTGGACGGAAGCGCTCGATCGCTGGGAGGCGGCCACGCTCGACGCGGCACTCGAGGCGCTCCTGGCCACCGACGTCGCGCTCAAGGAAACGCGCCTCTCGTCGGACGACCAACTGCTCGCTAGCTTGGTTCTCTGGCTCTGCCTGGATGCCGAGTCTCCGGCCAGCGCCGCCGCCTGACCTCCCTCGCCTCATGATGGCTGTGTCTCCCT
This sequence comes from Gemmatimonadaceae bacterium, assembly GCA_035249845.1. GTDB lineage: Bacteria > Gemmatimonadota > Gemmatimonadetes > Gemmatimonadales > Gemmatimonadaceae > DATFBY01. Next base: position 7,831 of record DATFFZ010000011.1, read on the forward strand.
TCCGGCTGGCTCTCATCGTTCTCGCTCTCGCCGTGGTCGTGCCCGCGGCGGGGATCGCGCAAGGCTCCGACAGCGTGTTCCTCCGAGCGCAACGCATGGTCACCGAGGGACAAGGAGAGGCGGGACGCGCACTGGTGCAACGCGAGCTCGATGCGGCCCCGATGGCATCGCCGCGCTACGTCCAGGCGCTCTTCTGGCGCGCGTCGCTGGCAGCCACCGCCGCGGACGCGGAGCGTGACTACCGCAAGATCATCATCGAGTACCCCCTCTCGCCGCACGCCGGCGATGCGCTCCTGCGCATGGGCCAGCTCGAGATGGCGCGAGGAGAACGCGACCAGGCGGTCGAGCACTTTCGACGGTTGGTCCTCGAGCACCCCACGCACCCGCAACGCGCGCGGGCGAGCTACTGGAGTGCGCAGCTCCACTTCCAGGCCGGCGCGATCTCTCGCGCCTGCGCGACGCTGGCCGATGCGCAGCAGGCGCTGGCAGGCGGGGACGTCGAGCTGCGCAATCAGATCGAGTATTTCGCGCCGCGGTGCGCGGGGCCGGCGGGAGACGCCGGATCGGGGATCGGGGATTCGGTGACCGCACCTGTGGCGGCACCGCCGACCGTGTCGGCAGCGGTCACTCCGACGACTCCACCGCCGACTCCGGCGGGGCCGCCGCCGGCACGTGATACCTCCGCGTTCACGGTGCAGGTGGCGGCATTCCGCACGCGGGCGTCGGCGGACGGGCTACGCGGGCAGCTGGCGGCCCGCGGCTTCCCGGTGCGCATGGTGCAGCTTGGCGGGTTGTGGCACGTGCGCGTGGGGCAGTACGCGACTCGTCAGGCGGCGGAGGCGGCGCGCGATCGA
>DATFFZ010000012.1:0-17789 GCA_035249845.1 Gemmatimonadaceae bacterium
CGGCGTCAACTCCACCGTCCCCCCAAACTGATTCTGCACCCGAAATTCACCCGGTGCCGCCCGCTTCACTGCCGCGTGACTGAACTTCCCGCCGAGATACACCAGCGAGAGCTCCCCCTTCTCCGCGATCTCGGACACGAACCGCTGCACCATCACGGTCCCGTCCTTCAGCATCTCGGCCACCCGCCCCAGCTCCTCCTCCAGCAACCGCCCCGGCGACGTCCACGTCTGGTACCCACTCGCCGACACCACCGGCTTCACCACCACCCGCTCCCACCGCTTCCGCCTCAGGATGGCGTTCACATCCGGCGCGCTCTTCTGCTTGAGCCACACGGTGTCCGCCACCCGCACGCCGCGCCTGGCGAGATCGCCCAGATACCGCTTGTTCATGTTCCAGCGAAGCACGTTGGGCGCGTTCCACAGCCGCACGCCCATGGCCTCCACCTTCGCCAACCACCGGCGAAACTCGAGATACCGGGTGTGATAGTCCCACGTGCTCCGGATCATCACGGCGTCGTACGCGCTCCACCGCACGCTCGGCTCGCTCCATACCACGGGCTCGGCGTCCACACCCTCGCGGCGCAGCGCGGCCACGAGCGGACGCTCGTCGTCGTGCAGCAGCGGAAGGTGTGAATAGGTCGCCAGCGCCACCTTTCTGGGGCGCGAGCGGAGGGAGGGCCAACGCACTCCGGACATCAGCGTCGATGACCTCGTGGTCTGGATGCGAAACGCGGGGCGACATCGCCCCGCGCCCGGCCTAACAATGCAGCAAATCGATCAAGCTGTGCCGGTGGCGCGTCGACGAAGGTCGGGCTCCACGGCCACCAGACGCTTGAGCTCCACGCAGTCCAACCCCACCGCGGGAGTGAGCACCAGCGCGAGACCGTAGTCGCTCAGCTTGGCGCGGGTCTCGATGACCTCCACCACGCCGCGCTCGAGAAACAACGCGGGGTTCATGCGCACGACGCCCGGGCGCGGACCCACCTCTCCATGAGACCCGAGCGAGCTGTACAGCTCCTCGAGCGAGCCGTAGCGCGACACCTCGAGCCGACGATCCTCTTCCATAGCCTCGCCTCTCTGCAGCGGGGGTGCGCCGAGAGAGTAGCTCCGGAAGCGCTCCGCGCGCATCACCGGGAGACCCAAGGCTATCACAATTCCGGATTGCCCCCTCCGCGGCGCGGGTGATACCCTTGATCGGTGCCCACCGACGTCGCTCTCCACGCTACCGACGGGGTCGAGCTCGCCGCCACGATCTTCGAGGCGAGCACGCCGGCCGCCGGACGCGCGCTGCTCATCGCCGCCGCCACCGGCGTGCGTCGCGATTTTTACGGGCCACTTGCAAACTTTCTTGCCAGCGCGGGATTCGACGTCCTCACCTTCGACTGGCGCGGAATCGGTGGGAGCAGACCGCCCTCCCTCCGCGGCTTCGAGGCGAGCATGACGCTCTGGGGTACGCGCGACCTCCCGGCGGTCATCGACTTCGCCGCCACGCGCTGGCCCGACGCACGACTCCACGCGCTCGGACACTCCTTCGGCGGCCAAGCGATCGGCCTCGCGCCTAACTCGGCGCGTCTCCGCTCGGTCGTCACCGTCGCCTCGCAGAGCGGCTATTTCGGCCACTGGAAACCGCCGGCGCGCTACAAGTACGCCGCCCTCTGGCTCGCGGTCATGCCGGCGCTCACCCACGTCGCCGGATACTTTCCGTCCCGCCGCATGGGACTCGGCGAAGATCTCCCGCGCGGTGTGGCCCTGGAGTGGGCGCGCTGGTGCCGCACGCCGGACTACCTCGGCGACTACTCCGGACACCAGAAATTCTGCGCGCCGATGCTGGTCTACTCCTTCGCCGACGACATCTACGCGCCGCGAAGCGCGGTCGAATGGCTCCACCGCCGCTACGGCACGAAGGAGCTGGAGCACCGCCACCTCGAGCCGCGCGCGCTCGGCGCCAAACGCATCGGACATTTCGGCTTCTTCCGCGCGGGAAATGTGACCGCTCCGCTCTGGCGGCAGACGGTCGAGTGGCTCCAGGCGCGGTGAAACGCGCGTGGAACACCGGCGTTCTTGTCGCACCCGGCGAGCGGTGGGATATTTCCATGAATCCCTCCACCACCGAACCGCCACCGGAGCACCACCGCGTTGCGTGAGACGCTCGAGCAACTCGACCTGATCTCCCGCAACGAACGACGCGTCGCCATGGCGACGCTGGTGGCGGTGAAGGGCACGACCCCGCGCAAGGAAGGCGCGAAGATGTGGGTCGGCGCCGGCGGACGGATACTCGGCTCGGTCACCATCGGCGGCTGCGTGGACGCGCGCGTGGTCGCCGAGTCGGAAGGGGTGCTCCGAAGCGGCACGCCGCGCCTCCTCTCCATCGCCATGTCCGACCAGGACGCCTGGGACCTCGGCCTCACCTGCGGAGGCGTGGTGGACGTCCTCCTCGAGCCGGTGGAGCTGCGCGATGACGACGACGAGCTGGTGCGCGCCTACCAGGTCATCAGGGAGGAGACGCGCGCCGGCCGACACGCCGCCATGGTGACCACGCTCGACGCCGCCGCCACGCGCCACATGGTAGTGCTCGCCGACGGCGGCACCGCCGGTACGCTGGGTGACGCGCCGCTCGACGACGCCGCTCGTCAGGCAGCGCGCGAATGGCTGGGCCGCGGCGCGTCGCGCACGGTCACCATCGAGGCCGCCGGCGCGTCGCGCGACGTCTTCATCGAGGTGCACGCCCCGGCCGCCACGCTCCTCGTCTTCGGCGCCGGCCACGTGGCGATCCCGCTGGTGGCGATGGCCAAAACGCTCGGCTGGCACACGGTGGTGATGGACGGCCGCGAGCGCTACGCCACCCGCGAGCGCTTTCCCGAGGCGGACGAGATCCGCATCGGCGCGCTGGGCGAGATGGCGGAGACGCTCTCGTACGACGCATCGACGGTCGTGGTCCTGGTGGCGCACGACTACAAGTTCGAGCTGCCGGTGCTGCGCGCGGTGCTCCGCCGGTCGCCCGCCTACATCGGCTTGTTAGGCGGCCGCCGCCGCGCGCGCGCCCTGCTCGACTTCCTCGCCACCGAAGGGTTCGACGCCGACGCGCTCGCGCGCGTCCACGTCCCGGTCGGCCTCGACATCGGCGCCCAGACGGCGGCCGAGATCGCGGTGGCCATCCTGGCCGAAGCGATCGCGGTGCGCGCCGGCCGCTCGGGGGCATCACTCCAGAGGTCGAACACGTGAAGGTGCATCTGGTCACGCGCGAGCAGCGACCGGCGCAGCTCGCCGGTCTCATCCTGTGTCACGAGCTGCGCGGCGCGGCGGGGGACACGGTCTTCACCAAGGGCCACGTGCTCAGCGACGCGGACATCATGTCGCTGGTGGAGTTGCCGTGGACGGAGCTACACCTCATACAGCCGGAGCCCGACGAGGTGCACGAGGACCCCGCCGGCGAGCGCATGGCGCGCTCCTCGGCCGGCGACGGCGTGGAGGTGAAGCCGATGTCCGGCGGCCACTGGCCGATGGCGGCGACGCACCGCGGGATTCTGGCGGTGGAGACGGAGCTGCTCGATCGCACCAACGAGATCGAGGGCGTGTGCGTCTACACGATCTACGACGGACAGGTGGTCGAGGCGGGCGAGGTGGTGGCGAGAGCGAAGATCACCCCCTTCGTGATCAAGGAGTCGCACCTGGCCGAGGCCGAGGTGATCGCCAGCGAGGCGGGTGGGCTGGTGCGCGTGCGCGCGTTCAAGCCGATGAAGGTGGGCGCGGTGGTGCAGGAGACGCTCGGCGAGCGCGCCATGGAGCGCTTCCGCGAGGCGTTAGGCGAGAAGGTCGGCTGGTTCGGATCGGAGATGGTGGATCCGAGATTCGTGAAGCCGAAGGAAGACGCGATCGCCGGCGCGCTGGAGGAGCTGGTGAAGGGGAAAGCGGACGTGATCGCGCTGGCTGGGACGAAAGCCATGGACCCGCTCGACCCCGCCTTCCGCGCGCTCACCAGGCTGGGCGTGCCGCTGGAGCGGTATGGCGTGCCCGCCCACCCGGGGAGCCTCTTCTGGCTGGCCCACCTGGACGAGGTCCCGATTCTCGGGATGCCCTCGTGCGGACTGTTCGCGCAGGCTACTGTATTCGATCTCGTGCTCCCGCGGGTGCTCACGGGGGAGTGGATCAGTCGAGACGATCTGGTGAAGCTGGGCCACGGTGGATTGTTGACACGTGAAATGTCATTCCGCTTCCCGCGCTATCGCTCCACGAAGGAGCGTGGCGCGGTGGAGTGACCCTCGGATGCCGGAGCAACCTCCAATGATCCCATGATCGCCGCCATCGTCCTCGCCGCCGGCGCCTCACGCCGCTTCGGCGCGCAGAAGCTGCTGGCCGAGCTGCACGGAAAGCCGGTGATACGCTGGACGGTCGAGCACATTCGTGAGGCGGGAGTGGACGACGTGATCGTCGTGCTCGGCCGGGACCGGGAGCGCGTTCGGAAGGCGCTCGAGGGGCTCGACGTCCGGTTCGTCGTGAACGAGGAGTACGCGGCGGGATTGAGCGCGTCGATGCGCACCGGCGTGCAGGCGCTCACCGCCGACACGCGCGCGGTGGTGATCGCGCTCGGCGATCAGCCCACGGTGGGGTGCTCGGTGGTGGACCCTCTCATCGAGCGGTACAGGGAGAGCGGCCGGCCGGTCGTGGCCCCCGACTACCGCGGGATCCGCGGGAACCCGGTGCTCTTCGACGCCTCGCTCTTCTCCGAGCTGGCCACGGTGCGCGGCGACTTCGGCGCGCGCGAGGTGATCGCCCGCGATCCGTCGCGGGTGGAGATGGTGGAGCTGGACTGCGACGCCCCCGAAGACGTGGACACGGAAGAGGAATTGGAGAAGCTGGCGGAGAAGTGGGCGGAGTAGCGCGCAAAGCGCGGAGCGGGGAGCGGAGATCCACGTGGGTTCGAGGGGCGCTCATGGCGCTCCTCGTCTCTTGTTGGGCTTCCCCCTCGGCGGCGCAGTGGCCGTGGAAGGACCTCGAGCCGGGGGCGCACCCGGTGGGGTATCGCGTCGTCAGGCAGTACGACCGGTCGAGGACGTTCGGCGGCGTGGCGGCGGACCGGTTGATCGAGCTTCGGATCTGGTATCCGGCCGCGCCCTCGTCGGGCGCGACGCCGATGACGTACGCGGCGTACCGCGATGTCGATCCCGCCGACGGGCCCACCGGGGCCTTCACCGACACGATGCGGCTCCGCACCGAGCGGGACATCAAGCTCGCCGGAATGCGCTTCGCGCGGGACAGCGTGGAGCCGCCGGCGAAGCTGCTGGCGTCGCGGACCGGCGCGGTGCGGAACGCGCCGGCCAGGCCCGGTCCCTTTCCGGCGATCGTGTACGCGCCGGGACGCAACGACTCCTCCGACGACAACGTGGTGCTCTTCGAGTATCTGGCCAGCCACGGCTACGTGGTGGGAGCCATCGCCTCGCAGGGGCTGAACACGGTGACGGTGGGGCAGGGCGCGGGCACGGTCGAGGCGGGGGTGCGCGACCTGGAGTTCGCGCTCGCCTACTTGTTAGGCACGCCGGAGGTGGACGGCGCCCGCGTCGGCGCGGCGGGGTTCAGCTTCGGGGGGACGTGGGCGCTCCTCCTCGCCATGCGCAACGCCCGAGTGCGGGGCGTGGTGGCGCTCGACCCGTCGTTCACCTTCCCCCGCGGCGACGGCGTGATTCGCGCCTCTCCCTCCTTCGACTCGACGCGCTTCACCACGCCGCTGCTGGTGGCCGCCCAGCGCGGCGATGAGTGGTCCTCGCTGGCGATCGACGCACTGCGCTCGGCGCCCCGCTTCACGCTGCGCGTGGCGGGCATGTCGCACTCCGACTTCTGCTCCTACGGCATCGCCTACCGCAACGTGCTGGGTGCCGCCGCCCGCGACCCCATCATCCGCCACAAGGTGGCCGGCTACATCGGCGTCGCGACGTACGTCCGCGAGTTCCTCGACGCGTTCGTGAAGGGAGACAGCGCGCAGGCGATGGCGGTTCGCTCGAAGCCGAGGTGGAGAGGGGTGGGCTCCGACGACGTCGAGTTCACCTTCCGGCTCGGAGCACCACAAGTCCCGATGTTTTATTGAACTACCCTCTCGTACGGCGCCACCTGCTCGGCGATCTGCTTCTCGTCGCCCACGACGACGATCGTCATCTTCGCCGGATCGAGCTGGCTCTGCATGATGCGCTGCACATCCGCCGGCGTCACCGCCATCACGCTGGTCACCACGGTGTTCAGGTAGTTCTCGCCGAGGCCGTGCAGCTTGGCGAACTGGAGCTGGTTGATGATCCCCTGACGCGTGGAGTTCTGGAGCACGAAGATGCCGGCCAGGTAGTTCTGGATGCCGCGCAGCTCGTCGGCCGAAGGAGGCTCCTTTCTCAGCCGATCGATCTCGAAGAAGATCTCCTTGAGCGAGGCGCCGGTGACGTTGGTGGTGACGTCGGCCACCTCCACCCAGTAGGCGCTCTTCGGGCGAGAGCTCACCTGGCTGCCGGGCGAGTAGGTGTAGCCCTTGTTCTCGCGGATGTTGCTGGTGATGCGCGAGCCGAAGGAGCCGCCGAGGATGGCGTCGGTGACGCGGAGCGCCTGGTAATCCTTGCTCGACGGATCGAGCACCGGCACTCCCATGTAGATCGTGGACTGCACCGCGTCGGGGCGGTTGATCGTGTACACGGCGCGATCGCTCTTGGCCGTGGCGGGCGGCGACGACTGCGGCGTGCCCCGCTTCCAGTCGGAGAACGACTCGCGGATGGCGCGCTCCACCGCGCCCGCGTCGAACTTGCCGGCGACGTAGAGGTGCGAGCGCACGGCGCCGAAGTTCTGGTCGTAGAACTGCTTCACCTGATCGATGGTGTAGCCCTGGAGCATCGCCTCCGTCGGGAAGATGCGGCCGTACGGATGGTTGCCGTAGAGCACCTGACGGAACTTCTCGAGCGCCATCTGCTGCGGCTGCGTCTTGGCGATCGCCAGCTGGCGCACGCGATTGGCCTTGAGACGCGGCAGCTCGCTCTCCGGGAAGCGCGGATTCTTCACCACGTCGGCCAGGAGCTTCACGAATTCCGGTGCGTGCTCGCCGAGCACGTCGCCGGCGATGTCGGTCTGATCGGACTGCACCTGAATCGTCAGGCCGCCGCCCATGCGCGCGGTCTCTTCGGCGATCTGCGCCGGCGTGCGCGTGGTGGTGCCCTCGCGCATGAGGTCGCCGGCGAGGTCGGCCAGCCACGTCTGCCCCTGCGCTTCGTTCACGTTCCCGGCGCGCACCATCAGCTCCACGGTGGCCTTGGGGACCTCGCCGTACTGCACCAGCGTCACCTCGAGCCCGTTGGGCAGCGAGAAGTTGCGCTTGGCCGGCAGGGTGAAGTTCTTGGGCGTCCCGCCAGCCGGCGGGGCTTCCTTCTCCTGCGCGCCGGCCGGCACCGGAATGATCTGCATCGCGGCGGCCGCCAGCGTGCCGGCCGCGAGGAGTTTCGTGAGTCTCATTGTCATGTCTCCGATCACGAGCCCTTCTTCCCAGGCTCGATCGTCAGCACGGTGCGGTTGGTGGTGCGCAGATATTCCTGCGCGGTGCGCTGGATGAGCTCCGGCGTCACCTTGGCGAATTCGGCCTCGAGACGGTTGACACCGTTCGGGTCATCGTCGAACAGGGCGTACGACGCCAGGAGGTCGGCGCGCCCGAAGCCGAAGAGCTGATCCACGGTGTCGTACAGGTTGGAGCGCATCTTCACCCGCGCTCGCTCGATCGTGGCCTGGTCCACCGGAGTGGTGCGAAGCCGCTCGATCTGCGACTCGATGGCCGTGAGGATGCTGTCGGCCGACTTGTCGCTGTCGTGGAAGAGCGAGACGGTCCAGAGCATCGGACCGTTGTAGTTGAACTGATTGCCGAGCCCGATGTTGATGCCGGCGTTGACGGCGCCGGTGAGCCCGCGCTTCTGCACCAGCTCCTGGTAGAACCAGCTGTCGCGTCCCTGCCCGAGGATCTGGTCGATGAGTCCCATGGCGTACCACTCGGGGGTGTTGCGCGCCGGGACGTGCCAGGCGAGTCCGAGGGCGGGGCGGGTGGCGAGCGGGTCGGTCTTGGAGCGGCGCTTCTCCTGCTCCTGCCGCGGCTCGGAGATGTCCACCTTGGGGGGCTGCGGCTGCGACGGGATGTCGGAGAAGTACTTCCGGATCAACTGCATCGCCTCGTCGCCCTTGAAGTCGCCGGTGACGACGAGCACCGCGTTGTTAGGCGCGTAGTACGTCTTGAAGAAGCTCTGGACGTCGCCGAGGGTGGCGGCGTCGAGGTCTTCCAGGTCGCCGTAGAAGTTGTGCGCGTTGTACCAGTTGGTGTTGGCGTACTGGGGCATGTCGAGCCAGGGGAAGCCGCCGTACGGCGTGTTGAGCACGTTCACCCGCACCTCGCTCTTCACCACGCCCTGCTGGTTGGTGAGGTTCTCCTGGGTGATGGCGAGCCCGCGCATGCGGTCGGCCTCGGCCCACAGGAAGGTCTCGAGCTTGTGCGAGGGGACGATCTCGAAGTAGTTGGTGTAGTCGAAGCGGGTGCTGCCGTTCAGGATCCCGCCGTTCTTCTGCACCAGCTGGATGAGCTCCATCTTCCCGAGGTTCCGCGACCCCTGGAACATCATGTGCTCGAAGAGGTGCGCGAAGCCGGTGCGGTCGCGCGGCTCGATGCGGAAGCCGATGTTGTAGTACGCGGCGATGGTGACGATCGGCGCGGTGTGGTCTTCCGAGAGCACGACCTTGAGGCCGTTGGGAAGCTTCTCGTAGACGACGGGAATGTTGAGCGGCGCGCTCGCCGGAGCGGCGGCGGCCGTGGGCACGGGTGCCGGCGCGGGTGCGGTCGCGGTGGCACTGGTCGAGGCAGCGCTCTGGGCGCAGCCGAGTGCCGCCGCCAGCGGCGCCAGCGCCGCCAGACGCGTCAATGAGCTCATGCGGGTCTCCAAAATGGTGGTCAGCTAACGGATCGTAGAGGGGGAAAGCATCGAGTGCAAGCGGGGTGGGACGAGTTGCGCGACGTTGGGGAGGATTGCAGACGGCACGGTGGATGGCGATGTGCGATCGACATATGACGATGTGACGATGGCATCGACGAGGTGCGATGTGGATGTGCGATGTACAGGTGGTTCCGGAGCGCGATCTCGGAGCCCCTCGCACATCCTCGGTCCACATCGCCCATCGCACCTGCAATCGTCATATCGTCATATGTCGATCGCACATCCGCACACGCTCAAACTCACGCTGTCAGCTGCAGCTACCTCTCATGCCACATCTCACCTCTCTGTCCCTATCCGCGCGTTCCTCCGGCAGCGGTTTTCCTTTCTCCGTTCCCATAATCCGCTCTCTCCGGCGTCTCGACCTCGACTCCCCGGTCACCTTCTTCGTCGGGGAGAACGGGTCGGGGAAGTCGACGCTGCTGGAGGGGCTGGCGATCGCGGCGGGGGTGCCGGTGGTGGGGAGCGAGAGCGCCGAGCGGGATGCCACGCTCGGAGCGCAGCGCGAGCTGGCGAAGGCGCTCAAGCTCACATGGAAGAAGCGGACGCACCGCGGGTTCTTCCTGCGCGCGGAAGACTTCTTCGGCTTCGCCAAGTCGCTGTCGAAGATGCGCGCCGAGCTCCGCACCCGCCTGGAGGAGGTCGACGTCGAGTACCGCGATCGCTCCGACCACGCGCGCACCCTCGCCAAAGGGCCGGCCCGCGCTTCGCTGGCCGAGATGGAGAGTCGCTACGGGGAGGACCTCGACGCCAACTCGCACGGGCAGAGCTTCCTCAAGCTCTTCGCCTCGCGCTTCGTGCCCGGCGGACTCTACATCCTCGATGAGCCCGAGGCGCCACTCTCACCGCAGAGCCAGCTCGGCCTCATGGCCATGCTGCACGACATGATCGGGCAGGACGGTCAGTTCGTGATCGCCACCCACTCCCCCATCCTCCTCGCCTTCCCCGGCGCGCGCATCTACGACTTCGATCGCGTGCCGCCTGCGGCAGTGAAGTACGAGGAGCTGGAGCACGTCGCGCTCACGCGCGAGTTCCTGGCCGCGCCCGAGCGCTTTCTCTCCAAGCTGCTGCGTGACGGCTGACGACCCGCCGTCACCGCGCGTCCGGCTGAGGGCGCGGGTCCGGCACCGGCTCGGGATCGGGAATCGGGATCGGGACCGGCTGCGGTGGCGGCTCCGGCGTGGGGAAGGGGACCGGTGTCGGCGGCGGTTCCGGCGTGTGACGCTCGGCCATCTACTGCTCCGTTCGAGACGACTGACATGCTCGCAACGGTCGGACCAAGAAAAGCGCGGGAACGGGGAATAGGGAATAGGGAGAGACGGCAACGACTACCGCGACGGAGCTGGGGCGGAGTCGGGTGGGTCGAGTGCTTCGAGCAGGCGCAGCTCGGCATCCAACGCATCGATCAACGACGCGCCGTTGGCGATCACGCGGCGGGCGCCGACCATGCGCGAAACGAACCATTTCCCGCGTTTCGTTGAAAGATCGTCATAGCGAACGCCGCCGCCGCTCGACGTCGAGTGGATGATGCGGTTGTTGCCGGCATAGATGGCCACGTGGTCCACGCGCTTGCCGCTCTGCGCGAAGAAGAGCAGGTCGCCGCGGCGCAGTCCTGCCGGGCGCGCCGAGAGCTTTGTCCCCACCGCCGCCTGCTGACGAGAGGTCCGCGGCAGCTCCACCTCGTGCCGGGCGAAGACGTACTGCACGAAGCCCGAGCAGTCGAAGCCCTTGGGCGTCGTCCCGCCCCACACGTAGGGCGTCCCCACGTAACGATCGGCGGTCGACAACACCCGGGTTGCCGATGCCGCGCTGGACGTCTTCCCCACCGACGGCTTGCCGGCGGGCCGGCCGGTGGATGCGCGCCCGCCGCCCGCCACCGTGACCCCGCCCACCCGGCTGGACACGCGGACGGACTGTCCATTGGTGGACAGCGTAATGCCTCCAATTGAGATAGAGGCGGGTAGTCCCTGCGCCAGGACAGGCGCGGGAATCAGCAGTGCGACGAAGAGGCGCAGCATGAGAAAGCGTTGGTGTCGCCAGGAGAAAGGCACCATCGGTGCCTGACGCTGCCCTCCGCTCATCACGTTGCCGAGCCGAAACTTAGCGACACCTGAGGCGACCAGCGCGCGCTCGCCCTGTTCACCCATGGCGACGAACGCGCGTCATCCCCGAGAGACAGCGGCCGGGTGTGCGTAGCGTCGGCCCGTCCCACCCGTCTTGCGGGTTAGGCGCCGGAATGCAAATACTGTGGAAGTCGCTCCACCCTCCCTCGGCTGCTCTCCGGTCACCCGCATGCGACACATCCGCCGTGCCGCCGTCATCGTGGCGCTCCTCATCCCGCTTCTCACCGGCGGGTTTTTCTTGCAGTCGCGCGTGGTCCGCGACAGCGCCTCGCGATTCGACCAGGTCCGGATGCTGGTGGCAGGCCGATTCGTCGACTCGCTCACCGAAGCGGCGCTCTACGAGCGCGCCGCGCGCGGATTGGTGGCGCAGCTCGACGACCCGTATGCCGCGCTGTACAGCCCCGAGGAGCTGCGCGCCTTCACCCAGGAGACGTATGGCCGCTACGCGGGCGTGGGCATGGTGGTCGAGGACCAGGAAGGGAGCGCCATCGTCACCCGGGTCTACCCGCGCACCCCCGCGCAGGGCGCCGGCATCATCGAGGGGGACAGCATCGTCGCCGTCGAAGGGCGCGAGACGCGCGGGTGGGAGCTGCGCAAGGTGACCGACGCGCTCAAGGGGGAGCCCGGGAGCCCGGTGGCGATCACCATCGGCCGCCCGTACTCGGGACAGCGGATGAACCGCCGTCTGACGCGGTCGGAGATTCACATCCCGGCCGTCCCCTACGCCATGATGCTCGACGGACAGATCGGCTACGTGCCGCTGGTCCGCTTCAACGAGACCTCGGCGGACGAGACTCGTCAGGCAGCGCGCCGGCTCATCGCCCGCGGCGCCAAGGGGCTGGTGCTCGACCTGCGCGGCAATGGCGGCGGCATCGTGGACCAGGCGGTGGCCATCGCCGGCTACTTCCTGCGCCCCGGCCAGGAGGTGATGAGCGTGCGCGGACGCGCCGGCCAGTCGCGCAGCTACCTCTCGCGCGAGAAGCCGATCAGCACCTCGCTCCCGCTGGTGGTTCTGGTGGACGGCGGATCGGCGTCGGCGTCGGAGATCGTGGCCGGCGCGCTCCAGGATCACGACCGCGCGCTGATCGTCGGCACCACCTCGTTCGGCAAGGGGCTGGAGCAGGGGGTGTTCGCGCTCCAGGGCGGGTGGGCGCTCAAGATGACGACCGCCAAGTGGTACGCGCCGAGTGGGCGCTCCATCCACAAGGATCGCCGCACGGTGAATGGGCGGCCGGCCGAGCTTCCCGATTCGATGGAGACCGACAGCGTGAAGCGCGGCCGCCCCGTCTTCCGCTCCGATGCGGGGCGCGTGGTGTACGGCGGCGGCGCGGTGACGCCCGATCTCATCGTCAACCCCGACACCCTGTCGGCGCGCGAGCAGGAGCTGTCGCGCACGCTGAGCGTCCAGGCGCAGCGGAGCTACCTGGCGGTGTCGCGCTACGCCTGGGAGCTCAAGCCGCGCGTGCGCGGCGATTTCACGGTGCAGCCGGAGTGGCGCCGGGAGCTGTATCGTCGCCTGCGAGCCGGCGGCGTGTCGGTGGACAGCGCGCTCTACTTCGCCGAGGCGCGCTACGTGGACCGTCTCCTGGAGGCGCGCATCTCGCGCGTCACCTTCGGCGATTCGGCGGTGAAGCAGCGCACGCTCGGAGACGACGCGCAGCTCGTTCGCGCGCTCGACATGCTGCGGGCGTCGAGCAGCCAGCAGGAGCTGTTCGCCCGGGTGGAGCGAGCGAGGGCGGGGTTGAGCTCGATGTAGTCGACAAGCGGGCATCGGGAACCGAAATTGAGTCCCCTTCGACTCACGCTGGAGCCCCGATGCTCGAAAAGGAAACCCCCGACCACCTCGACGCCGACCTCCTCCTCAAGCTCTACGACCTCCGGCGCGAGGAGGTGATGCGGGCCTCGCGCGACGCGATCCGTGAGCAGTTCTGGCCCAAGGGCGCCGACGACGCCGTCGCCATCACCAAGGCGAAGCATCCGCTCAACGCGGCGTATCGTCAGGTCTCCACCTACTGGGAGATGGCCTACGGCATGGCGCGCCACGGGATCATCCACGCCGACTACATGGTGGAGTTCTGCGGCGAAGGGCTGCTCCTCTTCGCCAAGGTGGAGCCCTACCTGGCCGAGGTTCGCAAGGCGCACTCGCCGCGCGCCTTCGTGAACGCCGAGTGGGTGGCGACGAAGACGGAGATGGGGAAGCGGATCATGGAGAGCATGCGGCAGCGGGTGAAAGACCGGGGGTAGGTCTTCGGTCCAGTGTCGACCGCGTATGCGTATTTCCCCCCAGACCCTGGACCCAGGACCCCAGCCCCGCGTTTAATTTCCATTCCATGGCTTCCCCCCCGGAAAAGAAAGAGAAGAAGAAGGGCCCATCCCTCTCGGCAGTCTGGCGCGAAGCGCGGGCGCTGGTGTGGGCGCACCGCGGATACCTCGGGCTCGGGCTGGCGATCATGCTGGTGAACCGGCTGGCGGGTCTGGTGCTGCCGGCCAGCTCGAAGTTCCTGATCGACGACGTCATCGGGAAGCAGCGCGCCGACCTCCTCATCCCGATCGCGCTCGCGGCGGCGGGCGCCACGCTCGTCCAGGCGGCCACCTCCTTCGCGCTGTCGCAGGTCATGAGCGTCACCGCGCAGCGGGCCATCACCGACATGCGGAAGGCGGTGCAGAAGCACGTGCTGCGTCTGCCGGTCGGCTACTTCGACTCGACGCAGAGCGGCGTCCTCATCTCGCGCATCATGACGGACGCGGAAGGGATCCGGAATCTGGTCGGGACCGGGCTGGTGCAGCTGAGCGGCGGCCTGGTCACCGCGGTGCTCGCGTTGGGCGTTCTCTTCTGGCTCAACTGGAAGCTGACGCTGCTCACGCTGGCGCTGCTCCTCCTCTTCGGCGCCGGCATGTCGATGGCGTTCACCAAGCTGCGGCCGATCTTCCGCGAGCGGAGCGTCATCAACGCCGAGGTCACGGGGCGGCTGGCGCAGTCGATGGGGGGGATCCGGATCGTGAAGACGTACACCGCCGAGCGCCGCGAGCAGGTGGTGTTCGCGCGCGGGGTGCACCGGCTCTTCCGCAACGTGGCCAAGACCATCACGGGCATCTCGGCGCTCACGGCGTTCACCACCGTGCTCATCGGCGCGGTGGGCGTGCTGGTGATCATCTTCGGCGGCCGCGCCATCCTGGCCGGCACGATGTCGCTCGGCGATCTGGTGATGTACATCTTCTTCATCGGCCTGGTGGCCGCGCCGCTGGTGCAGATCGCGTCCATCGGCACGCAGATCTCGGAGGCGTTCGCCGGTCTCGACCGCATCCGCGAGATCCGCGAGATGACCACCGAGGATGCCGCGGACACGACTCGTCAGGCGGTGGGCGACATCGACGGCGACGTCCGCTTCGAGCACGTGACCTTCGAGTACAATCCGGGCGTGCCGGTGCTGCGCGACGTCTCCTTTCGCGCGCCGGCGGGGACGACCACGGCGCTGGTGGGCTCCAGCGGCGGGGGGAAGAGCACGCTCATCAGCCTGGTGATGGCGTTCAACCGCCCGCGGAGCGGGCGCATCTTCATCGACGGCTGCGACCTCGCCACTCTCAAGCTCGGCGACTACCGCTCGCACCTGGGCGTGGTGCTCCAGGACAACTTCCTCTTCGACGGTACGGTGGCCGAGAACATCCGCTTCTCGCGCCCCGACGCCACCATGGACGATGTGCGGGCGGTGGCGCGCATCGCGCATGCCGCCGAGTTCATCGAGCAGTTCGAGAAGGGATACGAGACGGTGGTGGGGGAGCGCGGGGTGAAGCTCTCCGGCGGGCAGCGGCAGCGGGTGGCGATCGCGCGCGCGATCCTGGCCGACCCGCGCATCCTCATCCTCGACGAGGCGACCTCGAGCCTGGACAGCGAGAGCGAGGCGCTCATCCAGGACGGGCTTCGCAACCTTCGCCGCGGTCGCACCACCTTCGTGATTGCCCACCGTCTGTCCACCATCGCCAGCGCCGACCAGATCCTGGTGATCGAGAACGGCGAGATCGTGGAGCGCGGCACCCACCGCGAGCTGCTCGTGCTGGGCGGACGCTACCGGGAGCTCTACGACAAGCAATACAACTTCGAGCGCGACCGCTTCATCAATCCGGGCGAGGAGTTGGCCGAGGAGGTGGCGGCGGCGCCCGAGGTTCCCGCGCTGCGGACGCCGAGCCCGACCAGCCTCTAGTCGTTCGCGCCGAAGGACCGGCTCAGGATGATCTGGATGGTGCGCGGCTGTCCGGGGGTGAGAAAGCGCTCGAGCACGTCCCCCGCCCCCTGGTTGATGTTGAAGGTGCCGAACGCGGCGTACTTGCGGTCGAAGACGTTGCGCACGAGCGCCAGGACCTCCCACGGCCCGAGGTCGTAGCCGGCGCGGAGGTTCGTGACCCAGAATCCCGACAGCGGCGACGTCTCGTTCGCCTCGTCGCCGCGCAGCCATCGCTCGCCGGTGTAGCGCGTGTCCACGCCGAGCTCGAAGCCGGCGGGGAGAGCGAAGGAGGCGCCGAGGGTGGCGGTGTGATCGGGCACCAGCGGGAGCCGATCGCCGACCTCGGTCTCGTTCTCGCCCCCCTCCGCCTCGCGGATGCTGAAGATCTCCGCTTCGGTGCGGAAGGTGGCGATGGTATACGCGTAGTTGGCGTACAGCGCGTGCCCGCCCGGGATGTCGAAGCGCGAGGCGAGCTCCAGGCCGTTGCGACGGGTGGCCGAGATGTTGGCGAAGAAGCCGTCGATGGTGGAGCCCTCGGGCTCGTCCTCATCCTCGAAGGGGAAGAGGTAGATGTCGTCGTGCACGTTGGTGCGATACACCGACGCGTTGAGCTGGAAGGGTCCGCGCTGCCAGGCGCCGCCCACCTCGTAGGTGGTGGCCACCACCGGATCGAGCGGGGGGTCGTCGCCTAAGGCGAACGGCAGCGGGCAGGGCTCCTCCGGATCGGCGCAGGCCAGCTCGATCACCGCCGGCGCGCGGAAGGACTGACCGATCGACGCGTAGATGGACGCGCCGCGCGCCACCTGGAAGCTCACGCCGCCGCGCGGGCTCACCCGGTGGTACGTGCTGACGGTGTCGCGCGTGGGATCGAGCTGGTTCTCGAAGGGGACGCGCACCACGTCGTAGCGCGCCCCGCCGGAGAAGGTGAGCCGCCCCACGTAGTAGTCCGCCAGCGCGAAGACGTCGCCCTTCCGCAGCGGACTCTTCACGTCGGTGGTGAGCCCCGGATCGATGCGCTCGGCGAAGAGCCGGATGTGGACGCTGCTCACCGAGCCGCCGGCGCCGATGCGGAGACCGAGGGTGCCGGTGCCTAACGAGCGGGTGAGGCGCCAGTCGCCGGTGAAGCCGGTGGTCCGGTTCTCGGAGAACCCGCGCACGTCGGGGTCGGCGAGCTGGCTGACGTTGAAGCGCTCGGCGTCGTGCCGGCGGTGATAGACGGTGAGGTTGCCGCGCCCGGCGCCGATCTGCCGGTATCCCGTGAGCGCGCCGTGGAGCTGGTCGAGGTCCTCGAAGTCGCCGGCCGAGAGGTTGGAGTCGGGGCTGACGGTGTACACGCTCTGCGGAAGCGAGCCCGCCGTCTCCGCCTTCGACTTGGCGCCGAAGAGCTGCACGCCGACGCCGGCGCGCGCCCCGAAGCGGCCGACGTTGACCAGGCCGTTGTAGCCGCGGGCCGAGGTGAGCTGACGCCAGCCGCCTTCGCGCTCCCACCCGCCGCCCACGTAGTAGCTCCACTCGCCGGCGAGCCCGGAGGCGGCCGTCTCCACCGAGTACCGGTCGTGGGAGCCGCCGGCCACCTCGATCTCCCCCTCCAGCGGGGAGCCCCCACGCCGCGTGACGAGGTTGATGGCGCCGCCTAACGAGTGGGGACCGAGCAGCGACGCCGTGCCGCTCAGCAGCTCCACCCGTGAGACGTGCTCCAGCGGAAGGAGATCGAAGTTCACCTGGCCGGCGTCGGGCTCGTTGACCGGCACGCCATCGACGAAGATCGACATCCCCTGCGGCAGACCCACCACCGGGCTGGCGGTGAAGCCGCGGCTCACCAGCGTCGGCTTGAAGGCGCTGCCGAGGTCATCGTAGAGCGAGATGCCCGGCTGCATGGAGAGCGCCTCGGAGAGGAGACGCGGCTCCCAGGCGTCGAGCTCGTCGCCCGTCACCACCGAGATGCGAGCGGGCACGCCGGAGCCCACCGCCGGTCCGGTGGCGGGAAGGAGCGAGCCGATCACCTCCACCACCGGCAGACGCCGCGCCACCGAGTCGCGCGGTTGGGTGGTGTCGCGCGGCGTGGTCCCCTGCGCCGCCAGCGAGGTGGCGGCCAGGGCGTTCACGACGGCGAACGCCGTTCGACGAGCGAGGGATGTCACGTGAATACCGGGATCGATGTGAGCGTCATGTGCCGGCCGCCATGGCCAGCAGCGCGAGCGGGAGGGTGGTGTCGTGCAGAGTGACCGACCGGGGGACGCCACAGGTGCGCGCGTCGGAGACGAAGCGGATGACGTCGGGCTCGGAGAGCGTTCCGCTGCGGTCGATGTCGTCGTAGACGACTACGCAGTCGACGATCTCGCCGTCGCGGCTGAGTGTATAGATGCCATCGTCACCGCGACCGCCGCCGTCGAGGTCCCAGCAGCAGGCGTCTCGCGCGTGCGCCGATGCGCCTGCTCGCGGAACGTCGCGCAGCTGGAGGA
>DATFFZ010000013.1:0-6296 GCA_035249845.1 Gemmatimonadaceae bacterium
CTCTGCTGTGGCGAGTATTTCCATAGTGCCTCGCGTCAGGCCTCGACGATCCCCCGGCAGCGCTGCTCGAAAAAAGTAGTGGGATGATCGCCGCGCTGGAGGATGGAGTGCAGCATCTCGTGCCGCACGGTGAGCGCGTGCTCGCGGTACTCCTCGGCCAGGATGATCCGGTTGCCCGACTCCCACCACCACCCTGCCCACTCCCTTCCGCGCAGACGGAAAGTCTCGGCGTCAGGCACCACGAACCACTGGACCTGCACGTAGTTCGCGGCGCGCCCGGCGCACTGCTCCGTCTCCTGCCACCACTCGGCGTAGTGTGCCGGCGGACTGAACGGCACGGCGCCGTCCGGGAGCGGGGCGGGACCGGTGGCCAGGTTGCACCCGGTCGCCGCCAGGCCGGCGGCGAGCGCTGGCAGTGAGAGGTGGTGTCTTCGCCGCCGCAGTCTCATCGCAACCCGCGTTCGGTTCTCGGCAGAGGAGGAAAACGAGTGAGTGCAGCGCCTGCCGCACGACTACCGAAAAACATGCAGGGCGCCCAGCGGACTCGCCAGGCGCCCTCCCCTGCCACGCGGGATGTGAAACTATCCGTTCCGAAAAACTATCACGGAGTAGATCGCCAGGTTCACGGCCAGCACTCCCAACCCGACCAGGCGGTGGCCGGCGTTGGTCACCCGCCCCCGGAAGCGCCTGGGAAGGATGTAGCGCTCCACGAAGCCCTCCGAGTACGAAGCCTCCCCGGCGCGAATGCGCAGCCACTTCTCGAGGGGCGTGAGCGGACAGGTCCAGTTCACGAGGTGCACCCACACCCCCCAGGCCGCGATCGGGATGTGCCACCACATCGGGACGAGCCCCCACACCACGAGGAGCCCACCGAACAGGATGTACATGGACACCACGAAATGCGTGGCCGCGACCAGCGCCGCCAGGCGACCGAGCACCCCTCGTGAGGCGCTTCGGCTCCCTGGCGCGATCGCTACGGCTTCAGTGGCGGTGGGACCTGTCGACATTGGTGGAGGTCGGGACGGCTCTAAGGTAACGATGCGGGGCGCGTCGTACGATGGGGTCGTCACCGCGGGGGCGCTCCGCCCCCGCACTGGACCCTCCAGACTGCGACCTGCGCCGTGGGCACCTCCGCGCGCCCGTCGGCTACGAACGCCTGCGCCGTCCCGCGCACCGTGTCGCTCGCCGAGGCGAACACCGGAAAGCGCACCGTCACCCCCGCCGGCCACCACGAGGGGAGGAGGATGAGCTGCTGGACTCCACCGATGGAGTCGAGCACGGCCGACTCCCGGCGGCCGTTCGACGCCGCGCCGGCGTGGACGCTTCCGCTGGGTCGCGCTTCTTTCAGATAGCCCCGAGTCGCGGAATCGTGTCCGGCGCTGGCCCAATCGAGCGGCGGGGTCCAGCTGCCGAAGGCGAAGCGATAGCACGCCGGCGATCGGCCGGCGTCCGAGGCGCCCTGCGCCCGCACGTCCGCCGCGCCCAGCGCGGCGACGACCGTGAGAAGCACGAGGGACCGACGCATGGGACCGGCGCCTAACGAGATCGCATGCGGTGCAGGAAGGCGCGCTCCTCCGAGGTCAGGCTGCTCGCGCCGTGCGCCTTCACCTTTTCCCCCAGGCGATCGAGCTCCTCGATGTTGAGCGGATGCAACCCGTCGCGGCGGATCAACTCGGGGCGGAGATCATCGGTGATCACACCGGTCGGCCCGCCGAACAGCGCCTTGTCCATCTTGCGCTTGAACTCCCGCTCCGGCGAGCGCTGGCCGATGTACTGGAGGTACAAGTAGGCGCCGATGATACCGCCCAGGTGCGCCCAGTGCGCGATCCCGCCGCCGAATCGCCCGAGACCACTGAACACCGCGTAGAACGTCGTGAAGAGCAGCAGGACGCGCGCTTCGACCGGCAGAATCCCCCAAATGTAGATCTTGTCGTGCGGCCAGAAGCGCGCGTACGCCATGAAGACCCCGAACACCGCGCCCGAAGCGCCCACGATCGGCGCGGACTCGAGCAGGCCGAGCGCCGCGGCGGCCAGCCCGCTCACGAAGTACAACGTGATGAACCGACCGCTCCCCAATCGGCTCTCCACCCGCGGCCCGAAGAAGTAGAGCGAGAGCATGTTGAAGATCAGATGCCACGGCCCGCCGTGCGCGAACATGTACGTGATGATGGTCCAGGGCATGACGAGCACACGCCCCGGCGAGAACGCCATGTAGTCGAGCAGGCGCGGATTCACGAACGTCAGGGCGAAGATCGCCACGTTCGCGAAGAGGAGTCGCAACACCCAGGGCGTCATCGCACCCCACCGTGGCGCACGTCAACCGATCGCGTCATCCCGGGCAACAAAGTACCGGTCATGGTCTCCGTCAAGCTGTGATTCACGCGCGTAACAGCCTGCCCGCGCGGCCCATCGCCGGCGCTCGCCTCATCCTTCCCCCTCCCCGTTCCCTGCGCCCCGCGCCCTTCAGCTTTCTTCCTTGCCAAGCCACTGCTGCACCGTCGGCGGCTCGTACATCTCCATACGCGCGAGCAGCGCTGCGGGATCCACATCCACCAGCAACATGGCGCGATAGGCGCTCCGAACGAAGCCCTTCTCCACCGCCCGATCGACGAACGAGAGCAGCGGATCGAAATAGCCATCCACGTTGAGCAGCGCGCACGGCTTTCGGTGAATGCCGAGCTGTGCCCACGTCCACACCTCGAACAGCTCCTCGAGCGTACCGATACCACCGGGGAGCGCGACGAATCCGTCCGAGAGCTCGGCCATCATCGCCTTTCGCTGGTGCATCGTCTCCACCACGTGCATCGCGGTGAGCGCCGTGTGCCCCACCTCGCGATTCCACAGTCCGCGCGGGATGACGCCCACCGCCTCCCCGCCTCCGGACAGCACCGCGTCCGCCAGCACGCCCATGAGACCCACGCATCCACCGCCGAACACCACCCCGATCCCCCGTGAAGCGAGAAGCCCGCCCACTTGCCGCGCCGAGGCCGCGAACACGCCATCCTCTCCCGGGCTCGAGCCGCAGAACACGCACACGCGTTTCACGCGCGGTCCGCCGGCACTAGATTTTGCGCGCCATGCCACTCCACCCGCGATCGCGACGTCTTCCTCCCCTCCGGCGCGTCGTTCGTTGGCTGCTGATGGGCATCGCGCTCTACTACGCCGCGTGCACGCTGGGGCTCGTCTACCTGCGATTTTTCCCGCCGGTAGTCACCATGGTGCAGCTCCAGCGTGCGCTCGAGTCTCCTTTCGTGAAGGGCCCGTATTCGCATCGCGCCGAGTGGGTGGAGCTCGACGCTCTCCCCGCGCACGTGGGACACGCCGTCATCGCCGCCGAGGACGGGCGGTTCTACCTGCACCGCGGCTTCGATTGGGAGGAGCTCGACGCGGCGCGTCGTCAGGCGGAGCGGCGAAACCGTCCGCCGCGGGGCGCGTCCACCATCACGCAGCAGCTGGTGAAGAATCTCTTTCTCACCACGCATCGCTCCTACGTGCGCAAGGGGATCGAGCTCTCGCTCACACCGCTGGCCGAGCTGATCCTCCCCAAGCGGCGGATCCTCGAGCTGTACCTCAACGTGGTGGAATGGGGTCCCGGCGTGTACGGGATCGAGGCCGCATCCCGGTACCACTACAGGAAGCCGGCGCGGCGGCTGACGCGCGAGCAGGCGGCACGCCTGGCCGCTATTCTCCCGGCGCCTCGCCGCCGCACTCCGGCGCGCATGGGCGCGTACGCATCGGTCGTTGAGGCGAGAATGAGGGCACACGGGTGGTAGAGCGGGCGCGTGCCGTGCGTAACGCTCGACGATGGAGCCGCTGCGACGGTCAGGAGCCGCGCCACCAGCGCGGCTCGCGTCCCACGGCGGCCATGTAGATCGCGGTGAGGCCGAGCGCCAGCGCCGGCAGACCTTCGAGCACCCCGAGCCAGCCGTGCAGCACCATGACGGCGCTCCCCGCTCCCGCCAACGCGAGCCCCACGAGTCCGGCGATCGAACGGCCGAGGATCCCGAAACGCCGACCTCCTCCTGGATGTCGTCGTGTCATCGCGTGATGCGCCATGGAGCGATAGCCCGGCTGAGCCTGCTGAGGGAACGTCGAACGGAGTCGGCGGCCATGCGCCGACTCAGCTGCGGTGCTGCGGAAAAGTACCGTGCTTGAAGAGCCCGTACCAGACGGCGAGATCTTCATGGGAGAAGACCGCCAGCTCGGCGAAGATCTCTCGGGCGAAGTCCACGGCGCCGAGCCCGCTCGCGGTGATCACCCCATCGTCTCGCGCCGCCAGGTCGGTGACGTAGCGATGCTGTCCGCCGTAGTCTGGCACCAGCCCCGGGATGTAGTCGGGCCCATTGCTGGTATGCGCTCGATCCTCGAGCAGCCGCGCCCGCGCCAGCGCCAGCGTGCCCGCGCAGATCGCGGCGATCGGGATGCGGCGCTCGTGCAGTGCCAGCAGGACCCGCTCGACGGGCTCGCGCGGGTACTCCCCTTCCCACATGTCGCCGCCCGGGAGGATGAGAAGCCGCGCCTCATCCGGGTTGAGCGCCGCGAGCGTGTCCGACGGAAGCACTCGAAGTCCACCCATCGACCTCACCGGCGCCTGGTCGAAGCCGACGCTGACTACGTCGTAGCCGCCGGAGCGGCGCACCTCCGCGAGCGCGTGCGCGGGCTCCCAGTCGGCGAACCCGTCGAACACGAGCACGAAGACTTTGCCGTCAGGCATCGCATCCGGCGGCCGCCCGCTCGCCGGCACCGAGTCCGGCGAGCGCGGCGCGCAGCCGCTCGAGCGAGAGCGCTACCGTGCTCTCTTCGCCGGCGCGCGACCGGTGCGCTTCACCTTGCGCAGCCAAGTCGACGCCGCGTCGAGCGCCTTCCGCTTTCCGCCGTAGCCTGCGTCACCAAAAAAGGCGGTGTGACGCGGACGCCAGCCCTTGTTGGTCTTGTGGTAGCCGACGCGCACGACGTAACCGTGCGTGCGCGTGCTCTCCTGATCGACACGACAGATGCCGGGAGTCAAGCCCCCGTTGGCGCGCGGTGGTGACATGGATTCAGTCTCGCTCGAAACGGTGCGCGAACGACGCGGACAGGGTGCCCGCGAGGATTAGAAGATGCTAATGAACCTTGGCTCCAAGTGCTAGAGGAGATGGCGGACTCCGCCTGACGCCGCGAGCGCCCCGACCCCCTCCCTAATCAGGCAGCGTCCTTCCCCTATGGCGGATGGCCTCGCCGCCTGCTCGATGAGGCGCCCGGCACCGCGCCTAACGCGCGGCCAGACGATGCAACAGCAACGTCGTGTCCGGGTCGGGCTGCAACGACAGCGTATCCACCTCGTACTCCCCCGCCGGCAGCTCGATGCGCAGCGCCCTGGGAGGCAGGTCGGTTCCCGGGTGCGCGGCGTCGAACAACACCATCGGACCGCGCACCGACATCACGAGGCTCGACCCGCGAGGCGACGCCGCCGCCGTGCCCTGCCGAATGGCGCGTTCGGCCACCCCCTGATCGCCCGCGGCCGACAGCCGCACGAGCACGCCACCGGCGCCGCTCGCATCCGGCATCCACGCGGTAGAGATCGGCTCGTCCCCCAGCACCAGTCCCGTCCCCGACCCCACGCGGATGCGCTCCAGCGGTTGCCGCGTGGCACAGGCGCGCTCGTAATCGGTCGAGCCGCTCATCGGACCGTCCGCGCCTTGCCACGACGGCAGGAGCTCCTCCGACAGCAGAAGCAGCGGCCCGCCGTTGGACTCCAGCCAGTCCAGCGAGCCGGTGGTGCGAGCACTCATTGCGTGTTCTCCCGACCGATGATGCTGATGGCCAGATAATGCGTCTCCCGCGCCCGCGGCGCCAGCACCCGGCTCGGGGACCGCATCGTTAGGCGCATCCGGCCGGTCTTCACGACGTCGGCGGCTCCCCCCGCGCCCGCAGCGCCGCGCGCACGTTCATCCCGCCGCGCAGCAGGAAGAACGCGGCGAACGCCAGGTCGAGCCAACGCGCGGTGGTGACCGGCGTGCCGGGCGGAAAGAGCGGGCGCGCCAGCAGGAAGATGGCGATGCCGATCATCACCGATCCGATCACCAGCCCGATCACCTGTCGCGTCGAGAGCGGCATGTCCCCTCCTCCTCCCTACCGGCGGTCGAGTCGCATGCGCACGTACACTGCCGCCAGCGCCAGAAACGACGAGAACATCAACGCACCGAAGATCGCGCTGCGCCAGGTGCGCGCCGGAACCTCCCCGCCGCGAAGCGAGAGCGGCAGCGCCAGACAGAAGAGCAGCGCCGCCACGGCCGACGCCACCAGCCACGGCAGCG
>DATFFZ010000014.1:0-11911 GCA_035249845.1 Gemmatimonadaceae bacterium
GTTCCAGAGTGCAACACGTTCATGGCGAAACACGACGCCTTCGCGGAGCGCCTTGGATGGGATTCGACCGCCGTACCGATCGCGAAGATTGGCCACGTGCGCGAAAACCGCTGCGCGTAACTCGCTGTCGAAGTCGATACTCGCCACCATTGTCGGGCCGGTTGTTGGGTACGACCGACATCGCACCGATGATGCCGCGCGCCGATCACATCTCGCAAGGCGACCGTGACCGGTCCCGGGGTACGGGCGGTCGGCTCATCTTGTGAAGCTCGCCCGGGTGATCCTTCCGCCCGGTCCGACCATCCACCCGGCACGACGCGACGCGAAGCCGACGCTCCAGTATGACGCGCTGTCGAGGGGCGCCCAGGTGGCGCCCTCGTCGGCTGACCAGCTCGCGCCCTTGGGACTGACGGCCACCAGCGTCGGCGTCGGCATCCCGGGCACGTAGGCGCCGCCGTAGACGGCCCCGGTGATGGTCGGCCGGCCCGCTCTGGCCCACGTCGCGCCGCCGTCACGCGTCACGGCGACCGCGCGGCTCGGCTCGTCAGGCGCCGTGATGCCGCCGCCCATCGCGACGCCATGCCGCGCGTCGCGAAACGCGAGCGAGGTGATGCCGGCGCCCTCGGCCCCGGCTATCGTCGTGGTGGCCACCGACCAGCTGCGTCCGTAATCGGCGGTCCTCAACACGCGCGTCGTGCCGGCATTCCCCGTGCCGATCCACGCTCGCCCCCCTTCTCCGGTCACCGCGCACGTCCCGCTGGCGGCGAACCCGCCCTCGCCCGGGAGCGGAGCGGGCAACGACTCGGCGGGAACCGCCGTCCACGTCCGCCCGTCGGTTGTCACCAGAATCGGAAAGCTCCCGCCCGATGCATCGCTGAAGGCGATCCCCCGGCGCGCGTCCCAGAACGCGAAGCAATCGAAGAACGCGGAGGACTCCAGATTGGTGAACTGCAGCGTCCAGCTCGCGCCGCCATCCGTGGTCTTGTAGATGCGGGAGCGTTCCCCTGGTCCGGCCGCCAGCAAAAAGGCGGTGAGCGAATCCACCGCGTGCACGTCGCGAAACTGGAGCGCCGTGTCACCCGGCACCACGGCGGCACGCCAGTGCTCGCCACCGTCGGTGGTACGCGCGTACGTCGCCGACTGCCCGCTCACCCACACCACGCGCTCGCTGACGGCGCTCACCGCTTGGAGCAGCGCCGAGGTTCCGCTCTGTTGCGCCACCAGCACCGGCGCGCCGGCCACGACGGTGGACGGCGACGCCGGCGAGCAGGCGACGGCCAGCATCAGCGTCAGCGCGCCAGCCACGCGCATCACACCACTCGAGTCTTCCATCGTCCCTTACGAAAGATCGCGGCACTCACGATCGCCAGCGCGGTGTAGGCGACGGTGATGGCGATGAACGCCCCATGCGGTCCCATGTTCAGGCGCATGGCCAGCACCCACGCCAGCGGAATCTCGAAGAGCCAGAACACCACCAGATTGATCCACGTCGGCGTCCAGGTGTCCCCCGCGCCGTTGAAGGACTGCGTCACCACCATGCCGTACGCGTAGAACAGGAAGCCGAGCGCGATGATGCGCAGGCAATCCGATGCGTAGCGCAGCACCTCGGGATCCTGCGTGAAGATGCTGGCGATCCGCGGCGCGAACGCCACGAACAGGAATCCGACCGCACCCAGGAAGCAGACGTTGTAGAATCCCGCTTTCCACACCGCGCGCTCCGCCCGATCCGGATTCCTCGCGCCGAGCGCCTGACCCACCATGGTGGCGGCCGCGTTGCTGAGCCCCCAGGAGGGGAGAAGAGCGAAGATCACCACCCGGATGCCGATGGTGTAGCCGGCCAGGGCGTCGCTGCCGAAGGTCGAGA
This sequence comes from Gemmatimonadaceae bacterium, assembly GCA_035249845.1. Taxonomy (GTDB): domain Bacteria; phylum Gemmatimonadota; class Gemmatimonadetes; order Gemmatimonadales; family Gemmatimonadaceae; genus DATFBY01. Next base: position 1,865 of record DATFFZ010000014.1, read on the forward strand.
TCACGCGGATCAGCCCGATCCAGCTCGCCATCCCGATGAACACCTGAAAGGCACCGGATGCCGACAACCGGACGAGGCGCCACATCAGCGCCAACTCGGCGTGTACGTGCCGGCGCTGGATGGACACGCGACCCTTTCCATTCACCAGCCTCGACAGCGCGAACACCACGCCGGTGCCGCGACCGATGTTGGTGGCCACGGCGGCGCCGGCCACGCCGAGCTCGGGGAACGGCCCAATTCCGAAGATGAAGAGCGGGCCGAGCACGATGTTGATGATGTTGGCCAGCCAGAGCACGCGCATCGCGATGGCCGCGTCTCCCGCTCCGCGAAAAATGGCGTTGATGAGAAAGAGCAGGACGACGGTGGCATTGCCGCCGAGCATCACCCGGGTGAACGCCACGTGCTCGATGACGCCGGGCTCCGCGCCCATGAGCGCGAGCAACGTGGGCGCCAGCACGATCCCCGCGATGCCGAGCATGACCGAGAGGACGAGCCCGAGGATGATCGCCTGCACGGCGGCGCGCGCGGCGCCCTCCGCGTCTTTCTCGCCGATGCGGCGCGCGACCATGGCGGTGACGCCGATGCTGAGCCCGATCGCCATCGCGTAGATGAGCGTGAGCATCGACTCCGTGAGACCGACCGTCGCCACCGCGTCCGCGCCGAGTCTCGCTACCCAGAAAACGTCCACGATGGCGAAGACGCTCTCCATGAGCATCTCCAGCACCATCGGGATGGCGAGCAGCACGATCGCGCGCGGGATGGGACCCTGCGTGTAGTCGTAATCGTGCGAGCCGCGAATCGCCTGGCGGACGTCGGACCAGAAGCTCGAGCGCGACGCCCCTGGTCCGGACGGTTCGATGTGCAGTTGCTGTGCGGGTTCCGACATGCGCTCTAATGGTAGGCAGTCACGACGGAGGCCGTCAGTGCGGCCGCGACCGGAAGCCTGTCAACGCCCCGGGGCGGAAAACTCTGGCGATTCGTTGCCACCCGCCACCACAGCCGGTACTATCGCGCATGCGTCTCGCCCGCCTCATCGCGCTCCTTGCCCTCGCCGCCTGCGCCCGCTCCGCCACTCCCCCGCCACCCCGACCCGAGTTCGACCTGGTCATCACCGGCGCCACGATCGTGGACGGCAGCGGCGGCCCCCGCTACGCGGCCGACCTCGGCGTCACTGGCGATCGGATAACGCGCATCTCCCGTACCTCGCTTCGTGGCGCGCGCGCCAGGCGCACCATTGACGTCACCGGCCGCGTCGTGGCACCAGGCTTCGTCGACCTCCACGCGCACCTCGAGAACATCCTCGCCCTTCCGTCCGGCGGGAGCCTCGTCAGGCAGGGCGTCACCACCGCGCTCGGCGGCCCGGATGGCCGCGCCCCGCTTCCGCTCGCGCCGTTCCTCGACACGCTCGACCGCACCCCGCTCGGCCTCAACGTCGCCTTTCTGGCGGGACATGGGAGCATCCGCGGCGCGGTGGTGGGCTACGACGACCGCGCGCCCACGCCTGACGAGCTCGCCCGCATGCGTGCCATGGTGGCCGCGGCGATGGACGATGGCGCCTGGGGTCTCTCCACGGGGCTCAAGTACGTCCCCGGCACCTTCGCCACCACCGACGAGATCGTCGCGCTCGCAGCGGAGGCTGCCGCTCGCGGCGGCATCTACACGTCGCACCTCCGCGAGGAAGGGCTCGAGCTCATCCCCGGCGTCACCGAAGCGATCGATATCGGCGGTCGAGCGCGGATCCCGGTGGTCCTCACCCACCACAAGGTCGTCGGCAAACCCTCCTGGGGTGCCAGCAGGCGCACCCTCGCCATGGTGGACTCCGCCCGAGCGCGGGGCATTGACGTCACGATCGACCAGTATCCGTACACGGCCTCCTACACCGGCATCGACATCCTCATCCCGGCGTGGGCGCTGGCCGGCGGCGACAGCGCACTCGTCAGGCGCGCCGCCGACCGCTCGCTCCGCGACAGCATCGAGCGCGGCATCGTCCGCAGCATCCTCACCGACCGCGGCGCGGGAGACATCGCGCGCGTGCAGCTGGCGCGCGTCCCCTGGGCGCGCGAGCTCGAGGGGAAGACGCTCGCCGACTGGGCCCGCTCGCGCGGCATGCAACCCACCCCGGAGACGGGCGCGCTGCTCGTGCTCGACGCCATGCGCCAGGGAGGTGCCGACGCCATCTTCCACGCCATCGATGAAGGAGACGTCGAGCGCATCATGCGACATCCCTTCACCATGATCGCCTCCGACGCGTCGCCCAGAGAGCCAGGAGGATCGTTCGCGCACCCACGCGCCTACGGCACCTTTCCGCGCGTTCTCGGTCACTACGTCCGCGAGCGCAAGCTCTTCTCTCTGGAGGAGGCGGTGCGGAAGATGACCTCACTTCCCGCGCGGCGCCTCGGCCTCGCCGATCGCGGCCGCATCGCCGAGGGCGCCTTCGCCGACATCGTCATCTTCGATCCCGCCACCATCGCCGATCGTGGAACCTTCACATCGCCGCACCAGTATCCCACGGGCATCTCGCTGGTGCTCGTGAACGGCGTCCCGGTGGTGGAGGGCGACACGATCACCGCCGCGCGACCCGGTCGCGTCCTCCGACGCGGCCGCGACGGCGGTCTCCCTCCCGCGCACTGAGCTTCGTCGGATGACACGCTCTCTCATCGTCCGTGCCGCCGTCGGCGTCGCCCTGATCGTCGTGGCAAACGCCGCCGACGCCCAGCGCGTCACCCTGCCCGACAAGCATCCCGCCGTCGGCGCGATGCTCGACACCCTGCGTGCCGCCAACGCCTGGACGGTCGGCGAGCAGATCTCCATCTGCGAGATCCCCGCGCCACCGTTCAAGGAGCAGACACGAGCCGAGGAGCTGCGGCGCCGGTTCGCCGCGCTCGGACTGCGCGATCCGCGCATCGACGGCGAGGGGAACGTGATCGCCGAGCGTCCTGGAGCTGGCGGCGGGCCGACGGTCGTGGTGTCCGGACACCTCGACACCGTGTTTCCCGAAGGCACCGATGTGAGCGTCAAGCGCGAAGGCACGCGCCTGAGCGCGCCGGGAATCGCCGACGACTGTCGCGGTCTGGCCGTCCTCCTGGCCATGGCGCGAGCGCTGGACGTGGCCAAGGTGCGGACGCGCGGCACCCTCATCTTCGTTGGCACCGTGGGTGAGGAGGGAGCGGGGAATCTCCGCGGCGTGCGCCATCTGGTCGACAGCTCCCTGGCGAGGCGCATGGACTATTTCATCTCGGTGGACGGCGGGGGCCGGACGATGACCGCCCGGGCCGTGGGAAGCCACCGCTATCGCGTCACCGTGAGTGGACCGGGCGGTCACAGCTTTGGCGATTTCGGCCGCCCCAGCGCCACGCACGCCCTCGGCCGCGCCATCGCGCGCATCGCCGTGCTGCGCGTTCCGCCCTCACCCAAGACCACCTTCAACGTGGGCGCCATCACCGGCGGCACCTCGGTGAACGCCATCGCCGAGCGCGCCACCATGGAGATCGACCTGCGCTCCGAGTCGCCGGTGGCGCTCGATTCGCTGGATGCCGCCTTTCGTCAGGCACTCGCCAGCGCACTGGCTGAGGAGAACGCGCGAAGCTCGAACGCCGACATTCGGCTCACGGCGAGGATCGATACGATCGGCATACGCCCCACCGGCACTCAGGCCGACAGCGCCCGCATCGTGCGCGTGGGCCTGGAGGCGGCGCGGTTGCTCGGCTTCGACCAGCGGACGCACTCGCAGAGCACCGACGCCAACTATCCGATGAGCCGCGGCATCCCGGCCATCGCCATCGATGGCGGCGGCCGCTCCGCCAACGCGCATTCCCTCACCGAATGGTACGACGATGGCCCCGACGGCTGGCGCGGACCGCAGTGGGCCGCGCTCATAGCACTCACCCTGGCCGGCGTGCGATAGGAGCGCTCGTATGAATCCCGCGCGACAGCGACGCTTCGCTCTCCCCACCGTCATGCTCCTGGCCGCGCTCACCGCCTCGGTGCAGGCGCAGCCACCCGCCTCCACCCGCGAAGGGCTCGACAACTTCGAGCGACAGATGCTGTTCAAGCGGCTCACCGATCTCGAGTACTTCACCCGCCTGGGCGACGAGATGGTCGTGCGCAAGGTGCGCTACCCGGGCGCCGGCGACATGATCATCCCCGCCTACTTCTTCGCGCCCAAGGACACCGTCGCCAGACGGCCGGTGATACTGCTCGTGCACGGCGGCGTGCACGGCGACTTCGACATCGACTTCCTCCCGCAGGTCCGGTCTCTCGTGCAGCATGGCTACATCGTGGTCGGACCGGAGTACCGGGGGAGCACCGGCTACGGCCGCGCGCACTACGATTCGATCGACTACGGCGGGAAGGAGGTGGAGGACGTCATCGCCGCGCTCGACTACCTGCGTCTCTTCGTTCCCAACGCCGATCTCTCGCGCGTCGGCATCACCGGTCGGAGCCACGGCGGATTCATCGCGCTGCACGCGATCTTCCGCCGGCCCGAGCTGTTCAAGGTCGCGGTGGCGCACGTGCCGGTGGCCGACCTGCCCACCCGCATCCGCACGCATTCGGAGAGATACCACCGGATCTTCGCCGAGCAGAAGGGCTTCGGCGGTCGGCTGGAGGAGAACCCGCGCCCCTACATCGAGCGCTCGCCCATCGCGCACGTGCGCAAGCTCCGCACTCCGCTCCTGGTGCAGGCGGCGAGCAACGATGACGACGTCTTCATCATCGAGAACCACAACCTGCGCGACTCGATGCGGGTGGCGGGGATGGAGCGGAACGGACTCTACACCTACCGGGAATGGACCAGCCCGCCGGGCGGGCACGCTTTCAACCGGATCGATTCGAAGCAGGGGAAGGAAGCGTGGGATGAGACGCTGGCCTTCCTCGCGCGTCATCTGAGGCCGTGACTCACCCGCCCGCGCGCGCCAGCTCGAGCTCCGCCTGACGACGCGCGTAGCCGGTGGGCGCCGGCGATCCGCGCCCCCGGTGGTCGGCGACGATCCGCTCCAGATACTCCGGCAACGGCGTGTAGCGCATGCCGAGCACGGCCACGCTCTTCCGGTTGTCCAGCGCCGACATCCAGCGCCCGCTGAAGGGAGAGCACTCGGGGAGAAGCGAGCGGGCCTCCAGCTCGGCGCGCGGCACGCGCGTCACGCGGAGGGGCCGCCCCGCGATTCGCGCCACGAGCGCCAGTACGCCGTCCAGCGGCAGCGTCTCCTCCTGCGAGATGTTGAACGCCTCCCCCTCCACCCGGGGGGTCGTCAGCACGGCACGGATGGCACGCACCACGTCGCCGGAATACACGTGCCGCACCGAGAGATTTCCCTCGGCCGGCACCAGAATCGGCCCGCCATCGTCCAGCCGAGCCAGGTAGTTGCGCAGGCGATCGTAGTGATCGCGCTCGCCGTTCACCATGGGCAGGCGGAGCGACACGAACGGAAAGCGACTGTCGCGATACGCCTTCGCCAATGCGTCCTCGGCGTCGCGCTTCTCGACGCCGTAGCGCCAGTTCTCGTGGTCGGAGCTTCCCGGCAGCGGTTCCGCGATCAGAGTGCCTGGGTAGTCCTCTTCGGTGGCGGGGCGCGGGGCACCCTCGCGCACCAGGTAGACCTGCCCCGTACTGATGAAGACGTACTTTCCGACTCGTCCCTCCAGCATCGCGGCAATGACCCGCGCATCCTCGCCGGTGTAGAGCGTCGTGTCGATCACCGCGTCGAACTCCCGAGCGCCCAGCGCCACACGAAGCGCGCCTTCATCCTGGCGATCGGCCCGAAGGCGGTGAATACTCGACGGCAGCTCGCTCGGCGTCACGCCGCGGTTGAGCACCGCGACGTCGGCGCCGGACTCGAGCAGGTCGAGCGCCAGCAAGTGGCCGAGGTTCCTCGTCCCGCCGATGATCAGAGCGCGCATGTGAGTGTGTGATGCGGATTCTGTTGAGCAACGCGTCGGGCAAATGGGGCGGCGTCCACAAGGTCACCGAAGTTCTCGCGCGCGGGCTCCAGGCGCGAGGACACGAGGTGGTCACCCTCGCGCGCGCGGGCTCCATCCTCGAGCAGCGGATGCGCGGCGTCACCGCCGTCGAGCCGGTCCTCGGAGGGATGGACTTTCACCCGCTGGTGTTCTCGCGCATCGCGCTCGCGCTCCGCCACCACCGCCCCGATGTGCTCGTCGCCCTCATGAAGAAGGATGTCCGCCAGGCGGTGCCGGTCGCCCGCCTCATGCGGATTCCGACGCTCGTTCGTCACGCCAACGACCAGGCGCTCCGCCCGGGCGCGTATCACCGCTTCCTCTACGGCTACCTCCCCACCCATCACGTCACCAATGCGGAGGCCACCCGACGTACGCTGCTGGCCTCCGCTCCGTATCTGAGAGCGAGCGACATCTCGGTCATCTACAACGGCATCGATCCGTCGCCTTTCGATCAGGCGCAACCGCTCGACCTCGAGCTGCCGCCGGCTGCGATCGCCGTAGGCTACGTCGGCAGCCTGGAGCCGCGAAAGGGCATGCTCGATCTCGCGCGGGCATGGCCACGGGTGACCGAAGGCGATCCGTCGGCGCACCTCGTCATCATCGGCAGCGGCACGCAGGAAGCGAAGCTCCGGGCCGCGCTCGATGGCGCCGAGCGAGTTCGTTGGATCGGCCACCGGAAGGACGTCCCCTCCGTCATGAAGTCGCTCGACCTCTTGGTTCTCCCGTCACACGTGGAGGGTGCGCCGAACGTCGTGCTCGAGGCGATGGCCGCGGGCTTGCCGGTGGTGGCGACCGCCGTATCGGGCACGCCGGAGCTGGTGCAGGAGGGAGTGACCGGTGATCTCGTCCCGCCCCGAGCGCCCGATCGGCTGGCGACGGCGATCCTTACGCTGGTGCGCGACCAGCAGCGCCGTCGCGCCATGGGGCGAGCCGCGCGCGCGCGCGTCGAGCGCGAATTCCGGCTCGACGCGATGATCGACCGCTACGAGGCCCTGCTCGACGCCGTGCGCCGGCGCCTGACGACCAGCGAGACTCTCCTTCCTACGTTGCCTGCAGCGCGGTGAGCGGGTCGACGCGCGTGGCCCGGCGTGCCGGGATGTACGATGCCAGCGCCGACACCAGCAACACCAGCAACGCCAGGCCGACGAACGTCATCGGGTCCGTCGCGCTCACGCCGAAGAGCATCCCCTGGAGCACGCGGGTGAGTAGCGCCGCGCCGATCAAGCCGGTGACCACGCCGGCCAGTGCCAGCCGGAGTCCGCTCCCGAGGGTGAGCGACAGGATGTCGCGCCGCTGTGCGCCGAGCGCGATGCGAACGCCCAGCTCCTGCGTCCGCTCGATCGTCGCCTGGCTCAGCACTCCGTAGACACCGACCACCGCCAGCAGCAGCGCCGAAACGGAAAAGACGCCGAGCAGCATCAGATGGAACCGGCGCTCCCGGAGCGAGTCGTCGAGCAACCCGTCGAGCGTGGCGACCCTGGCCACCGGCATGCGCGCGTTGAACGACCAGATCGCTTCCTGGACCTGTCGCGCCAGCGCCATCGGCTCGCCCGCCGTGCGCACGGTGAAGACCACCGCCCCGCCGGGCTGCTGCGCGTGCGGCACGAAGATCCCGGGACGCGGCGCCTCCTGGAGTCCGGCGTGTCTGACGTCGTTCACCACGCCCACCACCTCGCGCACCACCGGCGCTCCGGCGAACTGCACGCGCACCTGCGCGCCGATCGGGTCCGATCCTCCCCAGTACTGCTTTGCCAGGGTCTCGTTGATCAGCATCACCGGACGTCCGCGCTCGTCGTCCAAGGCTTCGAACAGCCGGCCGCGGCGCAGCCGCATTCCCATGGCGTCGAAGTATCCCCTGGTGACGAGCGTCGCGTGGATCGACGGCAGCTGCCCCGTGTCGGGTGACTCGCGCCCCAGCACCACGACGGTAGCCGAATGCGCTCCGATGGGGGCCGAGAGCGGCAGCGATGACGTGACGCCCACCGCCTTCACCGACGGCAGCGTGCCGATCCGGTCCACGGCCTGACGAACGAACTCGCGCCGCGCGTCCGGTGTGGGAAAGTACCCCCACGCCTGCACGGTGACCGCCAGCACGCGATCGGTCTGGTAGCCGCGATCCACGCTCAGCAGCGCCACGAAGCTGCGGGCCAGGAGGCCGGCGCCGACGAGGAGCACCATCGCCATGGCGATCTCCCCCACCACCAGCGCCCCCCGCATCCGGTGCTTCACGCGGCTGGACGACGCGGCGCGCCCGCCGACTTTCAGCTCGTCGTGCAGGTTGGACGCCGCCGCCCGCAGCGCCGGCGCCAGGCCGAACAGGAGCGCCGTGAGCACGCTGATGGCCACCGCGAACGCCAGCGCCCGGCCGTCGATGGCGAGCTCGTCGAGCCGCGGTAGCTCGGCGGGCGCCAGTCCGCGTATGGCGTCGATCCCCCAGCGCGCGAAGAGCACGCCGAGTCCGCCGGCGAGGGTGGCCAGCACCAGGCTCTCGGTGAGCAGCTGCCGGACGAGTCGCGGTCGCCCGGCCCCGAGCGCCGCCCGGATGGCGAACTCGCGCTCGCGTCTGACGGCGCGGGCGAGCATCAGGTTGGCGACGTTGGCGCAGGCGATGAGCAGCACCAGCCCTACCGCGCCCAGCAGGATGAGCAGCGCCGGCCGCACCTCGCCCACGAGCTGCTCGGGCAACGGTACCACCGTGGTCCCCACGTCGGCGTTGACGTCCGGATATTCCCCGGCCAACTGCGCGGCGATGGCGCTCATCTCGGCGCTGGCCATGGGCACCGTCACTCCAGGGCGAAGACGCCCGATGACGACGTAGAACGTGGAGCGCCGCAGTCGCGTCTCCTGCTCGGTGAAGACCTTCGGGGTCCACGCCTCCGTGCCGTGGGGGAGATCGAACTCCGGGGGCATGACGCCGGCAACCAGATGCGGCTCGCCGTCGAGACGCAGCGTCTGTCCGATGATCGCGCGATCGCCTCCGAAGCGACGTCGCCACGCGTCGTGCGACAGCATGACCACGCGGTCGTGCCCGGCGACGTATTCGCCGGGCTCGAAGATGCGGCCCAGCAGAGGCTTGGTGCCGAGCGTCTCGAAGAAACCGTCCGACACCAGCCAGGTGTCCAGCGTCTCCGGTCCCTCGCTGCCCTGATAGTCGAGCCCCCACGGCTCCATCGTGGCCAGCCGCACGAAGGAGCGGGCTCGCTCGCGCCAGTCGAGGAAGTTGGCGGGCGACACTTCGTCCTTCGCCACGCCGTGCTTGTGGTCGGTCTGCCAGACCGTCATGATGCGATCGGCGTCGACGTAGGGGAGCGGGCGCAGCAGCACTGCGTTCACCGCGCCGAAGATGGCGGTGGTGGCGCCGATCCCGAGCGCCAGCGTGAGGGTGGCCGCCAGGGCGTAGCCGGGATTGTGCTTGAGCTGCCGGACCGCCGCTTTCAGGTCCTGGCGAACGCCATCCCAGAGCTCCACGCGCCGGCGCTCGCGGGCCTGACGGGTGTCCATGTCGCGGCAGTAGCGGCGGGTGAACTCGACATCGCCGAACTCGCGCAGCGCCTGTGCCCGCGCCGCCTCCGGCGGCGCGCCGGCCGCCATGAGCTCCTCTTCGCGCATGCTGAAGTGGAAGTGGAGCTCCTGGTCGATGTCGGCATCCACGTGCTCGGTGGTGCGCTGGGAGAGACGGAAGTAGCGTCGCATGCTAGCTCCCTCCCTCCGCCGCCGGCTCCAGGACCAGGAAGACCGCGTCCACGTAGCGCCGCCAGGCGCTGATCTCGCTGCGCAGCTGCTGTCGTCCGCGCGCGGTGATCCGGTAGTACTTCGCCTTGCGGTTGTTCTCCGAGAGCCCCCACTCGGCCTCGATCCAGCCGCTGCGCTCCATGCGGTGGAGGGCCTGATAGAGCGCGGCATCCTCGATCCCGAGCGCGCCGCGCGTGCGCTGCCGGATCCAGCGCGACACGGCGTAGCCGTGCGTGGGCTCCCAGGCGATGGTCCGCAGGATCAACAGGTCGAGCGTTCCCTGCAGCACGTTCAGCGACTCGCGCGTCACACGTCCTCCCCACACATGATGAGGGGGAAGGTGCGCTCCGCCGCCGG
>DATFFZ010000015.1:0-25431 GCA_035249845.1 Gemmatimonadaceae bacterium
TCGTCGCCCGCCGCCGACCGACGGCGCGCATCGTCGCGCAAGCGCGCGATGGAGAGATCGATCACCGCACGCACCTCCGGCGACGCATCGTTGTCCGCCGCCAGCGACAGCAACCGATCGGCCACCGCGCGCTGCGTCACGCGCTGGAGCGCGGCCAGCTTCGCGCCACGCGGTGTCGCCCGGCGCCAGGTCGCGCCCAGCAGCGAGTCGATCGTCTCCGGAAACGTCAGCGTGCCCGCGTCACGCGTCGCGAACTGAACCAGCCGCGCGGCGCGCTCGCGCTGGAGCACCACGTCCACGACCATCTGCGCCAGCGTCCGCGCCGCGCCGAGCTCGTCGAACGCCGGACGCGCGCGACTGCCGAACAGCTCGACGGTGTTCCCGTACGAGAAGGGACGCGGCGCCAGCAGCGCGATGACCGTATCGGGAATCGCCAGCTCCTCGGGCCGAAGCGCCGCCAGCAGCAAGCTCAGCGCCCGACGCTGCTCCGCCCCCGGCACCGGGCGCGTCGCCTGAAGTCCATCGCCGCGCATCGCGTTGTGATACTCCATCCCTCCAATCGCCTTCGCCAACGAGCTCAGCGCGAATCGATGGAAGAAGTACACGGGCGCGAAACGCTCCTGCAGCAGCGCCAGCGGCTCACCGGGCGCGATGTTGCGCTCGCCGAAGCGCGCGATGGCGGCCCGCCGCACCGCCATCTGATGCTGGAGGAACTCCGTCGGCGTCTCCCCGTCATCCCACAGACTCGTGCGCGGGTCGGAGGCGAAGTCAGGACGTGCATCGGCGTCGGAGAGGAAGAGGAAATTCTTTCGCAATCCCTCCGCCATGATGGCGCGCAGCGAGTCCGCCTCCGATTCCGGCGGAAAGATGCCGTACCCCCAGCGGATCGACCACACGTCGTACTCGCCGGGCCCGACGTCGTAGGCCTCGCTCACGTCGATGTTGCCGCTCGAATCGAGCCGCACCCGCGGGGGCGGGTAGTCCATCACCGAGCTCCGCTCCGCCGTCGACGCGATGTAGTTGTGCGCGATGCCAAGCGTGTGCCCGATCTCGTGCGCGGTCACCTGGCGCACCCGTCCCAGCACGAACGCCGTCTCCGCCGGCGTGAACCCCACTCCCATGAGCCCCGCGTACAGGTTGTACGACGTGCGCGCCCGATGGGAATCCATCCGCGCCATCCCTTTCAGGATCTCCCCGGTTCTCGGATCACCGAGAGATCCGCCGATCGACCACCCACGCTCGTTCCGGTTGATCCACTGAATAACGTTGTAGCGCGCATCCATGGGATCGACGTCCGCCGGTAGGTCCTCCACTCGGAACCCACCGGTGAGTCCGGCGCGGTCGAACGCCTCCACCCAGAACTGCGCCCCCGCCCTCGTTGCCGAGCGCATCGGCTCGGGGATGCCCCGATCGATGTAGAACACGATCGGCTTCTTGATCGGACTCGATGGGTCTCGCGGATCGACGCGCTCCAGGCGGTGGCGCGCGATCCAACGTTGCTCCAGCGATCCACTGAGCGGCTGCGCGTAGTCCTTGAAGAGGATGCCGAAATAGCCAGCCCTCGGATCGAGCGCGCGTGGCCGGTAGCTCCCGTCCGGGAGCTCGAAGAGAGAGATGTGCTGCCGGATCGTGAACGACCGTCCGTCCGGCACGATGGAGGCCACGGTGTTCCCCGGAAGCGCGCGGGTGGAGAACGTGAGCGCGACATCGATCTCGGTATTCGTGGGGAAGTTGCGCGTGTGCGAGCGCACGATGCTCGAGCGATCGCGCGCCAGGTCGTAGCTCCCCTCCTCCCGCCGCTGCAGCGTCGACGACACCTCCACCCAGTCGCGGAGAACGAGGTCTGTGATGTCCACCAGCAGTCGACCACCCTCCTCCGCTGCCAGGGGAAGGGCTGCGACCGTGCTCGCCGGGAACGACTCGGCGACCGTCCGCACGTGGGCGGGGTTGTTCTCGGCGGAGCTCCGGTAGTTCCAGTTCTCGAACACCACCAGCACCTGACTGCCGTTGCGGTCGAAGCGCGCGACCTGCGACGGACCGTCGGCGCCGCGATCGATGCCGATCGGATTCGAGCCGAGCCCCGTGGCCGTCGTAGCGAAGAAGAGCACCCGCATGGAGTCGCGCGGGAGCTCGAGGAAGAGCTTCCCCTGTTTGCCGTCGAGGTAGAGCGGAAGAAAGCCGTCCCGCTTCTCCATGCCGGCCGTGCGCCCGGCGATGCTTCGCGCCGTCGTATCCGGGCGCGCCGCGGTCGCCGAAGTGCCACCCGGCGTTGCCGGTTGCGCGCCCGGCGGAGTGGAGCCGGCGCTGGCACAAGCGGCCGCGAACGTGATCGAGACGAGAAGCGAAGCGTGGCGCATGTCGTGAAGGCTCGCGAGGGAAGGGAGCAGCGATGATCCTTCCCGGGAACGACTCGCGCAAGCATGCCCTTTGCGGATCCGTTATCCGGGGAGCGACGAGCGATCTCGTGCACGCGGGAAAACGAGATTTTTTTTCGCGAGTTCCGAACGAACTGCGAAAGATTGACAGCTGATTCTTACCGCTGTAGTCTTCCGTCCCCGTCGCAAGACGAGGTCTGTCGAGAGAGGCGGTCCTTCCTCGAGAGATGGGCTGGCAGCAGGACGCTGCGACGCCGGCTTGCTCACCGGAGGTTCAGCTCCGAGTGGGCCGACTGCGAGGTCGCTGGACGCAGTTCGTCGCCTGAGAGAAAAACTCTGGGCACTTCAGTAGCGGACCGCGCGACTGGAGAAGGGAAGTCGATCCGATCACCGCACGTGGTGATGCTGAACCGATAGGGTCGAATCTCACCAGCGGAAAGAACCCCTTGATTGCGGCGTGCCGCGGTCGAGGGGTTCTTGCATCGCCCCTATTTCCTCAACAGCTCCCACAGTATCGTCACCAGATACACGATGGCGATCAGGCTGAAGCAGATCGACGAGATCGCCCACGCCAGCCCGCTCTGCGTCATCGCCAACGTTCCGATCCCCAGCGACGCCATCGCCGTCCCCAGCCTGCCGAGCCAGGGCGGGCCTGTCCGGCCGGGGCGGGCGGCGTAGCGCCAGAGCAGCGCGCCACCCATGAAGGTGACGACGCCGAGCATCAGGATCGCGCTGCTGGGGTCTCGTAGGCTCATGGCATTGAAGGTCCGCTAGGTCCCTCATCAAGACGAACCGGGGCGAAGCTCGAAAGCTCCGCCCCGGTCGACCCAGCTTTTGACGCGGTTGGCGCTTACTGCACCGTGACGTTGCCGACCATCCCGAAGGAGAGGTGCGGCGTGCAATGGATCTCGTACGTCCCGGCCTTCACGTTGGCGAACGAGATCGTGTAGGCCGCGTTCGGCTCGGTGAGGAGGGGACCGGTGAGGGGGCCGATCTTCTGGCCGGGCATGTTCGCCTCGAGCGTCGGCTCGACGTCGTCGGCAACCTTCGCCGGATCGAAGGCGACGTTGTGCGGGCCGCCCGAAACATTGATGAAGGAGATGCCATCCCCCGCCTTTACGGTGATCTCCGACGGGACGAACCGATACTCGCCCTGCGCGTTCAGCACCATTTCCACGCGGTGCGTCGTGCCGGTGATCGGCGCGCCGCTCGTCTCACCCGCTGCCGGGGTGGCCGAGGGGGTCGCCGCCGGCGTCGTGGCCGCCGCTGTATCCGAAGTTGCAGCCTGCTCGCCGCCGCCGCATCCGCCGAGGACAAACGCGCTCGCGAGAAGCGCCCGTCCGATGAACCGCATGTGTCGAGGCCTCCAGTGCCGTGCTTTAACGAAGTGAGTGTGCGCTCGCGAGGCGCGAGCATTGTGAATTTATTCACAAGAAGGCGCGACGCAACTGCCGGCTCCGCAACTTCGCGTCGCCCCGCTCCCGCCCCGCTCCCCCTTGCCCGAACAATGCCCGCCGCCCACCGCAAGACTCTCGCCCACTTTCCCAATCGCCCAGCACCCACCCGGCTGTCGCTCGGCAATCAGGTTCGAAAGAGATAGCTCAGCTTCAGGAAAAACGCGTCCTCCTGGCGACGAAGCCCGTTCACTCCATCACGGCTGAAGCTGAACGCGTCTCGCTCGCTCAACATCCCGCCATACCCCGCGTACAGTACCGTACCCGGCGACGGCGCGTACGAGAAGAGTATCTCCGGCCGCAGCTCGTTGATCTCCTTCGGGCGATCGTTCACCGTGGAAAAGCCCCGCGCCCGCACGAACTCCTCCCCCACCCGCCGCGCCAGCGGCGCGTTGCTGCGATCAGATTCGCGCAGATCATCCGCGTAATCCGCGAAGTACTGCCCCACCACACGCACGAACATCGTCCGCTTGAGCTGGTACTCGACCCTGAGCCGCGGAATCCGCGTCTCCCCCACCCGTGACCCATCCGATGCGCGACGATAGAGCTGCGCGTCGTACGTCCCCGCCACTCGCAGTTGCTCCGTCGGGCGCCAGTTGAGGGACGCGTTGATCCAGTGAATGTCTGCGCCGGTCCACTCGAAGAAGTTCTCGTCCCGCCCCCACAGATACTGCGCCTCGGCCGAGAACGACTTGAAGTTCGGCGTTCGCAGAAAGAGCACGTAGTCCAGGTTGCCGAGGTCCGGATCGCCGACGAACGGCTCGTACCGCACCTCATTCCCCACGGTTCGCTCGACGAAGAGGTCCGCGTACAGATCGCTGTCGAAGCCGAACGTCTCGATCAGCACCGAGAACCCCGCCTCCCATCCACCCCGCAAGGTGACGTTGTTGTTGAGGTGCAGCTTTCGCTCGAGCATCTCCTCGCCGCCGACGAAATCGCGGTACTTCCAGATTCCGTTCAACGTCACGTCGAACGACGCGCGCTGGAGGAACGACTCCTCCTTCCCGTAGCGGCTCACCGTATGGTTGAGCGTGGCCGCCGCGATCGCCGGACGCCCGATGAATCCGCTCGACGCGCGGAAATCCTCGTCCAGCACGTTGAGCCGGTAACGCAGCCCCAGCGTCCGTCCCAACCGCCGCAGATCGGCCTGAAACACGGAGCCGAACACGGGGTCGCCCTGCAACCCGACCGTCCTGCTCCCTCCCGCCTGGAGCTGCGCGCTGTAGATCCGCCGCCAGACGAGCCGCGTATCGACCGCCAGCACGTTGTTCGACGCCGGTCCGTCCAACCGGCTGGTGAACGCCAACCCCAGCCGCGACGATCGCCCCAGCTCGCGCTGCACGCGCAGGATGTTGTAGATCGGGCGATCATCGCCCAACGACACACCGCGATCATCCACCGCCGACAGCAGCGCGAAGTCGGTGCCGCCTACCTTCCCCGTGACCTTGGCCGC
The DNA here is from genome assembly GCA_035249845.1 of Gemmatimonadaceae bacterium. GTDB lineage: Bacteria > Gemmatimonadota > Gemmatimonadetes > Gemmatimonadales > Gemmatimonadaceae > DATFBY01. The sequence goes on from DATFFZ010000015.1 coordinate 5,283, forward strand.
CGCCAGCGGCTCGGCAATCCGCCTCGTGTAGATCAGCTGGTTCGGCGTGGCGAATTGCTCGATCCCCTCCAGAAAGAACGGACGCTTCTCCGCGAAGAAGAGCGCGCTGCGCGGATCGAACACGATCTGCCCGGCATCGGACTCGACCTCGGCGAAATCCGGATTCACCGTGGCGCTCAACGTCACCGCGTTGGTGATCCCCCATCGTACGTTGGCGCCGGGCTCCACGTCGCTGGCGTAGTCGAAGCGATCGTCCACATCGCGGGCGCCGGCCGCGTGCGCCGTCACGAACGGGTTGAGGTCGAGCACACGCCCGCGCGTGAGCCCCGTGAGCCCCTGGAGCCGTCCGAACTGCGCCACGTAAGAGGCCGCCGCCCGCTGCGCCGGCGCCCAGCTGTACTCCAACCCACGACTCTGCACGCGACGGAGGACGTTGAGCCCCCAGCTCTGCGTCTCCGCGCCCTGATAACGAAGACTCTTCAGCGGGATCCGGATCTCCACCTCGAATCCGTAATCGGTGATCCGACCCTTCGAGTCGAACACGTAGTCGGGAGAGACGTCCGTCGGCTCACGCCCGTTCTGTAGACCGCTGAACGATCCGCCCGAGGTCACGCCACGCTCCACCAGAATGCCGTCTCCCTGCACGCCCAGCGCGTTCACCGCGAACACCGCCGCCTGCTTCCCATCGTCGAAGGTGGCGAGAAAGATCCCGACGTAGTCATCGTTGTAGATCCGGTCGCGATCGGCCAGCGTCGCGTTCACCGATCCGGGCTGCGCGTAGGCACGAATCCCGAAATGGATCGCCATCGGCGAGTACCACACCAGCACGTCGGTCGAGTCGTCCGCCGGCACGCCGTCGTCAGGCGCATAACGAGAGAAGCCGGTGAGCACCGCCGCCCGGCGCCACACTTCCTCGTCGAGCCGGCCGTCGACCACGATCTCCGCCTCCACGCGCGGCGGTCGGACGTCGAGCTGCCGCGCCCGGCCGTTGTGCACCGGCGCCTCGGTCGAGAACAGACTGCTCGCGGCGATGGTGAGAGCGATCAGCATGGGACGAGAGCGAGAGGAGTGAGCGGGGAGAAGCGAAGACGAGACAACTTAACGCGCCCTGGCAGCCCGCCCATGCCACCGGGTGTGCACCGCTGGCGAAAACTGGTCTGACGACGCTTTCCCTTCCGCTGTGCACCGCGGTGCTCCAATGTGGGGGCGTGTCGCGCCCACTACGTCACGCCGGCTCACGACAATGATCGCCATTCCCGCCGTGGATCTCGCCGGCGGCGCCTGCGTACAGCTCGAGGCGGGCTCGTACGACCATGAGCTCCTGCGCTTCGACGACCCGCTCGGTGTCGCCCGAGGCTGGGCAATGCTCGGCTTTCCCCTCCTGCACCTGGTGGACATCGACGCCGCGCGTGGGCGCGGGACGAACGGCGAGCTCGTGCGCGACCTGCTGCGAAACGGCGGCGTCGACATGCAGGTGGGAGGCGGCGTTCGAAGCGGCGACACCATCGAGCAGCTCCTCGCCGATGGCGCGCGTCGCGTCCTCGTCGGCACGCGGGCACTCGAGGACCCCGACTGGCTCGGGGGCACCGCCTCGGACTTCGCTGGCTCGCTCGTCGTCGCCATCGATGTGCGCGACCGCCGTGTGGTGACGCGCGGATGGGAGCGCACGCTGGCGCGGAACGTCCTCGACGTCGTCGAAGAGCTCAACGATCTTCCACTCTCCGCCGTGATGGTGACTGCGGTCCACCGCGAAGGGTTGTTGAGTGGAACCGATCTTCCGCTCATGGAAGATTCGGCCGAGCTGTCGCGCCACCCGCTCATCGTCTCCGGCGGAATCGCCACCATGAACGAGCTCCGCATGCTCACCGACGCCGGCGTTCACGCCGCCGTGATCGGGATGGCGCTCTACACCGGCGCGCTCGACGCCCGCGCCGTCGCCGAGGAGTTCGGCGAATGAAGGAGTGCCGATGAAGGAGCGCGTCGCATCGCTCATGGAAGCCTCGCAGGAGGTGGCGCGCCTGGCCGGCGCCATCGCGCTCCGGCACTTTCGATCCGGTATCGTCGCCGAGGCGAAGGCCGACGGCTCCCCGGTCACCGTGGCGGACAGGGAGGCGGAGCGCGCCGCCCGCGCATGGATCGAGCAGCGCTTCCCCAACGACGGCATCCTCGGCGAGGAGTATGGGGTGACGCGCCCCGATGCCCGCCGCCGCTGGGTTCTGGATCCGATCGACGGGACTCGCACCTTCGTCCGCGGCGTTCCGCTGTTCGGCGCACTGGTCGCGGTGCTGGAGGGGGAGGAGGTGCTGGCGGGCGCGGCGCACTTCCCGGCGCTTGGCGAGATCGTCTGCGCGGCTCCAGGCGAAGGTTGCTGGCATGACGGTTCCAGAGCGGCCGTGTCTAGTATCTCTCGCATCAGTGACGCGTTGGTGCTGAGCACGGACGAGAGATTCCCACGCCATCCGAGCCATCGAGCTGCTTACCATAGACTCGCGGCCAAAGCCGCGCTGGCGCGCACCTGGGGCGACTGTTACGGGTACCTGCTGGTCGCCACTGGCCGCGGGGAAGTCATGGTCGACCCCGTGATGAACCCCTGGGATGCGGCCTGTTTCCTTCCAATCATCGAGGAAGCCGGCGGTGTCCTCACCGACTGGGGCGGACGCCGAACGGTTTTCGGCGGAAGCGCCATCGCGACGAACCACGCGCTCGCCCACCTCGCGCGCGCGATACTCGCCGTTGACCACCGCGCTGGCACCCCAGCATCGTAGACATCCGTGCCCTCCTTCCATCGTTCGCTCGCCACCCTCGCATTCGCGCTCTCACCCCTCGCGCTCTCCTGCACCGGCGAGAAGCGCGGCGTCGACTTCGCACTGCTCGCCATCGACTCGCTCCCCTCGCCCGCCGCGCCGGGGAGTGGCGAACCCAACCTCCACGTCGCCGGCGGCCGCGTCCTCCTCTCCTGGCTCGAGCCACAGGGAGGCTCTTCCGTGGCGCTTCGCATGGCCACGCTCGACGACGACCAATGGTCCGCTCCCCGCACCATCACGCGCGGCGACTCGCTCTTCGTCAACTGGGCCGACTTCCCGTCAGTCGTCATGCTGCCCAACGGTGAGCTGGTCGCCCACTGGCTCCAGAAGAGCGGCGCCGGCAAGTACGCCTACGACATCCGCGTCACCCGCTCGCGCGACGGCGGCGTCACCTGGACCGACGGCGCCGTGCTCCACACCGACCGGAGCCCGGCCGAGCATGGCTTCGTGTCGCTCTGGCCGGAGAGCGACAGCGTCGTCGGCGCCGTCTGGCTCGACGGGCGCCGCACCGTGGCGCCACCCGCCACGATGATGCTCCTCCACGCCGCCACGACCGGTGATTCCGCCTGGGCGGAGCGCACCCTGGACGACCGGGTCTGCGACTGCTGTCAAACCTCCGCCGCGCTCACATCGCGCGGCCCGGTGGTCGTGTACCGCGATCGCACACCCGACGAGATCCGCGACGTCGCCATCGTGCGCCGTATCGACGGCGGCTGGACGGAGCCCAGAACCGTGCACGACGACCGCTGGCACATCGAGGCCTGTCCGGTCAACGGACCCGCGGTCGATGCCTCCGCCGACCGTGTGGCGGTTGCCTGGTTCACGGCTGCGCGCGATACGGCCCGCGTTCACGTGGCCTTCTCCAGCGATGCCGGCGCCACCTTCGGCGCGCCCGTCCGCGTCGACGATGGGGCTCCCGCCGGCCGCGTTGCCGTCGTGCTCGACGCCGCCGGTGGCGCGTTCGTCAGCTGGATCGAGCGGACCGGCGGCGAGAACGCCGAGGTTCGCGTCAGGCACGTGTCCGTCACCGGCACGCTGAGCGATCCGGTGGCGGTGGCGTCGTCGAGCGTGGCGCGCGCCAGTGGGTTCCCACGCATGGCCCGATCCGGCGACTCGCTCATCTTCGCCTGGACCGCGCCCGGGTCACCGCCGGCGATCCGCATCACGCGCGCCCGGCTGGAGTCGGCGCCATGACGCGCCGCGCGCTCACACTCCTCCTGCTTCTCGCCACTGCGTGCGACGCCACGCCGCGCGTCATGGTCGGTCGCTCGGCGCCGTCCTACCACGGCATCTCGCTCGCCGGCGACTCCACCTCCATCGAGGCGCTGCGCGGTCAGGTGGTGCTCCTCAACATCTGGGCGACCTGGTGCGTGCCGTGCAAGGACGAGCTCCCCGTCCTGGAGAAGCTCTACACGATGCGCGCCGCGGAGGGCTTTCAGCTCGTCGGCGTCAGCATCGATGCCCAGGGCGAGGAGGCAAAGGTCCGGGACTTCATCGATACCTACGCGCTGACCTTTCCGATCTGGCTGGATCCGACGGAGCGCGTGACCGCCACCTTCCTGGCGGTCGGCGTTCCCGCCAGCTACCTCATCGCCCGTGACGGTACCCTTCTCTGGAAGAAGGTCGGCCCCATCCGCGAAAACGACCCCGTGCTCGGTCGTCTACTCGACAGCGCACTCGCCGTTCCTCGTGGAAGCTGACGGCGCCGCTCTCCCCATCGTCTGATGACGCCTCCTCCGTCTCACGCCGCCACCCGCGCGCCGCTCACCGAGCTCAGCGCTCGACTCGCTCCATCGCGACTGCGACGCGACGAGCCGCTCGCTCCCTACACCACCTTCAAGATCGGCGGCCCCGCCGATCTCTTCTACGAAGCCGACAGCGCCGACGATCTCACCGCCGCGGTCCTCGCCTCTCGCGAGCTCGATGTCCCGTACTTCGTGCTCGGCCTGGGCGCCAACATCCTCATCGGCGATCGCGGCTTCCGCGGAGTAGTGATCCGCAACGTCTCACGCCACGTGCGCTGGCACGAGGACGGGCGTGTCTGGTCGGAGAGCGGCGTCATCATGGCCGATCTGATCAGGGAGTCGGTGCGCCGTGGTCTCTCCGGGCTCGAGCACTACGTCGGAATCCCCAGCACCGTCGGTGGGGCCATCTGGCAGAACCTGCACTTTCTCTCTCCGGCGCCCGAGCGGGAGCGCACGATGTTCATCGCCGAGGTGTTCGAGTCCTGCGACATCTTCAGTGAGGAGAACGAGCGCAGGACCGTCGGCGCCGACTACGTGAAGTTCGGATACGATGACAGCGTCTTTCATCATCGCCGCGACATCGCGCTGGCGGCCACCTTCCGCCTCGAGCGCAAGGACCCGGCGATCATGCATCGCATCATGCAGGAGAACCTCTCCTGGCGCGGAGCCCGGCACCCCTGGCTCGAGTATCACCCCAGCGCCGGCTCCATCTTCAAGAAGATCGAAGGCGTCGGAGCCGGCCGTCTGGTCGACCAGTGTGGGCTCAAGGGATTTCGCGTGGGCGACGCCCAGATCTCGCACATCCACGCCAACATCATGGTCAACCTCGGCCACGCCACGGCGAAGGACGTGCGCGAGCTGGTAGCCACCGCGCAGAAGAGGGTGGAGGAGAACTTCGGCCAGCGGCTGCAACCTGAGATAGGGTTCATCGGAGAATTCTGACGAGCCCGCGTCATCGCCGTGTCGCCGCCCTCCTGGCCGGCCCGCTCGCGTACGCGCTCCTGTACGCCCTCGCCCCCGCCACGCTCGAGCCGGCCGCGCGTCATGTGTTGGGCATTCTGGCCTGGATGTCCATCTGGTGGCTGACCGAAGCCATCCCGCTTGGTGCCACCGCGCTCCTGCCCATCGCGCTCTTTCCCGCGTTAGGCATCGCGTCCACCCGCGATACCGTGTCGCCGTACGCGAGCGACATCGTTTTTCTCTTTCTGGCTGGCTTTCTCCTCGCCGCCGGGCTCGAGCACTGGCGGGCCCACGCGCGCATCGCCTATGGCATGATCGGCGCCATGGGGTCGGGCGCGCGCCGGATCGTGCTCGGCGTGATGCTCGCCACGGCGTTTCTCTCACTCTGGATCTCCAACACCGCCACCGCCGCGATGATGTATCCCATCGCCCTCGCCGTCGGCGAGGTCTTCGGCACGGGGGACGATGCCAAGCGAATGCGCACCGCGCTGATGCTCGGCGTCGCGTATGCGGCATCGATCGGCGGGATGGCGACGCTCATCGGCACGCCACCAAACCTCATCTTCGCCGGCGGCGCGAGAGAGATCCTCGGGCGCGAGGTGAGCTTCGTCCGATTCATGATGGTCGGGTTCCCCATCGCCGCCATTCTCCTGCCGCTGTGCTGGCTGCTGCTCGTCTTCGTCCTCTTCCCCGGACGGGTGGCGGTGGGTGCCGATGCGCGCGCCATGCTGGAGGAGCGTCGACGCACGCTGGGCACGCTGTCCGGCGGTGAACGAGCCGTGCTCGTGGTGTTCGCGCTCACTGCCCTCGGTTGGCTCTTTCGCGAGCGGAAGGAGATCGGCGGCTTCGTGCTTCCCGGCCTCACCGATGTGGTGCCCGCCATCAGCGACGCATCGGTCGGGATCGCCGGCGCGCTACTTCTCTTCGTGCTCACCGGCTCGAGGCAGGATAGAGTGCGCGAGCCGCTCCTCACCTGGCGCCAGGCGAAGGAGATCCCGTGGGAGGTGCTGCTCCTCTTCGGCGGCGGCCTCTCGCTGGCGGCGGCGATGGAGAGCACCGGCCTCGCCCGCTGGATGGGCGGTCTCATGACCGCCCTCGGCGGCTACCCGTCGATCGTGATCTTCGCCGGCCTCGCGCTCATCGTACTGGTGCTGAGCGAGCTGGCGTCCAACACCGCCGTCGCGGCCATGGCCATACCCATCGCGGCGTCCCTCGCCACCGCCGTCGGACAGGATCCACTCGCCCTGATGCTGGTCGCCACCCTCGCCGCCTCCACCGGCTTCGCCCTACCGGTAGCCACGCCGCCTAACGCGATCGTCTTCGGCTCGGGGCAGATCACGGTACGACAAATGGCGAAGGCGGGAGTGGTGCTCGATCTCCTCGCCATCGCCATCGTCACCCTCATGGTCTCGCTGCTTCACCCGCTGGTGTTCGGATAGAGGCGGCGCCAGCCGCGCCCTCTACTTCGCCAGGACCGCCTCGATCGGGGCGCCCACGGTCGTGAGCTTCACCAACCGATGTGGTGCGCCCGTGGCGACGTAAAACACCTGCGGCTGTTGCCCGCCGGTGACATCCACCTTGTACGTCTCGAAGGTCCCCGCCGGAACGGTAACCGATTCCTTACCGGTCACCGCCAGCGTGATCTGCTGCACCGTACCCTGCGAGCTGGAGAACACGGGGAGCGTCCACTTGGCGCCCTGCGCCCACTTGAGCGCGGGAACGAGCGCCTGGAGCGCGTTGTCATCGAGCACGCCGGCCGGTATCTCGGTGTCCACGTTCTTCGTTTCGATCCCCGACGGCCCTGGTACCATCGCCGAGCCCTTGGCCCGACCACCGGCATACTCGACGGCGGTCTTCATGGCCTGCCCCTGGAACTTCCCATCTCCCTTCACCGACTTCATCTCGAGCTTGTCGCTGAAGAGCAGCTCGGTCTTGCCCTGCATGATGGTGGCGAGCTGGAACGTCTCATCGTACCGCCAGCCGTCGCTCGTCTTCTCCAGCGCGCTCGACTGGAACCCGAGTGGATTCCCCTGCACCAGGATCGTGAACGAGTCGCGCCGCGGTACCAGCTTCGACATGTCGAGATCGAGCGAGACGGCCTTCACCACCAGGTCGTCGGCCGTGAGCGGCTTTCCTTCCACGCTCACCATCCGCACCGGGCCGATCTTCTGGAGCTTGTCGTACAGCTTGGTGGCGTCCCCCACCACCACGACCACCGCCGCGTCGGGCCGGAAGACCGACCGCGCGCCGGCCACCAGCTGCGCCGGCGTGACCGCCGCCAGCCGTCTGCGGTACATCGACAGATAATCCGCGGGCAGACCGAGCAGCTTCGCCGTGGCCACGGCGCCGGCCACCTGACTCGCGGTCTCGATGGTGAGCGGGAAGCTCCCGACCAGAGCTCCCTTCGCCCCCTCGAATTCCGCGGCCGACACCGGCTCGGTACGGATTCGCCGAAGTTGCAGCAGCAGCTCGGTCAGCGCCGAGTCGGTGACTTCGGTGCGCGTCTCGGCGCTCGCCTGAAAGTACCCCACGCCGCGCAGCCGCTCGATCTGCGAATACGAGCCGTACGTCCAGCTCTTCTGCTCGCGCAGGATCGTGTACAGCCGGCTGTCGCTCCCGCCGCCTAACACACGGTTGGCCAGCGTCGCCGCGTAGTGGTTGTAGCGGGGGTCCGTCGGCGCGAACGTCGTGTTCCCCACCAGGATGTTCGACTGCACCGAGCCCGGACGATGCACCAGCAGGATGTCCGTCCGCGCGCGGGTTGGAACCGCCCGTGCCGGTGGGGGCGTGGGCGCGGCCCCGCGCCAGGACCCGAACGCCTGCGTCGCCAACCGGCGCGCATCGGCGAGATTCAGATCCCCGGCGATCACCAGCAGCGCGCCCGCTGGGCGCAGGCGCGCCCGCTGGAACGCCACCAGATCCGCGCGTGCGATCGCGCGCACCGTCTCGGTCGTTGGACGGCGTCCGTACGGATGCGTTCCATAGAGCGCCTTGGCGAAGAACCGCGAGGCCAGCGCGCCCGGCTGCGACATCTCGAGCTGGAGCGCCGAGAGCGTCTGCGTGCGCAGCAGCTCCACCTCCGACTCCGGGAACGTCGGCCGCACCACCGCGTCGGCCAGGAGCTCGAAGGCGAGCGCCGCGTCAGGCGTCAGCACGTTCGACGAGATCGTCAGGAAATCCTCGCTCGCGTTGGCTCCGATCGAGCCGCCCACTCCCTCGATCGCCTCCGAGATCTCCTCGGCGGTCCGCTTGCCGGCTCCCTTGGTGAGCAGCCCGGCCACCATCGCGGCCATCCCTTCCTTGGCCGGAGGGTCGTGGATGTCCCCGGCCGCCAGCGACAGCGACACCGACACTACCGGCTGCTTGTGACTCTCCACCAGCACGAGGCGCAAGCCGTTCGGCAGCGCCGCTTCCTGAAATGGCGGGAAGCTCGCCGGCTTGATGGGAGCCGCCGTCGGCGGCGTGGTGGGGAACTGCTGCGCCCCGAGTGACGTGGCCAGCGACGCCGGTGCGACCAGCACCGCGGCCAGGAGTGCGACGCGGCGCGTCATGACGTGGTCTCCGAGCTGAGGATGAGCACGAGCGCGTTGTCCGCGCGCAGGTACTTCGCCGCGGCGCGCTTGATGTCGTCGAGCGTCACCTTCATGTAGCGGTCGAACGACGTGTTCACGGCGTCGGCCGAGCCCAGGTACATCCGCGCCAGGTTGAGCGCCACCGCCACGTTCAGGGCTTGCTGTCGATCGTTGATCGCCTGCGCGCGGAAGCTGTTCTTGGCCTTGGTGAGCTCGGCCTCCGTCACTCCCTCGGCCGCGACCTTCGCCACCTCCTGCGAGAGCAGCGCATCCAGCGAGTCCACGTTCACGCCCTGATTGGCGATGGCCAGCGCCATGAAGACGCCCGGGCCACGCCGCGGGCCGAAGGGGCTGTAGAACGTCTGCGACGCGACCGCCAGCTTCGCCTCACGAGCGAGCTTGCGATTGAGCCGCGAGCTCTCTCCCTGACCGAGAATCGTCGCCAGCAACTCGAGCGCCGGCGAATCGGGATCGTCGTACTTCGGGATGCGGTACACCTGCACCGTCGCCGGCAGATTCGCCTTCGGATCGTGGATCTTCTTGCGAACGTGCCCCCCGCTGAACGGCGTCTGACAGCCGACCGCCGGCGGCTCCTTGCCGCGTGGGATTCCGCCGAAGTACTCGCGCGCCAGCCGCCTCGCCTCCGCCGGGTCGAAATCACCGGCGATCACCAGCGTCGCGTTGTTCGGCACGTAGTACAGGTCGAAGAACGCCTGGACATCCTCCGTCTTCGCGCCGTCCAGATCCGCCATCGACCCGATGATCGAGTGGGCATACGCGAAGCAGCCGGTGGAGTCGAACGCGGCATAGTTGTCCTCGAAGATCGCGCGCAGATACGGCTGGTTGTCCACCCGCAGCCGGCGCTCCTCCTTCACCGCCTCGCGCTGGTTGTTGAAGTTCGTGTCCGTCACCGCCAGCGTGCGCATCCGATCGGCCTCCAGCCAGAGCACGAGATTCAACCGGTTGGACGGGACCACCTGGAAGTACGAGGTGCGATCCTCGTTCGTCGTCGCATTCGAGAATCCGCCGGCGCGCTCGATCAGATTCCCATGATCGTTCTTCTTCACGTTCGCCGAGCCCTGGAACATCATGTGCTCGAAGAGATGCGCGAAGCCGCTGCGACCGGGACGCTCGTTGCGCGATCCGACGTCGTACCAGAGGTCGACCGCGACCACCTGCGCCGAGTGATCCTCGGCCAGTATCAGCTCGAGGCCGTTGTCGAGCGTGTCACGTACGAAATTGATCTTCGCCGGCGTTTGGGCGAGAGCTGGACTGCCCAGCGCGAGCGCGAGTGCGCTCGCCAGGGAGAGCAGCACACGTGGGGTGCTCATGGGGGATGTCGTGGAGTTTGGAGTCACTCGAGGCCGATGGTTCGGCGCGGTCCTTAAACCTAAGGGCACCAGGGCGGCAGGCCAGCCTTCCGGGGACGAGCCCCTCCACGAAGGGGACGAGCTCCCGCCTCAACTCCCCGAAGGAGCCCGGCCGATGGCATCCGCTGTCTCGCTCGCGGCTGCCCATCGCTCCAGCGCGGCGTCCAACTCCTGCCGGCGCCGCTCGAGCTCCTGCCCGAGCTCGGCAGCCTCCCGCGACCCCTCGGCGGTCGCGTATCGCGTGGGGTCCTCCAACGCTCCCGTGATCCGAGCCACCTCCGCTTCCAGCCTGCCGACCTCCGATTCGGCGGCGCGCAGCGCCTCCAGTACCGTGCGCTGCTTCCGCCGCTCGTCCCGGCCTCGCTCCTCCGTTCGGCGGACTTTCTGCTTCTCGCGCACGCGCCGAAGTCCTTCCTCTTCCGCGGCCGCGACGGCCGCCGCGTGCTCGCGCTCCGCGCTCCGCGTCTCCCACTCCGCGAAGGTGCCATCGAAGTCGATCACTCGGCTGTCATGAAGCACCCACACCCGCGTGACCAGCGAGCGTAGCAGCGCTCGGTCGTGACTCACCAGGATCACCGTCCCCTCATATCGCTCGATCGCATCCTCCAGCGCCTCGATCGACTCGACGTCCAGGTGATTCGTCGGCTCATCGAGCAGCAGCAGGTTTGCCCGCGCCAACACGATCATCGCCAGCGCCACCCGCGATCGCTCGCCCCCCGAGAGCATCGCCGCCGCGCGCTTCACCTCGTCTCCCACGAAGCCGAAACGAGCGAGGTGCGCCAGCACCTGACGACGCTCCCAGGTCGGGCGCAGGTCCCCGATCACATCGATCAGCGCGCGGTCCGTCGGTACCTGCGCCAGGTCCTGCCGATAGTGCGCCGCCGTGATCGAGGCGCCGAGTCGAAGCGAGCCGCCATCGACCTCGTGCTCGCCGGCGATCGCGCGGAGCAACGTGGACTTCCCGGCACCGTTCGGTCCGATGAAGCCGATCACGTCCCCGCGCCGTACCACGCTCGAGAGCTCGTCGATGAGCACCCGCCCTCCGATCGTCAGGTGCACGCGTTCCGCCACCAGCGCCTGATCACCACCGCGCCGCGACGTCTCGAGCCGGAGCGCCATCGCATCGTCATCCGACGGAGGCGGTGATAGCCGGGGAAGGCGCGCCAGCCTGGTGCGCCGTCCCTTGGCCTGGGCGCTGTTCTGGCCGGCGATGTTGCGCCGGATGTAATCCTCCTCCTTCTCCACCGTCCGCCGCTGCTGATCGAAGGCGCGCTGCCGCGCGAGTCGTCGCTCCGTCCGCTGCGCCACGAAGTCCGAGTAGCCGCCGGAATACGACACCGCCGTCTCCGACTCGAGGTGCAGTACGTGATCGGCGATGCTCTCGAGAAAGGCCCGGTCGTGGCTGATGACGAGCACGGTCTCGTCCACCGAGCGGAGGTACTGCTCCAGCCAGCGCGTCGTCTCGAGGTCCAGATGGTTGGTTGGCTCGTCCAGCAGCAGCATGTCGGCCGGCGCCGCCAGCTGCCGGGCGAGTCCGACGCGGCCGCGCTCGCCGCCACTCAGGGCCCCGACCGGTCGCGAGCGCGCCTCGTTCGGATCGAAGCCAAGCCCGTGCAGCACCGCATCGACTCGCGGCGCGAACGTGTAGCCCCCCTCTCGCTCGAATCGCTCGAGATCGCGGTCGTATCGCTCCAGCACGCGCGCGTTGGCCTGCTCTCCCAGCTCGCCGAGTCGCTGCGCCTGCTCGGCGAGCGAGCGCTCGAGCGCCAGGAGGTCGGCGAACCGGCCGGCCACCGCCTCCCACACCGTGGTCGCATCGCCGAAATCGCGGTGCTGCTCCAGGAGCGTGACTCGCAGCCCCGGGGCGCGCCACACGCTGCCGCGAGACGGTGCCTGCTCGCCGGTGAGCAGTCGAAAGAGCGACGTCTTGCCGGTGCCGTTCCGCCCGATGATCCCCCACCGCTCCCCGCGCGCGATGGTGAGATCCACGCTGGACAGTACCGTCGTGGCTCCGTACTCGATGACCACGTTGGAGAGCGCGATCTGTGTCACGTCACAAAGATCGGACGCGCGCGCTCAGATCGGTATGGGTGTCAGCCCCGCCTCGCCGCCACCGCCACCCACTCCTTCCATTCGCTCTCGGCGTCCCCGATGGTCAGCTGATGCTGATGCCGCACCAGCGGCATGCGAAGGAGGAGCGGCTCTTCCACCAGCACCTCCAGCCACCGGTCGTCGGAAAGCCGCGCGTGCTGCAACCCGCGGTCGCGATAGGCGCGCGACTCCTTGTCGATGAGTGCCGTGAGCCCGAACCTCTGCACGAAGCGACGCAGCTCGCCGGGCGATGCCGCGCGCTCCGTGAGGTCCACGAAATGCGTCCTGATCCGGCGCTCCGCGAAGAAGCGGAGCGCCTTCCGCGTGTCGGCGCTCTTCTTCACGCCGAAGACTTGCACCTCCATCGCCCGCCGTCACTCCACTCGAGTCAGAACTCCCAAACTACGCCGAAGCTGGGCAGACGGGGAAGCAGCTCATCCCGCTGCGTACCCACGCTCCTGACGAATCACTCTTCGGGCTGTTGCGCCATGGACGACAGCGGCAGCAGGAGCCCGAGTAGATGGAGGAGCTTCGACACGTGCGGTGAGGTGAAAGGGAAGACGGAAACGAGGCGGTCAGCGAGGCGGTCAGCGAGGAGTGAAGCTGATCACGCGATCACGGCGCTCGTAACGCGCGTCGAGTGCGACGGCGATCGCATCCAGCGCCTCGGTGAGCGACTCCGCGCGGAAGCGAGCCGTGAGCCGCCGATCGGCGAGCGCGCTGTCGGCGACGACGAAGTTGACGTCGTACCAGCGCTCGAGCTGCCGCAGCGCGACACGGAGTGGGGCACCGTCGAACGCCAGGCGTCCTTCCGTCCAAGCGACGAAGGGCTCGAGGCTCGCCAGCGTGCGCACCGTGGGTGGCGCGCCAGCCCGGAGTGCCCCGAGCTGCCCCTTGATCAACAGCACGCCCGTGCTGCTGTCCGACGACGCCAGCAGCACACGCCCCCCGGCTACCGCTACCTCCACCTCATCGCTCCCTGCGTACGCGCGCACGGTGAACTCCGTACCGAGCACGCGCGTGACCGCGCCGGCAGTGCGCACTACGAATGGATGCGCCGAGTCCGGGGCGACCTCGAAGTACGCCTCGCCGGTCAGCCGCACATCACGCGTCCGACCATCCGGCTCCGGCGCGTACTCCAGCCGGCTGGCAGCGCCGAGCACGACACGCGTTCCGTCGCTGAGTCGAAGCTCCGCGCGCTGCCCTTTCGTGGTTGCCACCTCGCGCATGGCGACCTGACCAGCGCCACTCTCGCGCTCGGCCATGACCCGCCAGAGCGTCGCGGCGCCGATCGTCAGCAGCAATCCCGCAGCCACCTGCAGCGCGCCAACGTAACGTCGGACACGCGCCCGCTCCATCGGGATCACTGCCGGCCCGTGCAGGCGACCGGAGACTTCACGCCAGGCCGCGTCGACGTTCCAGGACTTGGCGTCCGAGGCCAGCATACCCCAAGCTTCCTCGAGCAACCGGCCGCGGCGCGGATCGCCTTCCAACCATCGCTGGAGCACCACCAGCTCCTCGGGGGTCGCTTCTCCCGCGAGAAATCGGTCGACGATGCCCCAATCGAATGGCTCGCTCATGCTAGATCGCTCTCCGCATACACCCTCTCGACAACCGAGAACGCAAAACCCCCACGTCCCTCCTGCTTCAGCCAAGCAATCGCCGCAACGCCTCCATCGCCCCGCTCAAGTGGTTCTCCACCCCCTTCACCGAGATCCCCATCACCTCGGCGATCTCCGCGTGCTTGAGCTGTCCCTCCCATCGGAGCTGCACCGCCATCCGCGCACGAGGAGGCAGGTTGTCGATCGCTCGTCGCACGGCGGCCGCCAGCTCCTCCGTCTCAACCGACACAGCCGCTTCCGGCACGCTCCCATGCAGCTCGAGCACTCCCTCGTCGCTCACCGCGGACGCGGCCCACGATCGCTCCAATTGGCCGCGCTTCACGTGGTTCAGCGCCTGATTGCGGACGGCGCCGAACAGGTACGCACGCGGGGTCCCATGCACTTCCCACCGCTGCCGATTCACCCAGATGTTGAGGAAGACGGTCTGCACGATCTCTTCGGTCGTCTCCGGCGAGTGCACGAACGTGTTCGCGAATCCGCAGAGCGATCCGTAGTGCGAGCGAAAGATCTGCTCGAACGCGCGCTCATCCCCGGCGCGAACGCGCTCGACCAGGGCATCGACGTCGTCCGTCGGAGATGGGATCGTCATGCGAGCGCGTGGGGAGAGGCCCGTCGGTGCCGATGATCGACGATGGCGTCAAGGTTATCATTACGTGATGACGCTGCCTAGCTACCGCCCGGCCTGGTGGCTCCCCGGCCCTCACCTCCAGACCTTGTGGGGAAGGATCGCGCGCCGGGCACCCGCCACGCCCACGCGTGTGGAGCGCTGGGATACCCCCGATGGCGACTTCATCGAGGTGCACCGGCTCGACGGCGCACCGGCAAGTCCGCGTCTCGTGCTCCTCCACGGCCTCGAGGGGTCTCCTCGATCGCACTACGCGGCCGGCTTGTTCGCCCAGGCGGCTGGGCGCGGCTGGGCCATGGACGCGCTCGTCTTCCGCTCCTGCGGTGACGAGCCCAATCGCCTCCTGCGTTCCTATCACTCCGGAGAGACCGGTGACATCGACTTCGTCATCCGCCGGCTCGTACGCGAGGAGCCTGACCGGCCATTGCTCCTGGCCGGCGTCTCGTTAGGCGGAAACGTCCTGCTGAAGTGGCTGGGCGAGCAGCATGCCCATGCGCCACGCGCCGTCACCGCAGCCGCTGCGGTCTCGGTGCCATTCGATCTCGCTCGCTCGGCGCGCCACATCGACCGTGGTTTCGCGCGCGTCTATCAGGCGCACTTTCTTCACTCGCTTCGCCGCAAAGCGAGCGAGAAGCAACGCCGCTTTCCGAACGCGCTCACCCCCGGCGCGATCGATCGCGCCAACACCATCTGGGCATTCGACGACGCCATCACCGCGCCCATTCACGGCTTTCGCGATGCGGTCGACTACTACGCACGGTCGAGCTCGCTCGGATTCCTGGCCAGCGTTCGAGTGCCGACCCTGCTTCTGAGCGCGGTCGACGACCCATTTCTCCCGGCGGACGTTCTGCGTCAGGCGGCGACCATCGCGGCACTGAACCCCGCACTCACCACCCAGCTTACTCCACGCGGCGGGCACGTCGGATTCGTGAGCGGTCCGCCATGGAGTCCGCGCTACTATCTGGAGGAACGCGTGGTAGCATTCCTCGATGAGCGGCTCCGAGCGGCACGCGCCGGCGCTCCATCCCCCGCTAGCGCCTCCGCCGGCCGCTAGCCAGCATCACGCGGAGCTCATCGAGCCCCACGTACTCCAGCTCCTGCCCCGAGGCGGCACACTCGAGGAGCAACCCACCGCGCTGGAGGTGTCCGCGCCGAACCAGCTCGCGCGGTATCCGCAGGCGCTCCCCGAAGACGGGCTCGAGCGCTTCCGTGTACTTGCTGCTCTGCACCGAGCCGAGGAGAACCACGTCGCAGTGGGGTTCTCCGAGCCTGCGTCCAAGCTCGCGGGCACTCGCTACGAGCGGCTCCCGCGCGACGGTTCCAGGATCGTGCTCTCCCGCCCGTCGAAATTGCCAGAGCATCTCCGGATCCACGGGGGTGTCCGGGTCCAGCAGCCCGTGCGTGAACGTGAGCACGTAGGTGCCGCGTCCGGCGAGCGCAGCGGGTGGCTGGGCGAAAGCACGCGCGTACGCCAGCTTGCCCGTGAAATACAATCCACTGAGGTGCGAGAAGAGCGCGCCCAGTGACATGGCGCCGGGTGTATGAAGCCGTCTCGCCGCCGGTGTTCGCGGTGGATCTTCCACCAGCGTTCGTGCCTTCGGGCCATGCGCGGTCGCCGGTGACAGGAGAAAGATCCGAGAGCTCGTCATCCGCGTTGTGTCGCTCGTTGGTGGGCGATACGTTGCCCGCGTGCGATCCCTCGTGCGTGTGGGGGCGATGGTGCACATCGCCCTGGTCATCGGCTGCGCTCCACCGCGAGCTACCAGCGCACCGCCGGTGGAGACCGGCGAGCTGCCTGTCGCTACTGACTCGCTCGCTCGCGCCCTTCTCATCGACGTCCGCGACGTGGACACGACCATTCGTGTCGAGCTTCGCTACGCGACGTCCAATAACTTCACCGGTGCGCCCCTCCCGGGCTACGGCGCCAATCGCGCCCTCCTCCAACGCGAGGCAGCCCAGGCACTCGCTCGCGTGGCGCGCGATCTGCGCCCACATGGGCTGGTGCTTCTCGTCTTCGATGCGTACCGCCCCGTGCGCGCGACCGAGACCATGATGCGGTGGACGCAACGGGTCGGCCGTGCGGATCTGGTGCGCGACGGCTACATCGCCAAACGCAGCCGGCACAATCTTGGCGCTGCGATCGACCTCACATTGGTCGACACCACCACCGGCATGCCGCTGGACATGGGAACGCCATTCGACACTTTCTCCGCGGCGGCGCACACGGCGAACGCCGTCGGCGCGGTGTCCGGGAACCGAAAGCGGTTGGTGGCCGCCATGGAGCGACGCGGGTTCGTGAACTACGATAAGGAGTGGTGGCACTTTTCATATCCGGTGACGAGGGAGGTACGGATGGACCTCGTCGTTCAGTGAGCTCGGCCGATACTGGAGGAATTCTCAAATGCTCCGCTGCACGGTCCTCTCGATGGTCATCCTAGGCTCGCTAGCCATCCCGGCGCGGGCCCCTCTGGCACAGGGGCACGATCAGCACCATCCTGCCGCTGACGCGACAGCGTCTGGTCACGTCGCACACGACACGAGTCGAGGCCTCCCCGCTAGTGCTGCCGAGGCCCAAGCTCGGCTCGATGCCTCGCCCCGCCACGGCGAATGGGTCATGATCGCAACCGGCCCATCCGATTCCGTCCGCGCCTGGGTGGTCTACCCAGAGCGAAAGACCAAGGCGCCGGTGGTGGTCGTCATCCACGAGATCTTTGGTCTCTCCCCGTGGGTTCGCGCCGTGGCCGATCAGTTCGCCGCCGATGGCTTCATCGCCATCGCGCCGGATCTACTCACCAGCAAGAACATCCCCGGATCCCCGCTCACCCCGAATCCCGATTCCGCGCGCGTGGCCATACGCACCCTCGACCGCGATGTCATCCACCGGCAGCTCACCGCCGTCGGGGGGTACGGCACCTCGCTCCCCGCCGCGACCGGGAAGTACGGCATCGTCGGCTTCTGCTGGGGCGGCTCCGAAGCCTTCTGGCACGCCGTGTACGACCCGGCGCTGAGCGCCTCGGTGGTCTACTACGGCACAGCTCCTGACACCGCCCGCCTGACGAGTGTGCGCGCCCCCGTGCTCGGCCTCTATGGCGAGAACGATGCCCGCGTCAATGCCACCATCGCGCCGGCACAGGCCTCCATGAAGGCGCTCGGTAAGACCTACGAGCCCGTGATCTTCACCGGCGCGGGACATGGCTTCCTTCGCGCGCAGGCCGATCAGGGCGGCGCCAATCTTGCCGCTACGAGGGAAGCCTGGCCGAGGACGGTGGCTTGGTTCCGAAAGTACCTCGAGTAGTCGATGTGACAGCGGAGAGAAGCACGGATGTCGGACGACGGCGGGCCGGGGCGTCACCCTGGCCCGTTTCGCGTGCATGCATCCAAGGCGAATCGACAACGAGTCGCGCGCCGTCACACGATTGAATACAATTCGCCCACCCAACCCCCCCTCCACGCCCCACTCCAGTCAATGCGCGTCGTCTATCTACTCTCGTTTCTGGTGGGCCTCGCGTTCGGCGTCGTCAGCATGCTCGCCGGGATCGACCGCCAGCGTCGGCGTCGCCAGCGCACGCCCATCCTGAACTATCCGACCGTCGGCGCCTTCTTCACGCTCACCGGCGCCATCGGATATCTCCTCAGCCGGTACAGCTCGCTGTCTCCAGCGGTGACCGCGCTCATCGCGCTGCTCGTCGGGCTCGCCGCCGGGGGTGGCATGCTCGGCCTCGTGGCCGGCTGGGCCATTCCCAGCGCCGCCCGCGACGTGGAGGACGAGCGCTACCGGCTACAGGGCTTCCTCGGTCGCGTCACCAGAGCGATTGGCGCCGCCGATTCCTCCGCCGCGGCAGAGGCTCCCGACACCACGCCCCTCGGCGAGATCAGCTTCGTGCACGACGGGATTCACTCCGTTTCCCCCGCTCGGAGCCTCGACGGCCAGCGCATCGAGCTCGGCACTGATGTCGTCATCGAGCGCATCGAAGACGGCATCGCCTACGTCGAATCGTGGAGTCGCATCGAGAAGGAGCTGCGGTTGTGATCGCGCCCATCCTTGCGCGGCCCGGAACGTGCCTCTAAGGTGGAAAGCATAGAGGTGCCTCATGTCGGATGCCGCGCTCTTCGCCGTCATCTTCATCGGCTTCTTCATCCTCCGGATCATCGCGGCCACGGTGTTCTTCCTCTGGCTGCTGCCGCAGGGCGACCGATGCCCCATGTGCGACACGCCCACGGTTCGCGTCGTGTCCCGTGGCTGGAACACCTTGATGCCCTGGTTCCGCACCAGCTGGTGCTACGAGTGCAACTGGGAGGGATTGCTGCGGCACGGCCCGCTCTCTCCCAAACCGGAGTTGCGTGAGGCCGAGAAGCAGGCGCCCGCTCGTTAGGTCTGCCCTCCTCGCGTCATGGCGAAGAGCGCCAGCCAGTCGGGCCAGTTCCCGCTGAGGTCGAAGAAATCGTCGTAGTGGGTGAGCCCGGCCTGTTCCAGCAGCTCCACCAGCGCGCCCACCGCGTCATCGCCGAAGAGCGGCCCGATGGCGATCAGCTCGTCCTCCACGCGGAACTCGTCAGGCGTGAGGTTGAAGCGCTGGTCGACAACGGCGCGCGTCAGCCCCGCCTGCTCGAAGGCCTCGCGTCGGACCAGGATCGTCGGTGCATCGGGCGAGATCCTGAGTGGCATGCCCTCAATTCTGCCGGACGCGTGTACTGTTGTCCACGCGTCGTTACCTTTCTCGAATGACGCCATCCCACGCGCTTGCCACCGAGCTCGACGTCGACGTGATCGTCGTCGGCGCCGGACACGCCGGCACTGAGGCCGCCGTGGCCGCCGCGCGGCTCGGTGCCCGCGTCGCGCTCATCACCAGCGCACTCGAGACCATCGGCCAGATGTCGTGCAATCCGGCCATCGGCGGGGTAGCGAAGGGGACCGTTGCCCGCGAGGTCGATGCGCTGGGCGGCATCATGGCCCGCGCCACCGACCGCGCCACGCTCCAGTTCCGGATGCTGAACCGGAGCAAGGGGCCAGCCGTCTGGGCACCGAGGGCCCAGTGCGACCGTGGTCTCTACCGGCGGGCCGTCCGCTCATTGCTCGAGGAGCACGAGCGACTACACACCATTCAGGGTACGGTCGCCCGCCTCCTCATCGATTCCGACGCTCGCTGCGTGCTTGGTGTCGAGACACTGGAGGGACGTCGTTTCGGCGCCAAGTCGGTTGTGATCACGACCGGCACCTTCCTGCGCGGCCGGATCCACATCGGCACCGACACCAAGCTCGCCGGCGGACGGGCCGGGGATGCCCCTGCCGTCCATCTCGCCGAGCAGCTCGAGCAGCTCGGATTGGAGGTCGCGCGCTTCAAGACCGGGACGCCGCCGCG
>DATFFZ010000016.1:0-8193 GCA_035249845.1 Gemmatimonadaceae bacterium
CGACGCCACGGTTCATCTCACGCACGTCGGACTGGAGCTCGTACGTCTGGCCGAGCTCGAGTCACCGGATTGGCTGGAGCTCTATCAGGCGGGCGTGGAGAAGCGACTGGCGGACTTCGCGGCGAAGCTGGGCGAGCGGTATCGGGGCGCCGAGTTTCGCACGGTTCGTCTCTCCGGCCGGCCATCGGAGGAGCTGCTGCGCTACGCCAAGCGGGTGGGCGCCGACATGATCGCCGTCGGCGCGCAGCGGCACGGTGCGGTGGACCGGCTGCTCTTCGGCACAGTGTCGGCGCAGCTGCTGCGCGGCTCTTCGTGCGCGGTGCTCGTCACCCCGGTGATCGACATCAAGGCTCGGTCATCGGCACCAGGGACTCGGCGCTCGGCGACCGGCCGAGATCTCGCTTCCAAAGCCGAGTCCCGATGACCGATGACCGAGTCCCGATGTCGATTCACCAGCCGCTCGTCTCCCCGCTCGGGACCGTCGCGTCAATGAGGTGCTGGAGGAACCACTCGCGGGCGAGCGCGGTCACCTGATCCAGCGCACCCGGCTCCTCGAAGAGATGCGTGGCGCCGGGGATGAAGCGGAGCGCCTTCTCGCAGTGCATGCGGCGCAGCGCCTCCTGGTTGAGCGGGATCACCGGGATGTCGCGCGAGCCGACGATGAGCAGCGTCGGCGCGCGCACGCGTGCCAGCGCGTCGGCGGCGAGATCAGGTCGTCCGCCGCGTGACACGACCGCCTTCACGTCGCTGCGCTGCTCGGCGGCGGCGATGAGCGCGGCTGCCGCGCCGGTGCTCGCTCCAAAGTAGCCGATCGGCAAACCGTGCGTCGGCGCCGATGGCGCCCTCAGCCACCGCGTCGCCGCTTCGAGGCGCGTGGCGAGAAGGTGGACGTCGAAGCGAAGGTGGCCCGTCACCGCGTCGAAGCGTTCCTCGGCGGGCGTCAGCAGATCCAGCAGCAGCGTGGCGAAGCCGGCTCGTTGGAGCGCGCCGGCCACGGCGCGATTCCTCTGGCTGAACCGGCTGCTTCCGCTCCCGTGCGCGAAGAGCACCACCGCGGTGGCGTCGGCCGGAATCACCAGATCACCGGCCAGCGTCACTCCATCGATGGGGATCGCCACTTCCTGCGCGCCATGCGCGCCGTTCTTCTCCCGCAACATGATTCCTCCTCCGCGCACTCCATCACAGCGCGGATGGATAGGTCTCCGGCATCTCGCCGCGCTCCCAGCGCGCCGTACGCTCGAGGGGCTCGACCGCGCGCGTGGCGTCGTAGTGCAGCATGATGTCGAACTGCCGCGGCAGCCAGGCGCTGTAGTAGTGGCTCAGCCGCTCGGTGTCGGGCCGATAGATGACACCGATGGCGCGCTGGAGACGAGGCTGGTCGAGCGCCTGCGTCAGCTCCGCATCTCGCGCGAGATCCAGCAGGAAGTTGCGAGGGCCGGCCTCGTGGAACGCGGCCTCGTAGCTGTCGGACAGCGCCGGGCGCACCGGCATGCGCTGGGCGGGCCCGGACCAGTCCGATGCCGCCGTCACCGTTCCGGAATAGGTGCTGAAGCCCACCAGCACCGCCTCGTCGCCGAAGCGCGTGCGCGCCAGCTGACCGAGGTTCAGCTCGCCATGCAGTCCCATCTCCGTGGCGCGCGCATCTCCCAGATGGGAATTGTGGGCCCAGACCACGATCTTGGCGCCGGCTCCGAGATGCTCGAGCAGTGCGTCGAGCGTTCCCGCCATGTGGCGGTCGCGGAGATTCCAGGATGTGGCCCGGCTGCCGAACATCGCGCGGTAGTACGCCTCGGCGTTGGCCACCACGCGGGCGTTCTGCTCGGCGAAGAAGAGCGCATCGGACTCGACGCGTCCATCCCGCCCGGCGTATTCGGCGGCCGCGCGGCGGAGCTCCACCAGCTGGTCGAGCACTTCGCGCTCACAGGTCGGCGCCAGGCCGATGCGGGCGGCGTAGCCGTACGCCTGTGCGTCTTCACCGAAGTGGTCGAAGCAGGCGTAGCGAACGCGGGCGCGGCGGGCAGCTTCCGGATCGACGGTGGCGAGATAACGGAGCACCGCTTCCATGGACGCGTGCAGGCTGTAGAGGTCGAGGCCGTAAAAGCCGACCTTCTTCTCGTCAGGCACGACGTCGTTGTGCGCCCGCAGCCAGCCGACGAAGTCGAGCACGTCGGCGTTGCGCCACATCCACTGCGGAAATCGGCGGAAGTCGCCGAGCGCTTCGTCGGCATTCTGGTCCGTCCCGCGACCGCGAACGTACCGGTTGACGCGGAAGGCATCCGGCCAATCCGCCTCGGCGGTCACCGCGCGAAAGCCCTTCTGGACGATGAGCCGCTTGGTGATCTCGGCCCGGATGCGATAGAACTCGTGCGTGCCGTGCGAGGCTTCGCCAAGGAGCACGAGACGGGCATCGCCGATCCGCTCCAGCAGCGGGTCGAAATCGCGCGGCGTGCCGACGAGAGGGTGCGCCGCATCGCCAATGAGGTCGAGCAGCGTACGGTCGGTGAGCGTGGCGTCCATGGTTGACTCCGCCGATCAGAAGAGGTGTTGGCTACCATCCGCACGATCGGTTCCCGGGGGGTCACGGACAATCGGGTCATGCCCGACGCGCGGTAGGGAAACCGGTAAGCGGTGGCGCCGCCCCGCTCGCCGGCGGAGCCTTCCTCGTGGCGACTGACGCCTGGCTGGCCGTCAGGCCGCGCCGACCACTGGGCGCGCGGAGCGCTCCAGAAGCTCGCGCACTTCCTCGTCGGTGGTCTGCTCGAAGTGCTCGTACCAGTAGCCAAGGCCGTAGAGGTACGCCGGCACCAGGGCGCAGACGCACTCGTCCGCCACCGCGCGTACCGATGCGCAAGCATCGGCCGCGGCGATCGGAGCGGCGGCGATGATGCGTCCTGGGCGCAGCGCCCGGAGCGCCATCACCGCCGCGCGCATCGAGGCGCCGGTGGCCAACCCGTCATCCACGAGGATGCAGGTCCGGTCCTCCACCGGAAGCGGCTCCCGGTCGCTCCGATAGGCACGCTCCCGTCGCGAGAGCTCGAGCGTCTCACGATGGATCACGCCGGCCACCTGCGGCCCGCTGATGCCCAGCGTGCGGATGGTCGCGGCATCGAGGAGCTGAACGCCGCCGCTGGCCAGCGCACCCATGGCGAACTCCTCGTGGCCCGGTACGCCGAGCTTGCGCACGACCAGCACATCCAGCGGCACCTCGAGCGCGCGCGCCACCTCGGCGGCGACCACGACGCCGCCGCGAGGGAGCCCCAGCACGACGACATCGTCGAGCCCCTTGTACGCGCGAAGCATTCTGGCGAGCGCGCGCCCGGCGTCACTCCTATCGCGGAATACCGGCATGTCTCCTCCCTGCCAATCAACCGCGATCGTCGAACTGCGCGTCGCGATTGAAGACGAACGTGCGTCGGGTCAGCTTGTTGTCGGCCACCGCCCGCGTGATGTCCATCGTCGACACGATGCCGGCGAGCTTGCCGTCGTCGATCACCAACACGCGGTGGATGCCGGCGCGCCGCATGTAGTCCGCAGCGCTGTGGACGTCGGTGCTCGACGGGAGAGCGCAGACCTTTCGGTTCATCGCTTCGGCCACGGTGTGCTCCGTCAGCGCGTTCCACTCCGGTGCGCTGGTCTGCGCGAAGCGCTCCTCAACGTCGCCGGCGCTCTCACTCCAGAGCTCCGTGAAGTAGGCGGCCGCGGGGAGCTGCGTTTCGACCTCGTCCGCCGCGTCGCCCCACTCTTCCAGCGGCTCTTCGGGTTGCTCGGTGGGGATCCCCGGCAGCGACGATGCGAAGTCGAGGAGATCGTTTCCCGAGATGACCCCGATCACGTTCGCGCCCGCGACGACGGGCGCTCCGCTCACGTGGCGGCTGGCGAGCAGCGCCATGGCGTCGCGCACGCTCAGGTCGGAGGCGAGCGTGATGACGTCTCGAGTCATGATGTCGCGCAGCTTCAGCATGGTCCTCTCCTGACAAGGCAACGCCACGTTAGCCGATCGGCGCGGGAGCGTCTGTCGGCGCTACGCCGTCATTATTCGGCGGAGTCCCTACACGACTTGCTGGACGTGCCCGACAGACCGCGATGCGGTGGCTCGCCACATTGCGCAGGGGCCGTTGCTGGCCCCTGGTTACACAACTCCAGGAGGGTCCAATGAAGATCGACACACAACTCCAGCGCGACGTTCTCGACGAGCTCAAGTGGGAGCCGAGCGTGCGCGACGCCGAGATCGGCGTGGCGGCGAAGGATGGTGTCGTCACCCTGTCCGGCACGGTCCAGAGCTTTGCCGACAAGTACGCCGCTCTCAAGGCCGCCGAGCGCGTGATGGGCGTGCAGGCGGTGGCCGATGATCTGATGGTGAAGCTCCCCACGTCGCTGGTGCGCTCGGATACCGACGTCGCGCACGCGCTGGTGGAGGCGCTGCGGTGGGACGTCCAGGTGCCCGATGACCGGATCAAGGCACGGGTGGAGGACGGGTGGGTGACGCTCGAAGGCGATGTGGAGTGGCGCTACCAGAAGGACGCGGCCGAGCGCGCCGTGCGCTATCTCGCCGGAGTGAAGGGTGTCACGAATCTCATCTTCGTGAAGCCGAAGAAGGCATCGCCCTACGAGGTGAGCGGCAAGATCAAGGAGGCGCTCAAGCGGAGCGCCGAGGTGGATGCCGACCGCATCGCGGTGGAGGCGACCGACGGTCGCATCACGCTGCGCGGCACGGTCCGTTCATGGGCGGAGCGCCAGGATGCCGAGCGCGCGGCCTGGGCGGCACCGGGCGTCACGATGGTGGACGACAAGCTGGCGATTCGCATCTAGAACACGCCATCCAGCGGCCGCGCGGTTCGCCCGCGCGGCCGCGAGAGAGCGCCGACCTACGGCGAATCCGAGTTGGCGGCGCTGAAAAGGTAGCCGAGGGCGACCGTGTCCGCGGATACCCGGCGACGCCTGGCGATCGAGCGTAACGCTTGCCGATCGACGACGGAGGTGTCGTGACCGGCGCGGGCGAGAGCGGTCAGGATCTCGCACTCCATGGAGGAAGCACGCCGGTAGATGTCGGGGTGAACGACGACGGCGGAGTCTCCGACCTCCGCCAGCACGTACACGATCTCGAGGGGCACGGGGCGGGGAAGATCCACCACGCGCGTCGGACGGGTGCGCGCCACGAGTGAATCGGTGGACGCGGGCGAGATCGTCGCGCCGCTCACCGATTGAACCAGACGCGCCAGCGCAATCGCGTCCTCGTTGTGCATCCGGATGCAGCCGTGCGACGCCGCCGAGCCGATGCTGGCGGGGACCGGCGTACCGTGCAGATAGTACGTGCCGCGCAGGAGGAGCTTCACCTTTCCCATCGGGTTGTTCGGCCCGGGGGGAGTGATCTTCTCATCCTTCGCCCACTCCGCGTCGGGCGGATACCACCACGGGTTCCACACCAGGCGGACGATCTCGAAGCTGCCGATGGGCGTCCGGTATCGCCGCTCCCCTACCGCCACCGGGTACGACCTCGTGACCACCGCGCCGGTGAGGACGTCGAGACGAAACGCGGGGAGGTTGAGCCGCAGGGCGAGTGTCGCCGAGTCCGAGCGCTCGGTGGCGATCGCCCCGGCGCTCACCGTCCACTCGTTCTCGCGCTCGCATTCCGGTATGCCCGCGCCAGCTCCCTGCCAGGCGGGGCGCGACATCGCCGCGCCCGATGTGGTCGAGACGGCCAGGAGGAGGGAGGCGGCCAGCGTCGCTGGATGCGTCAACCGGCGTCGATGTGTCGTTCGGGGAGCAAGCCGTTCCAATGTCATCGTCCGTGGCCTCGTGCTGCCGGCGCGCGGGTCCGGCCTGCGATTCAGCGGAGCAAAGTTACTGCCCGCGCGCCTGCGGACAGAGAGACGAAGCCGGCTCGTGCAGCACCGGCATCCGGGCGAAGGCGCTGTCCACCAGGCTTCGAATGAGCGCGCTGTCGGTGGGCATGAGGTGGCCGGTCTGGAGCCACACCAGCGACTTGGGCTCCCGGGCGGCGTCGTAGAGGCGGCGCACCGCGGCGACTGGCATCTGCGGGTCGTCGCTGCCGTTCACCATCACCAGCGGGCGCGGGGCAATGCGGGCGACGAATCGCTCCGGCGCGAGCTCGGCGAAGGGGCGGGTGGCCAGCCAGGCCAGCGGCCGGCGCAGCGCCCGCGGCCGGGTCGAGAGGTTGACCGCGATCACTCGTGGAAGGTCCCCGGCGCCGTAGATGAGGGCGACGTTTCGGAACGAGCTGTCGAATGCCGCCGCGATGGCGGCAAAGGGAACGGCGAAGGACGTCGCGGCGATCGCCACCCGTCCGTCGTCCACGTCGGGACGTTGGCGAAGGTAGGCCGCACCTAACGAGAACAGCGCCGGGATCTGCCGCGCGGCGCGGTCGATCCGCTCGTGGTGCGCCACCGCGTCGCCCAGCCGCAGGACAGACGGCATCTCCCTGGGATAATCCAGGGAGAGCACCACCACGTCGCCGAACTCCGCCGGAAGCCGGCGGATGACGTTGCTGTCCTCCTCCCGGCCATCCTGGAGGAGCACGGCGGGGTGGCAGCCGCCGGCGTCCACCGGGTGATAGAGCCAGCCGGTGGCGATGAGCCCGGTGCTGCTCGTCAGGCGCAGGCGCTGCGTCCCGTAGCGCCCGCGGCGGCCGCTGTCGGCGCTCTCGACCGAGCGCAGCTCGCCGCGGAGGTTCCGGTACGACACCAGCTCGAGGTTGGTGGCGGTCGGACTGACACACGCAGCCACCAGCGCGGACGCGATGATGAACGTCCGCGCGCGGCGGGCGGCGCGCGTCATGGCGTCTCGCCGCCGCCGAGTCCCCGTGTGCCTCGAAGCCCGATGAACGCGATCAATGCAATGGCCACGTACATGAAGAACCGGTAGACGCATGCCGGATACCGGAGCACGGTTCCAGGCGACGCGCATCCACTATTTTGCCACCAACGCTCCTGAATCGGCGCCGGCGCGCGAGGCGGCTTCTTCCACCATCGGGTCGCTCCCTTCCGCCGTGTTCTCCAGGCGGAAGCGAAGGCGGGCCGCCAGCCCCCCGTGCTCGTCGAGGAGGCGTGCCGCCTCGCGCCCCACCTGCTCCACCGACGCGCTCTGATCCACCGCCGAGCGCACCAGCTCCTCCGCGTCGGCCAGGTGATCGTCGAGGAAACGCTCCGTGATGTAGAGCTCGCGAACCCGCGCCTGGCCGAGCGCCGCGCGCGTGGCGGCGGGCCCGAGCACCACCAGACCATCCTGCTCGGCGTTCTCGAGGATCTCCGTGATGTATCGCGTGTCGCTCGCGTCGCGCAGCATCGACGCGCCTCGCTGCGCCGCCCCCGCGATCTCCGCCTCCGATGCGTGCACGTCGAGCGCGTCGAGCGCCATCACGCGTTCCGGAGCCAGCGCGACGAGGACTCGCGACAAGCTCGCACTGATCTTGGGAATTCCGCCCGTGACGATCCATCCATCCGCATCGGCGAGCTCGATGGCGCGGTTGGTCGCCCGGGACATCATGCGCCGTCTCCCCGCCAACAGGACTCGCTGGTTGTCGTCGCGCCCGGTCGCCCCACGCACTCCCGGGCGAAAGCCGGCGCGCGGCGCGTCACCCATGTGCGTGGGCGGCGACGTCCTGGCGTGCGACCTGATCGTCTCCACGTGCTCGAGCGCGCCACGCTGGTAGCGGTAGATCGCCACCTGCCGGGCGTCGGCGACCAGGACGATGACCGCGCGCGTCTGCTTGAGCGCGCGCATGTATGGCGCGATGCAGGGGCCGGTGCTCCAGACGGCTACCGTGGGCATCGGGGTCGGCAACGGCTCCGCGTCCCGCACGTGCCCCTCGCTGATGAACGCGACCCATCCGGGCACGCCGATTCCGCCGTCGAATCGAGACAGCTCCATTTTCAGCGCCTCCACGCAGCGCTCGAACGCTTCGCGCTCGTCGTGCGCCGAACTCGCCAGCCAGCTCCGAAGGTCCTTCAACGAACGCTCGAGCTCCACACGCCAGGCGTGCTTCGACGCCGGGTCGGACATGGAGCCATCGAGGTAGATGCTCAGCACGCGGTCGTGCCGAAGCTTGCGGGACAATGCGATCAGCTCTTCGTGGCGCAACATCGGACACCTCCAGGTATTTCGCGCGGTGGCGCTCAACCGATCGCAAACTGCGTGGCACATCAGGGGCCGTCTGTCAGGCAAGGGCGCGGGCGG
>DATFFZ010000017.1:0-8711 GCA_035249845.1 Gemmatimonadaceae bacterium
GCTAAGTTTCCCGCATGGCCGACCCCTCCCGCACCCCCGTCATCGTCTCCGCAACCCGTACCCCCATCGGGAAATTTCTCGGAGGCCTCGCTCCGCTCTCCGCGCCCCAGCTGGGTGCCATCGCCATCCGCGAGGCGTTGACGAGGGCGGGGCTGCCGGCCAAGGATGTCGAGGAAGTGATCATGGGGAACGTGGTGCAGGGGGGAGTGGGGCAGGCGCCGGCGCGGCAGGCGGCGATCGGGGCGGGGCTCCCGGGCACCGTGGGGGCGCTCACCGTCAATAAGGTCTGCGGGTCCGGGCTCAAGGCCGTCATGCTCGCCGCCCAGTCCATTCGCGCGGGGGATCAGCGCGTGCTGGTGGCCGGCGGGCAGGAGTCCATGTCCAACGCGCCCTTCTACGTATACGGCATGCGCAACGGGGTGAAGTTCGGCGACCAGCAGATGGTGGACGGACTCATCAAGGACGGCCTGTGGTGCTCCTTCTGCGAAGTCCACATGGGCGGGCACGCGGAGTACACCGCCAAGAAGGCCGGAATCACCCGGCAGATGCAGGATGAGTTCGCGGTCGCCTCGCACCGGAAGGCGGTGCAGGCGATCGAGGGGGGGAAGTTCAGGGACGAGATCGTGCCGGTGGAGATTCCGGGAAAGAAGGGTCCCACGGTGGTGGACACCGACGAAGGACCGCGGCCCGACACGACGCTCGAGTCGTTAGGCAAGCTGCGGCCGGCGTTCGCCGCCACCGCCCCCAAGGAGATGAAGCCGGACGAGCTGAGCGTCACCGCCGGAAACGCATCGAGCATGAACGACGGCGCCTCGGCGGTGGTGGTGGTGTCGGAGGAGTACGCGCGGGCCAACGGGCTGGAGATCATGGCGCGCATCACCGGATACGCCACCGGCGGCGGGGAGCCGCGCGATCTGTTCTTCGCGCCGATCGTGGCGGTGAACAGGCTCATGGAGCGGAGCGGCACCGAAATAGGCGACTACGACCTCATCGAGGCCAACGAAGCCTTCGCGTCGCAGGCGCTGGCCGATGGCGCGGGGCTCTCCTGGAACTGGGATCGGGTGAACGTGCACGGCGGCGCCATCGCGCTCGGTCATCCGATCGGCGCCAGCGGCGCGCGCGTGCTCACCACCCTGCTGTACGCGATGCGCGATCGTGGCGCTTCCACCGGGCTCGCCACGCTCTGCCTCGGCGGTGGAAACGCGGTGGCCCTCAGCGTGGAGCGGATGAACTGATGACCAGTCCTTCTCTGTCGATCGCGCGCGACCGCCGGGTGGCCGCGCTCATGGTGGTCGGTTTCGCCGGCGCGCTGGCTGTCGCCTCACAAGTGGCGATCAGGCTCCCCGGGACGCCGGTGCCGATGACGCTCCAGCCGCTGGTGGTGGTGCTGGCCGGGCTCTGGCTCGGGCCCACCCTCGGCGCGGCCAGCATGATCGTCTATCTGCTGGCGGGCGCGATGGGAGCGCCCGTGTTCGCGCCGATCCCCGAGCTGCCGCAGGGGATCGCGCGCTTCGCGGGACCGACCGGCGGCTATCTGTGGGCGTATCCGGTGGCGGCCTGGATCGCCGGCACCGTCGGCCAGCGCTGGCCGAGCTTCGTTGGACGAACGCTGGCGTCGGCGGCGGGGATCGTGGCGCTTCACGTGGGCGGCGTGGCGCAGCTCATGGTGCTCACCGGCAGCGCGACCACGGCGGCGAGTCTCGGCACGCTTCCTTTCCTGGCCATGGATGTGGTGAAGTCTCTCCTGGGCGGGGCGCTCTCCTCGAAGCGATCGACGCGCACGATCGCTTGACCAAATCCAGACTTCTGTACGACGCCAACGACCGCCTGCGCACGATCTGGCGGGTGTTGGCGTTCATCGCGTTCACCATCGTGAGCTTCGTGGTGAGCGTGAACGTGCTGGTGCTGCTGTACGGCGACCCGCGGAACGACGTGCTGGGGCTGGTGCTCTACCAGTGGACCGTGGTGGCGGCGCTGGTGCTGGCGCACCTGGTGACGCTGCGCACCATCGACAAGCGAAGCTGGAGCGATCTCGGACTCGGCTCCGAGCAGGCGCGTCCTCGTTACGCGCTCCTCGGGATCGTGGTCGGCATGCTGGCGATCGCGCTGCCGATGGCGCTCATGTACGCCCTGAGCTGGCTCCGCATCCGCCCGGCGCCGGACGGGTCCTCGGTCGACTTCGCGCTGATCATGCTGGCGCTGTTCATCCCGGCGGCCTTCCACGAGGAGCTCGCTTTTCGCGGCTACATCTTCCGCGTGCTGCGCGAGTCCTGGGGGTGGGTGGGCGCGGCGGTGGTGACCAGCGTGGTCTTCGCCGCGTTCCATTCGTTCAATCCCAATGGCTGCTACACCACCTGGAGAGCGGGGAGCTTCGACCTGCAAACCTGCGCGCAGTCGATGCTCCTGGTGACGCTGGCCGGTATCTTTCTGGCGGCGGTGCTGATATACACCGGAAGCTTGTACGCGGCGTGGGCGGCGCACTTCGCCTGGAACTGGATGATGACCGGCGTGCTGCACGCCCCGGTGAGCGGCCAGGCGGAGATCGTGCCTGGCGTGACGATGCCCGACTTCCTGATGGTGGAGAACGGACCTGACGTGGTGACCGGCGGGCCGTGGGGGCCGGAGGGCGGGCTGCTGGCGGCGCTCAGCATGGTGGTGGCGATGCTGCTCCTGCGCCGCTACGCCCGGCACGTTCACCCCGAGGAGCCGCGCCGATGATCGAGCGCGTGGCGGTGGTCGGCGCCGGCCAGATGGGGAACGGGATCGCGCACGTGTTCGCGCAGTCGGGGTTCGACGTCACCATGATCGACGTCTCGAGCGACGCGTTGGCCAAGGGGCGCTCGACGATCGAGAAGAACCTCGCTCGTCAGGTGCAGAAGGGGACGCTGGACGAGGCCGCGCGCGAGGCGGCGCTCTCACGCATCGCGGACTCGACGTCGCTCGAGACGGCGCGCGAGAGCGGGCTGGTGGTCGAGGCGGCGACGGAGAACGCCGAGCTCAAGTTCCGCATCTTCTCCGATCTCGACCGTCTGGCGGCGCCCGACGCGATTCTGGCGAGCAACACCAGCTCGATCTCCATCACCGAGATCGCCGGTCGCACCAGGCGCGCCGACCGGGTGATCGGGATGCACTTCATGAATCCGGTGCCGGTGATGCAGCTGGTGGAGGTCATCCGTGGCCTCGCCACGTCGGACGAGACGACGCGCACGGTGCTGGAGCTGAGCAAGCGGCTGGGGAAGACGCCGGTGGAGGTGAACGACTTCCCGGGCTTCGTGTCGAACCGGGTGCTCATGCCGATGATCAACGAGGCGATCTTCTGCCTCATGGAAGGGGTAGGAACACCCGAGTCGATCGACACCGTCATGAAGCTCGGGATGAACCACCCCATGGGTCCGTTGGCGCTGGCGGATCTCATCGGGCTCGACACCTGCCTGTCGATACTCGAGGTGTTGCAGGAGGGGTTGGGGGATTCGAAGTATCGCCCTTGTCCGTTGCTGAAGAAGTATGTTGCGGCGGGGTGGCTCGGCAGGAAGGCGGGGAGAGGTTTCTATTCCTATGTGTGAACTATGTGGGCACTCATACCACTCACCGAAGAACAGCGCGAGATCAAGCGCACGGCTCGTGAGTTCGCCGCGCGGGAGATCGCGCCTCATACCGACGTCTGGGACCGCGATCAGTACTTCGACCGGTCGGTAATCGACCGGCTCGGCGAGCTCGGCTTCATGGGGATGATGATCCCCGAGGAGTACGACGGGCTGGGGCTCGACACCACCACCTATCTCGTCGCCCTCGAGGAGATCGCGGCGGTGGATGCCTCCACGGCGGTGTCGATGAGCGTGCACAACTCGCTGCCGACGCAGATGATCCTGCGGTACGGGAGCGACGTATTGAAGGAGCGGTATCTGCGCGCCATGGCGCGCGGCGAGCTGTTAGGCGGTTTCGCGCTCTCGGAGCCGGAGTCGGGGTCGGACGCCGCATCGCTGCGCACGCAGGCGGAGCGCTCGGGGGAGTGCTGGGTGCTGAACGGGACCAAGGCGTGGGTGACCAACGGGAGCACCGCCGACGTCTTCCTGGTGATGGCGCGCACCGACCGGCAGGGGGACCGGAAGGGGCCGCGCGGGATCAGCACCTTCGTCGTCACCCCCGACATGCCGGGGTTCAAGGTCGGGAAGAAGGAGGACAAGATGGGGCTGCGGGCGTCGCCCACCACGCAGCTCATCTTCGAGAATCTGCGCGTCCCTTCCGATCACATGTTGGGGAAGGAGGGAAAGGGGTTCGTGTACGCCATGCAGTCGCTCGACCATGGCCGCCTGGGGATCGCGGCACAGGCGATCGGGATCGCGCGCACGGCGCTGGAACAGTCCGTGCGCTACGCCGGCGAGCGGCGGCAGTTCGGGAAGCCGATCAAGGAATTCCAGGGGATACAGTTCAAGCTGGCCGACATGGCTACGCGCGTCGCGTCGGCGCGCGCGCTGTTGTACGCGGCCGCGGCGGCCAAGGACCGCGGCGAGCCGATCACGCAGTTCAGCTCGATGAGCAAGCTCCTGGCGAGCGAGACCGCCATGTGGGTGACCACGCAGGCCATCCAGATCTTCGGCGGCTACGGGTACGTGAAGGAGTACCCGGTCGAGCGTTTGTTCCGCGATGCCAAGGTGACGGAGATCTACGAAGGAACGTCCGAGATTCAGCGCATCGTGATCGCGCGCGAGCTGTACGCGCACAGCTGACACGACACCACACGAGACTGCCCGTCAGGCGACCTCCATGACCATGACCAGCATCCTTCCCGGCACGAGCGCCGCTCCCGGGGTGAAGGGAAACCTCTTCGACACCATCGCCGAGATGGGACACGAGCAGCTCGTCCTGTGCAGCGAGCCGGCGGCGGGTTACCGCGGAATCATCGCCATCCACAGCACCACGCTGGGGCCGGCGTTGGGCGGCACCCGCTTCTGGAGCTACGCCACCGACGACGAGGCGCTCATCGACGCGCTCCGGCTGGCGCGCGGGATGACCTACAAGAACGCGGTGGCGGGGCTGAACCTCGGCGGGGGCAAGTCGGTGATCATCGGCGACAACCGCACGACGAACCGCGAGATGATCTTCCGCACCCACGGCCGCTTCGTCGAATCGTTAGGCGGCCGGTACGTCACCGCCGAGGACGTGGGCACCAGCACGGCCGACATGGACTTCGTGCACATGGAGACCGAGTACGTGGTCGGCCTGGCGGGACGCTCGGGCGATCCGTCGCCGGTGACGGCGCACGGCGTCTTCCGCGCCATCCAGGCCAGCGCGCTCTGGCGCTGGGGCTCCGACGATCTCACGGGGAAGACGGTGGCGGTGCAGGGCGCGGGGCACGTGGGCTACTACCTCTGCCGCGAGCTGCACGACGCCGGCGCCAGGCTCGTCATCACCGACATCGACGCCGAGCGCGTTCGCCGGGTGGTGAGCGAGTTCGGCGCGCGCGCGGTGGAGCCGGGGGAGATCTACAGCGTGCGTGCCGACGTCTTCGCGCCATGCGCGTTGGGCGCGATCCTCAACGACTCCACCATCCCGCAGCTCAAGGTGGAGATCGTGGCCGGCGCCGCCAACAACCAGCTCCTGGAGGAGCGCCATGGCGACATGCTCGAGCAGCGCGAGATCCTGTACGCGCCGGACTACGTGGCGAACGCGGGCGGCGTGATCAACGTCTACAGCGAGCTGGCCGGCTGGGACTCGGCCAGGGCGCTGCGGAAGTCGGACGAGATCTACAACACGGTGCTGGGCGTGTTCGAGATCGCGAAGGAGAAGGGGATACCCACCTACGTCGCGGCGGATCGACTCGCCGAGCGCCGCGTGAAGGCGGTGGGGGCGATGGTGAAGACGTGGCCGCAGTGGCCCAACAAACCCTAGGGGCCGAAGCCCGTGGTGTCCGGATGCATAACGAGAAGATCCCCATCGCCTCCGACCACGCCGGCTTCGAGCTGAAGGAGAAGCTGGAAGCCGAGCTCCGGCGCATGGGGTACGACGTCGAAGATCTCGGCACCGACTCCGAGGCCAGCACCGACTATCCCGACTACGCGCACCCCCTGGCCAGGGAGATCTCGGAGGGGGAGGCGGAGCGGGGCGTGCTGTTGTGCGGCACCGGGCTCGGGATGTCGTACGTGGCCAACCGGTACCCGAACGTGCGGGCGGCGGTGGCCTGGACGCCGGAGATCGCGGAGCTGGCGCGGCGGCACAACGACGCGAACGTGCTGGTGCTGCCGGCGCGCTTCGTCACCGAGGAGCAGGGGGTCGCCATCCTCAAGAGATGGCTGGAGACGCCCTTCGAGGGCGGGCGGCACGAGCGGCGGGTGGAGAAGATCGAGCGACACGACGAGGGGGAGGGGACGAGGGAATGAACTGGGTCGACTGGGAGAATCGCCCGCCGGGGAACGCGCTGCAGCAGGCCGATCCCGAAATCGCCGAAGCGATCGCCGACGAGACGCGGCGGCAGGGGGAGGGGCTCGAGCTGATCGCCAGCGAGAACTTCGTCTCCCCCGCCGTCATGGAGGCGATGGGGACGCCGCTCACCAACAAGTACGCCGAGGGTCTCCCCGGGAAGCGGTACTACGGCGGGTGCGAGTACGTGGACGTGGTGGAGCGGCTCGCCATCGAGCGCGCCAGGCAGCTCTTCGATGCCGATCACGCCAACGTGCAGCCGCACTCGGGCGCGCAAGCGAACGCGGCGGTGTTCCTCGCCTTTCTCAAGCCGGGGGACACGATACTCGGTCTCGATCTCTCGATGGGCGGCCACCTCACGCACGGGTCGCCCGTCAATTTTTCCGGGCTCATCTATCGCGCCGTGCACTACGGCGTGACCGCCAAGGGATTCATCGACTACGATCAGCTCCGGCAGCTGGCGCTCAAGGAGCGCCCGCGGGTGATCATCGCGGGCGCCAGCGCCTACGCGCGCATCATCGACTTCCCGACCTTCGCCGACATCGCGCGCGAGGCCGGTGCCCGGTTGATGGTGGACATGGCGCACTTCGCCGGTCTGGTCGCCACCGGGGTGCATCCCTCGCCCGTGCCGTACGCCGACGCGGTCACCAGCACCACGCACAAGACGCTGCGGGGCCCGCGCGGCGGCCTCATCCTGTGCCGCGCGGAGCACGCGAAGGCGATAGACAAGGCGGTGTTTCCGGGGACGCAGGGCGGTCCGCTCATGCACGTGATCGCCGCCAAGGCGGTGGCCTTCAGGGAAGCGCTCGATCCCTCCTTCACCACCTACTCTCGTCAGGTGGTGGCCAACGCCAGGTCGCTCGCCGCCGCGCTCATGGCGCGCGAATTCGACCTGGTGTCAGGCGGCACGGACAACCATCTGATGCTGGTGGACCTCCGCAACCGCGGCCTCACCGGCAAGCTCGCCGAGCGCGCGCTCGACGTCGCCGGGATCACGGTGAACAAGAACACGGTGCCGCGCGAGACGCAGTCGCCCTTCGTGACGAGCGGAATCAGAATCGGTACGCCAGCGGTCACCACGAGAGGGATGAAGGAGGGGGAGATGGCGCGGATCGCGGAGCTCATCGATAGAGCGCTGAACCGGCCCGAGGATGACGCGACGCTGCGTGGCGTTCGCGCCGAAGTGAAGGAGCTCGCCGCCGCGTTTCCGCTCTACGCAACGGCGGGACTGAGCATTCGGCACTAGATGCTCGGCACTCGGCACTCGGCACTCGGCACTCGGCACTCGGCATTCGGCATTCGGCATTCGGGGCCTCGGCGCATAGATTCCGCCGCGGGAGCCCGAATGCCCAATGCCCAATGCCGAATGCCGCCGTTGCCGTTGCTGTCCTCCCTCCCCGTTGTGTACTCGGCTTCCCGCCCTCATCTTAGCCCTGGCGCCTCATAGCGAGGGTGGGTTGACGCAGCTGGTGTTTCGGGACGGGATAATGGATCGGATCCGCTTGCGCGATCCGCGGTTCGAGGAGGGGGCCTACCTCTTCGTGCTGGCGGCGCTCGAGTACTGTCAGACGCGGCTGCCCGAGCGGAGACACATCGGCGGGCGTGAGCTGGCCGCGTCGTGCCGCGATCTGGCGCTGGAGCGCTTCGGCGTGACCGCGCGACTCGTCCTCGAGCACTGGGGCGTCCGCCGCACCGAAGACCTGGGCGACATCGTCTTCACCCTCGTCGATCTGGGGCTGCTGATCAGCCAGCCCACCGATACCCGCGATGAATTCGTCGACGTCTTCGACTTCGACCAGGCCTTCGAGCGCGAGTATCCGTGGAGCTGCGCCGCGTTGCCCTGACGGGGTCGCACAGCAGGCACCGCGCCGGGCACGCGTGACCCTGGGGGGGAGGGTGGTGCCATGGACGTGAAGGAGCTGCCGGCGTGCCGCAAGTGTCGTGAAGGAATGCTGCTTCCCCTGAGCGACTACGGCCGAGATGGAGCGCCCATCACCTACAAGGCGTGGGTGTGCAACAATCCCGACTGCGGCTTCAACATCAGGATCGACAACGGCGAGATCAGCTTCGGGCGAGCGCTCAGTCACTCCCACAAATAGAGCGGAAATGAGCTGCTCGCCGGCTCTCGCTCTCCACCACGCGGCGGTCTCTCCGGGCCGCCGCGTCGCGCATCCTCGCTCTCGGTGACGGTCGTCCGCGTCACCACCGCCGCGGAATCGGCGTCGCGCGACCGCGCCGCCATGGACGCCGGCATCCCCTCGAGGGCGCTCATGCAGCGCGCCGGCGCCGCCGCC
>DATFFZ010000018.1:0-11416 GCA_035249845.1 Gemmatimonadaceae bacterium
TCGGTCTGGTCGCTGGCGGGACACCCCGAGCGCGCGCGCCGGCTCCTGCCCCAGCTCGAGAACGCGGTGGAGCCCTCGATGCGACGGGTGGTTGAGCCTCCGCTCCACGGCATGCGCGCCGCCATCGCGTTCGGCGAGAACCGTCTCACCGACGCCCTCGACGAGCTGCGGGCCGCCGACGAGGGACCGTGCGCGTCGTGCTCGCTCCCCTTTCTTGGACTGGTCCACGACCGCTCGGGAAATGCCGATTCGGCCATCGCCGTCTACGAGCGCTACGTGAACACCCGCGAGCTCGGGCGGATGGAGCTCGACTCCTACTTCCTGGCGCACACGCACAAGCGGCTGGGCGAGCTGTACGACGCGCGCGGGGAGCGCGAGAAGGCGGCCGCGCACTTCTCGCGCTTCATCGAGCTCTGGCAGAACGCCGATCCCGAGCTGCAGCCACGCGTGGAGGACGCGAAGCGCCGGCTCCGGCTGCTCCGAACGAATCAGGGCTAGGCGCCAGCGATCAGGTTGGGGTTCGCGGCATGGCGGTCCAGCGCAGCGACCACCGCCGCGTCTCGTCAGGCGCCAGCCAGTGGGCGCTCTGCCAGGCGCCGATCGCCTCGCTCAGCGAATCGGGCGCGCCGATGCACGGCTCGAAGCCAACGTTGGTGTAGCGCGCGCGCTTCGGCCCCCACTCTCCCTTGTTGATCCAGAGCCCGAAGTTCGGCACCTCGCGCGCGTCGAACTCCACATCCAGCCGGGTATCGCGCTCCACCACCGCCGCGTGTCCGGCGGTGAGATCGACGAAGACTTTGCAGGCGTAGCGCCGGGCCACCGAGTCCGGGTGCGAGAGGTCGGCTTCACCACTCGTGGTGCGCAGGCGCGGCCATCGCGCGTCGCTCCCCATGAGCGTGAGATCGATCCCGTGCTGCGCGGCGACGCGCAGCCGAGACCCGCTCGGAAGCTCGATGTGCGTATCAGGGGTGAGCGACAGCAGCGGATGCGCCGACCAGAGGAACGGCAACCTCTCGGCGCCGGTGTTGGTCACCTCGTAGCGCATGGTGACGGCACCGTCGCTGGTGACGCTGACCTCGCGCGCGAAGCGATACGCCATGCGGCGCCCCAGCCATTCGGTGCGCGCCCGTGGCCCTTCGTCGTGCGTCTCGACGCGCACCTCCGCCGCCTGCGACCACAGCTCCCCGTGATCCGGGAGCTGGAGTCCGCCGTAGCGCTTGATGTGCCCGGGCAGGTGACAGGGCGCGACGGTCGGAAAGCACTCGTCGTATCCGCCGCTGTCCGCGGTGTCCACGTATGACGCGCCATCCACCGGCTCGGAGAATGGCATCTTCTCGTTCTGCCAGAGCCACTGCCGCCCCGCCATCTCCATCGCCGCGATCTTGCCACCGAGCGCGGGGATGATGATGACCCGCGACGACCCGCCGACGAGCTCGACGAAGCCGAAACCTTGCGCGGGCGTTCTCGGACGGGGCTTGGACTTCAGAAACATCGATGGTTGGATTACGGATGTGCGACTGTGCTACTGTACGACGATTCCCCTAGTCGCGAAGATTCGCCCGACCGCTTCGCCGATCTTGTTGTTCGGCGTGCTCGCTCCCGCCGTCAGCCCCACTCGGACCGTGCCGTCCGTCGGGAGCCAGGCGGACGTCTCCTCCTCCGCGCCGGTGGCCAGCGCGCGGTGCCGGATGGTGCCGCGCTCGGGGTCGATCCTGGTGGCGTCCTCCACGTGGTACGTGGTCACACGCTCCGCGCAGAGGGCGGCCAGGGAGATCGTGTTGCTGGAGTTGTAGCCACCGATCACGACCATCACGTCGAGCGGCTCCGAGAGCAGCGCCAGCACCGCATCCTGCCGGTCCTGCGTCGCGCTGCAGATGGTGTCGAATGAGCGGAAGTTCTCGGCGCGATAGGCGTCGCCGTGCGCGCGCTGCATGGCGCTTCCCACCTCCTCGGCGATCGCCAGCGACTCGCGTGCCAGCATCGTCGTCTGGTTGGCCACGCCGATCCGGCGCAGGTGCACGTCGGGCTCGAACCCCGGAGAGCCCCGGTCGCCAAGCCGCGCCATGAACGCGTCGCGCGTCGCCGCCCCCTCGATGTAGTCGCACACCAGACGCGCCTCGCTCATGTCCCGCACCACCAGATACGCTCCGCCCTCGAAGCGATTCACCTGCGAGGCGGTGGCGCGTGTCTCCTCGTGATAGTGCTTGCCGTGGATGAGCGCCGTGAAGCCGTCGCGGGCGTAACTCTCCACGCGCTTCCAGACGTTGAGCACCGACCCGCAGGTGGTGTCCACCACGATGCACCCGATGGCGCGCAGCGTCTCGAAGTCGTGCACCGTGACGCCGAAGGCGGGGAGGATCACCACGTCGTCGCGCCCGACGCCGGAGAAGTCGAACCCCTGCTGCCCGCGCGCCAGGATCTCGATCCCCATGTCGCGTAGCTTCCCGTTCACGTGCGGGTTGTGGATGATCTCCCCCACCAGCACGATGCGATGGTCGGGAAACTTGCTCCTGGTCTGGTAGGCGTACTCGACCGCCCGCTCGACCCCGTAGCAGAACCCGAACTCGCGCGCCAACCGGACCGTGACCCCGCCGGCCTCCAGGGTGTACTCCCGCTCGCGGAGCAGGTCCACCAGCCGCCCGGTGTAGTCGGCGTCGAGTGTTTGCTGAACCTCCGCCTTGAGCCCAAAACCGCGGCGGTAATAGGTGTTATCCATCGGGGGCATCCAGATAATCTACCAGGGAGGAGGGAGGAGGGAGGAGGGAGGAGGGAGGACAACGGCAACGGCAACGGCGGCATTCGGCATTCGGCATTCGGGGTCTCGGCGGTGAGATTCCGTCGCGGGAGCCCGAATGCCCAATGCCGAATGCCCAATGCCGCGCTGTTCGCAGTTCCCCTCCCTCCCCCCTCCTCCTCCCCCCTCCCTCACTTTTCTCGTAGGATAGCGCATGGCCGACCTCCTCGACCTCGACTTCATCGCTCTCCAATCCGCGCTGGCGGGACAGTACTCGCTCGAGCGCGAGCTGGGGCGCGGTGGGATGGGCGTGGTGTACCTGGCGCGCGAAGTCCAGCTCGACCGGCACGTCGCGCTCAAGGTGCTGCCGCCGGCGCTGGCGCAGCGCGCCGACCTGCGCGAGCGCTTCATGCGTGAGGCGCGCACGGCCGCCAAGCTCTCGCATCCCAACATCGTTCCCATCTTCCGCGTCGACGAGGTACAGGGCTTCGTCTTCTTCGCCATGGCGTACGTGGAGGGGGAGACGCTCAGCCACCGCGTGCGCACGCGCGGTCCGCTGCCGGTGGCCGTGGCCACGCGCATGATCCAGGAGGTCGCCTGGGCGCTCGCCTACGCGCACGCGCGCGGCGTCGTGCACCGCGACATCAAGCCCGACAACATCCTGCTCGAGCAGGGGAGCGGGCGCGCCATGGTCACCGACTTCGGAATCGCGCAGGTGGCCGAGGCGTCGCAGCTGACCGAGGTCGGACAGGTGATGGGGACGGCGCACTTCATGAGCCCCGAGCAGGCCGCCGGCGAGCCCATCGACGGACGCAGCGACCTCTACTCGTTAGGCGTGGTGGCCCACTTCGCCCTCTCCGGAAAGCTCCCCTTCGATGGACCGACGGTGCAGTCCATCCTCGCCAAGCATCTCACGCAGCCGCCGCCGTCGCTGTCGGCCATGAGCGCCGCGATCCCCCGCGCCCTCGCGCAGGCGGTGGATCGCACGCTGGCCAAGGAGCCGGCGCACCGCTACGCCAACGGCGAGGCGCTGGCCGAGGCCCTCGCCACCGCGCAGGGACAGCGCCGCGAGATCCCCGCCGCGCTCCGGCTCTGGCTCCAGCGCGGCCGCTCGCTCCGCGTCGTCATTCTCGTCTGGGAGTTCTTTTGCTCGCTCGAGATCCTGCTGGACTTCTCCCCCAACGACATCGTCGCCTTCGTCGCTCCGCTCGTCATCTACGTGCTCTACGAGCTGTATCACACGCGTCGTCTCTTCGCCGCCGGATACGATCTGGGCGACGTACGCGCCGCCCTCCACGAGCACATCGAGAACCGCCGCGAGGAGCTGGCCTTCGAGTACAGCGAGCAGCCACGCCTCATCGAGCGCGTGATTCGCTACACCACGTACCTCGCGCTGGGTGCGTCCGTCGCCACCGGCACCGGCGTCCTCCTCGCGCTCGATTGGGCGCCGTGGACCACGACCGCGATCACCTTCGGCATCTCCACCGCGGTCGCTACCTTCGGCGCGATCATCGGATTCGTCACCCGTCGCAAGGAGCGCGACCTGCTCGACGAAGCGCGCGCCAGGTCGTGGGACAGCGGCTGGGGGGAGCGCCTTGCGAGAATCGCGGGGTGGAGACTCCGCCGGCGCGCGCCCGCCACCACGCTGCATCGCCCCACCGAAGTCGCCATCGGCATGGCGGCGGTGGACCTCTTCCGCGCCCTCCCCAGGGCCACCCAGAAGCAACTGGGCGACCTTCCCGATCTCCTCGAGAAGCTCGAGCGCGACGCCCGCGATGTGCGGCGGCGGAGTGAAGAGTTGAGCGCGCAGCTCGACGCCCTCTCCGGCACGCAGGCGGCGGCATCCGCCACGCTCGGCGACCAGGGTGCGATCGCCGAGCGCCGCGCCGCCGTGGCATCAGAGCTTCGCGTCGCCCGTGATGCGGCGTCGCGCCGGCTGGCCGGCACGGTGGCCGCGCTGGAGAACATTCGGCTCGACCTCCTGCGTCTCCAGGCCGGGGCCGGGAGCCTCGAGAGCCTCACCTCCGCCATAGACGCCGCGCGTCGCGTCGGCTCGGCGGTGGACGACGCGCTCTCCAGTCGCGAGGAAACGGAGCGTCTCCTCGTACGTGACAGCTCGCCGCCGGAGGGACAGCCGGCCGCGAGCGGCTCTCGCTGACGAGCGGAGCGTTGTGGGATGAGCCCTGAGGGCTCCGAGCCGCCACCACCGCTGCTGCGCCCCCCCGCGTTGGTGAAGGGTGATCACATCGGAGTGGTCGCCCCGTCGTACGCGCCGCGTCCAGGCTTCCTGCTGCGCGGCGCGCGCGCGCTCGAGCGGGCCGGCTTCGGCGTGGTCTTCGACCCCGAGATCGAGCACTTCCGCCGCTTCAAGCGCAGCGAAGACGAGCGACGCGCCGAGAACTTCATGGGGATCTGGCTCGATCCGCGGGTGAAAGCGGTGATCGGCGGGACGGGTGGCTACGGCGCCGTGCGCATGCTCCCGTATCTCGAGCCGGAGATCTTCCGGCGCAATCCCAAGCCCTTCGTCGGCTACTCCGACATCACCGCGCTCCACCTCTGGCTGATCCGGCGCGCCGGGCTGCGCGTCTTCCACGGTCCGACGGTGGACGACCTCATCCCCACCGCCCGCGACCAGACGACCTCGTCGCTGATCACCGCCCTCACCGCCCCGCACCCGGGCATCCGCATCGGCAAGGGAATCGCGCGCGCCGTGCGCCCCGGTCGCGTCACCGGACGGCTGGCGGGCGGCAACCTCTCGCTGGTGCAGCAGACCATCGGCACGCCGTACGAGGTGGACACGCGCGACGCGATCCTCTTCCTGGAGGAGACGCGCGATCCCATGTCCTTCATCGACGAGCGGCTGGTCCACCTGCGCGCCGCCGGCCTCCTTCGCGGCGTGAGAGGCGTCGTTTTCGGCCAGCTCTCGATCGACCGCTCCGAGGAAGACGAGTTCGAGGACTTCCTTCTCGACCTCCTCTCCGACCTCAACATCCCCATCCTGACCGACTTCCCCGCCGGCCACGAAGTCCCCAACCTCACCCTCCCGTTAGGCACCGAGGTGGAGCTGGTCGCCGAGGAAGAGACCGGTTGGCTGGCGTACAAGGAAGACGCGCTGGAGAGCGTGCCTCCTGATTGATCCGGGAATGGACGAGAGAGCTGCGATCGACATACGCCATTCGACGATCGCACCTCGCACAGACTCGCGATCTCGACCTGCCTTCCGCTCGGCATCACGATGATATCATTCGCCTCACCGAACCGGCCCACCGATGCGCTACTTCCCGCTGATGCTCCCCTTCCTTCTGGCCTGTGCGAGTGCTCCGGCTCCTGACCGATCGACGCCCGTCATGAATCGCGCGGCCGAGTCGTACGTGAGGCTCGTGCTGGCCGTCGGGCGCCACGACGGTGATTACGTCGACGCCTACTACGGTCCTGCCGAGTGGAAGGCCGCCTCCGACTCGGTGAAGCGGCCGCTCGCCGACATCCGAAAGGAGGCCGCCGACCTCGTCGCCACCCTCCAGTCGAGCCCGCCCGCCGCCGGCGCCGATGCGATGGAGCAGCTTCGGCACCGCTTCCTCGTCAGGCAGCTCCAATCGTTGGTGGCGCGCGTGGACATGCTCGGCGGCGCGCGGCTCTCGTTCGACGAGGAGTCCAAGGCGCTGTACGACGCGGTCGCGCCCACGCACGGAGAGGAGCACTTCCAGCGCATCCTCGATCGGCTCGACGCCGCGCTCCCCGGTAGCGCACCGCTGGTGGCGCGCTACGAGGAGTACCGGAAGGCGTTCATCATTCCCGCGGCGCGTCTCGACACGGTCTTCACCGCGGCGATCGAGGCGTGCAAGGAGCGTACGGCGAGGTACGTGTCGCTCCCTCCCGGCGAGAGCTTCACCGTCG
Organism: Gemmatimonadaceae bacterium; assembly: GCA_035249845.1. GTDB lineage: Bacteria > Gemmatimonadota > Gemmatimonadetes > Gemmatimonadales > Gemmatimonadaceae > DATFBY01. The sequence continues at coordinate 6,629 of DATFFZ010000018.1, forward strand.
AGTACGTCACCGGCAAGTCGTGGAGCGGCTACAACTGGTATCAGGGCAATCACCGGAGCCTGATCCAGGTGAACACCGACCTGCCGATCTACATCGACCGCGCGCTCGACCTCGCCTGCCACGAGGGCTATCCCGGTCACCACGTCTACAACACGCTCCTCGAGAACCGGCTCGTGCGCCAGCGCGGGTGGGTCGAGTATTCCGTCTATCCCCTCTTCAGCCCGATATCCTTCATCGCCGAGGGGAGCGCCAACTACGGCGTCGACCTTTCTTTCCCCGGCGAGGAGCGCATCCGCTTCGAGCGCGAGCGGCTATTCCCCCTCGCCGGGCTCGACCCGGCGCGGGCCGCGGAGTATTACCGCGTGAAGGCGCTCACCGACGAGCTGGCGTACGCCGGCAACGAAGCGGCGCGCCGCTACCTCGACGGGAAGATCGACGCCAGAGCGGCCGCGGAGTGGCTCACGCGCTACGCCATGTACTCACCGGCGCGGGCGCAGCAGCGGGTGCGTTTCATCGATCAGTATCGGAGCTACGTGATCAACTACAACCTGGGGAAGGATCTCGTCAGGCAGTACGTCGAGAAGTCGGGTGGCACCGACCAGGAGCGACGCTGGCAGATCTTCACCGCGCTCCTCTCCTCGCCGCGGCTACCCTCCGACCTGCGGTAGCTGTCGCGGCGGGAGCTCCGAGAGGTGCTCCTGGATGATCACCCACCGCCCGCCACGGCGGACGAAGAGCGCCGTCCACGCGCCGGCGATCGTGTGCGGTGCGCCCGTCGGCGTGCGATGCGGAATGCTGTACGTCCACGTCGCCACCGCTGCGCTGGGCGTCAGCACGTCCACGTACACCGGCCCCCACTCCAGCGTGGGATTCTGCATGTTCTGCCCGGTGCTCTCCCAGAAGTACCGCAGCTCCCGCTCGAGCGAATCGCGCGAGGCGATGATCCGTCCCGCCGCCGCCGAGACCACCCGCCCGGAATCCGGATACAGGCTCATGAGCCGGCGCATGACGTCCGGGCGCGAGAAGTCGTATGCGTCCGACACCGTACGCTTGATCGTGTCGGCGATGGCGGCGCGCTCGGCGGGCGTGGTGCGCGCCGACGCCCCATCGCAGCCAGCAAGGGCCAGCGCGCCCGCCGACGCGGCGGCGATGACATGAGCGCGCGTCATGGATATCACGCGATGCATGAAGAGCATGTATCGCAGGCGGGCAACCGGCGCGCCAGCCCCGGCGCGGCGAAGAGCGTCGTCCCACCACACGCGTTGTCTCCGACCGGGGACAACGCTCGTCGCCGACAGAGGACACGAGCGTCCTCGACTGCCCGTTGAGCCACGCTTTCCGGCGTCGCGCGATGGCCTGCGCCCTGCCCTTGCCGATCGCTGTGTAGCAGCGGTCGTTCTGGACCCAACTCGATCGGAGGACGGGTGCGCAACATCAACAAGCTCGCGATGCTCCCCATCGCCCTCTTGGCCATCGCCTGCGCCAAGGATGCACCGGAGTCGAGCACGGAGCTCAGCGCGGATCTTCGGAAGGAGCTCGAGCTGGCCTCTTCGGCCGGCCTCGATCTGGCCTCGGCGCAGGCGACCAACGGCCAGCAGATCGTCTCGCCGATCGAAGCGAATCAGTCCGCCCCGGTGAAGCGCGCGGTCAAGCCAAGACGCGCGGCCAAGCCGAAGGCCTCGCCGATTCAAGAGGAGCAGCAGGCGCCCGAGCCCGAGCTGGCGGTGGAGCCCGAGCCAGAGCCTGAGGCCCCCGTCGAGGTGGCAGCGGTCGCCGAAGCACCGGTCGCCGCCCCCCGTCCGAGCGCGCCTCCCGTCGTTCGTGGCGGTGGCGCCGACTATCCCGGCGCGGGTGCCGGCGATGGCGGCTGGGGCGGCATCATTCCGGTGATTCGCGGCGGCTCGGCCGGCGTCGACCACTGCGAGCGCCATGGCATCGGACGCGGCCGGCGTGGTGGCCTCATCGACGCCGCCATTGGCACGGGGATCAACATCATGGTCAACAACCGCGGACCGCGGATCGGGATCGCCAACCCGACCTTCCCGCGCCGGTAGTCTCGCTCGCTTGTGACGCATGAACGGCCGCCGGAAATCCGGCGGCCGTTCGCGTTTCTTGCATGAGTATATTTCAACGATCGCATCGTTCCGGACCCGAATCGCGGCATCCGATGTCGAAGGCAGACCATCCCTATTTCGAGCTGAGACGCTCCCGCATTCAGGGGCGTGGCGCGTTCGCGCTCCGCAAGATCCGCAAGGGCACCCGCATCGTCGAGTACACCGGAGAGCGCATCTCGAACGACGAGGCCGATCGTCGCTACGACGACGACGCCATGGACCGCCACCACACCTTCCTCTTCACCCTCGACGACGACGTCTGCGTCGACGGCGCCGTGGAGGGGAACGACGCGGCGTACATCAATCACTCCTGCGATCCGAACTGCGAGGCGGTGATCCGTGATGGGCGCATCTGGATCGAGGCGATACGCACCATCCAGCCGGGCGAGGAGCTGTCATACGACTACCAGTACGAGCGCGAAGTGGATGGCGACGTGCTGGAGCCGGACCAGTATCCCTGCTACTGCGGCAGCGACAGCTGCCGCGGGACCATTCTCAAGCCGGAGACGAGGAAGCGTCGCGCCAGGAAAGCGCGCCGCTAGCATCACGCCGCCCGTCTCGCCTCCTCGCACGCCATGGTGTACGGCTCCAGCGCCTTCACGATCTCGACGGGCAGCTCGCGCTTCGTGAGGTCCTTCCGTCCCACGCACACCAGCACCTGATAGGCCGAGGCCAGCAGCGCCCCATCGGCGGCGTTCATGACGTCGAAGTTGATGGTGAGCGAGGTGCGCCCGATGTGGCTGAAGTAGGTGACCACCTTCAGCCGATCGTCGAGCAGCGCCGGCTTGTGGAACTCCGTGTGCATGATCTTCCGCGGCAGCCACATGTCGTAGCGCTCGAACATCTCGCGGAAGGGGAGGCCGGCGGCGCGGAAGATCTCCGTTTCGGCCAGCTCGTAAAACCTGATGTACGCGCCGTAGCAGATGATGCCGGCGAGGTCGATGTCCCCCCACCGCACGTACTCGGAGATCACGAAGGGACGTTTCGAAGCGGAGGCCGTCATCGCTTCACCACGACGTCCGCCGTACCGCGCGTACGCTCCCACTCCAAGGCCAGCGTGGCGCGACCATCGCCGTCGGGCTGCAGCGCGATGTCGAAGCGCTCCACCGGCTGGGACGTGCCGGCGACCCTGAGCGGAATACGCACCAGGTCCTGCTCCGGGTGGTACTCGGTGCCCCACTGCCCGGTCTGCCGGTTCACGATGAGCTGCCAGCTCCCCACGCCGTCGCCGCCGCGCTCGGGGAGTGAGTACAGCGTGTAGCGTCCCGCCGGTACGGTCACGCCGTTGATCTCCACGTCAGCCGTGGTCACGAAAGACGTCGCCGCGTTGGCGCCGGTACGCCAGACCTGCCCGAACGGCACCAGGCCGCCGAAGATCTCGCGGCCCCGCATCGCGGGACTGCTGAAGTGGATGGCCAGCGTATCGCCCCCCACGACCGCGCTCGTGGAGTCGGCTGGGCTGAGCGGCGCGGCCGACTCGGCGGGTGGCGCGCTGGAAGCGGTATCTATCGCGCCCGTCGAGGGGCGCGGTGCGTCGACGGCTGGCCGGGTCGTGGCGCAGGCCGCGATCACCGCCAGTGAAATCAGAGTGAAGCCTCGAGTCATTGTCCTGAGCCATGCGGTTGAACGAAGAGGTCGAGCTCGGCGGGCGCGGCCGTGTCGCCCCAGAATTCGGGCGCCAGCAATGGCGCCAAAGCGTAGGTGATCAGCGCCTCGTAGGCGCGCTGCCGGTCGATGAGTCCTGATGTGAGAATACCCACGGCACCCTGTCCGCGTTTCGTGTCGTGCAGTCCGGTGACCGCGTCCATGGCGTGGCCGAGCTCGGCGCCCTGCCGGATGGCGCGGGCGACGGCGGGCGGGAGCGGCATGGCCAGCGACCCGCCGGTCCCGACGCGACCGTCGCGGGACACGGCCACCGCCCAGGCGCAGGTGCGCATGCCGCCGTCGCTCTCCTCCACGACACCGCCTTCGATGCCCACACCGAGGTCCGCATCGAGCCGCGCTCTGGCCGCGCGCGCCCGAGAGCGCGCGCCGCGGATCGTCTCGTCGTCGCCGAACGGCTGCTCGGGCACGCCTGACGGCACCGCGATGCCGTCGATCGTCGCCTTCGGCGCGACGCGCGCGATGACCGCGCGCACGGCAGCGATCTTCACCGGATTGGTGGAACCGACGGCAACCGAACGGATGGCGGCGAGCGACACGAGACGGAGCTCCGGAGATGAGACCTCGCTAATCTTCGCCGCGCCGGTCATCGCGCGCCAGTCGCGCGCGTGGTGGACGTCACGCATCGCGCGCGGCAGATCGAGGCCACGCGTGCCTCGAAATGTCGCGGGCCTCGGGCGGAATTCCCTCCCCGCGGCGTCATGGGCGAGCGACCTTGCCTCTCGCCCGAGCGGGGGATACTCTTGTCTCCCATCTCATGGCAGTTCCATTCATGTCCCCCCTACACGCCTCCCAGACTCCGCCGTTCGTGTTCGTCGGTGAGCGTCTGTGGCTGGACTTCGTCAACACCGACGATGTCCGGCGCGGAACGCGGGTGGATGCATTGCGCGACTTCGACGCGCTGGTGCAGTGGATGGAGTCCGCCGGCGTATTCGACGCGGAGCGCTCGACCGGGATTCGCCGTCGCGCGCTTCAGCAGCCGGCGGGCGCGAGCGCCGCGCTCGCCGATTCG
>DATFFZ010000019.1:0-10778 GCA_035249845.1 Gemmatimonadaceae bacterium
GGTGCCTTTTCGCGTGGGGGAGCCGGCGCTCGATGCATTCCCGGTGGCGATCTGGGAGACGCTGCGGCGACGGCGGGCGCGGCGCCGCCCGCGAGCACTCCTTGGCTATGGCTCGCGTGGCGGCTTTCCTCCGCTGCGCGAGGCGGTCGCCAGCTATCTCGGCGCGGCGCGCGGCGTGCGGGTGCGCTCGGAGCAGGTGCTGCTGGTACGCGGCGCGCAGCAGGCGATCGACCTGGTCACGCGAACACTGCTCGATCCCGGCAGCGACGTGTGGGTGGAGGATCCCGGGTATCTGGCCGCGCGCGCCGCGTTCGTGACCAGCGGCTCGCGGTTGGTGCCCGTGCCGGTGGACGGTGAGGGACTCGACGTGGCGGTGGGGCGCGCGCTGGCGCCGCACGCGCGCATGGCGTACGTCGCACCCTCCAATCAGTTCCCGCTGGGCGTGACGATGAGCCTGCCGCGCCGGCTGGCGCTCCTGGAGTGGGCGGCGCAGGTGGGAGCCTGGGTGGTGGAGGATGACTACGACAGCGACTTTCGTTATGGAGGGCGGCCGATCACCGCGCTCCAGGGGTTGGACACGGCGCAGCGTGTGATCTACGTCGGCACCTTCAGCAAGACGCTCTTCCCCGCGCTCCGCCTCGGCTATCTGGCGGTGCCGCCGGATCTGGTGGATGCGTTCGATCGCATGCAGCAGCTCTCCGATTACATGTCGCCCACCGTGGAGCAGGCGGTGGTGGCGGACTTCCTGCTGGAGGGCCACTTCGCGCGGCACGTGCGACGGATGCGGGCGCTCTACCAGGAGCGGCAGGAAGCACTCCTCGACACGCTGACGCGAGAGCTCTCCGGAATGGTGCGAGCCGATGTGCCGACGAGCGGTATGCACCTGGTAGCCTGGCTCGAGTCGGACGCCGATGACGCGGCGATATCCCGCGTGGCGCTCGAGGCGAAGGTCGAGGTGCCGCCGCTCTCGCTCTACTGTCTCGAGCGAGCGCTTCCACCGGCGCTCCTGTTGGGATACGCCGCGGTGCCGGAAGCGCAGAGCCGCCGGGCCGCGCGTCTCCTGCGCGGCGTACTGGACCGCCGCCTGCGCGCGCGCGCCTGAAACGCCAGCCAGGGTGGCATGGCGGAATCCTGGCCATCTGGACCGGGCACCACGCCGCGCGTGCGCCGATAATCCGACATGATCGGCGCATGGATTGGGCGCGCGGGCGCCGAGCGAGCGCTCCGTCACCCCCGCGAAGCGGGCGAGGCCGAGCACGACCGTCTGCCTGACGACGGTACGGCCACGTTGATCGTGTTCGTGGACCCAGCGCGGGTGGAGCGCTGCCTGTCGTTGCTGCGGGCCGGTGGAGTGAGCGCGGTGGTGGGCCCGTTCTTCCGGCGCGATGCGACCCCGGCGCGGGGCTCCATCGCGCGCCCGGTACCGCGCCGATCGCCCCCGGTGGAGAGCGCCGAGCGGGAACGATACGCGTTCGGCAACATCCGGGTGGACGTGGCGGCGTACGAGGTGCTGCGCGGAAGCGAGCGCGTGGCGCTCTCCGCGCTGGAGTTCGACCTGCTGGTGGCGATGGCGCGCGCCGGCGGCGCCGTCATTCCGGCACCGGAGCTTCAACGGCTCATACCGGCGAGCGCCGAGCGCGGCGAGTCGCACTCGTTGCGCGCGCACGTGGCGAATCTGCGTCGCAAGCTCGAGCCGGACGCGGGGCGCCCGCGCTATCTCATCAACATCCGCCGGCGAGGCTATCGCCTGGCCGGAGCGCGCCGCGAGAGCTGAGCGCTGCGGGCGCGGCTGTGTTCAGGGCGCGCTGGCCAGTGGCAGTATCGGATCGAGCAGGTGGCGGCCGATGTCGTCGGCTCCGCTCTGGGAGTTGGTGAGCACCACCACCGCGCGTCGACCGCCCTTGTCGAGCCCGAGGTACGAGCGGTAGCCGCCGGTTCCGCCGTTGTGCCACACGATGGCGACGTTGCCCGCGCGCGCGGTGAACCAGTTGAGACCGATGGACATGCGCGGGTTGATGTCATGGCGTGGCCGTTGCGCCATCTCGAAGGCCGCGGCCAGCGGACCCGGCGCGCCGAGCGCCGCGGCGGCGAAGTCGAGGAGATCGTTGGCGGTGGAGCGCAGCGCGCCGGCACCGGCCAGCGAAGGGATGTCCCAATTCTCCGCGGGGGCGCCCGATGCGTCGTGTCCGGCGGCCAGGCGCTGCCGCATGGATGGCGTGAGGGTGATGCGCGTGTCGTCCAGCCCGAGCGGATCGAGGATGCGCTCGATGAGGAGCGACTCGTAGCTCGTTTCCGCGCGTCGCGCCAGCGCGTGACCGAGGAGGCCGACGCCGAGGTTGGAGTACTCGAAGCGGGCACCGGGGACGCGCGCGAGGGTGTGACGCGACAGGAAGGCGAACATCGAATCGGCCGGGTAGTCCGCGTACGGATTCCTGGGATTCGCCGGATTCAGATTGTCAGGCAGACGGGGGAGGCCGGAGTGCTGATCGGCCAGGTCGCCTACCGTGATCTTTCGACCGTTGCTGCTCGGCATGCGCACGGACGCCGGGAGGTACTTGCCCACCGGATCCTCCAGCCTGATCTCGCCGCGCCGCGCCATGTCGGCGAGGAGGGTGCCGGTGAAGACCTTGGTGATCGACCCGATCTCGAAGACCGTGTTCCCATCCACGACCTGGCCGCCGCGCGAAGTCGTGCCCTGAGCGATCACCCGGCGCTTCCCATCCTCGAGCAGTCCGACGACGATCGCCGTGCTCCCGCTCCGCTCCAGGCGAGCGCGAAGCATCGCCAGAATCGCCGAATCGGTGGGAAAGGACGTCGCTTGCCCGCGCGCCGGCTGGGTCAGCGCGGCGGCGATGACGACGATCGAGAAGATCGCCGACACCAGGCGCATACCTGAGCGTGTGCTAACTCGCGGCATTTACTCTTCCTGTTCTCGGAGAAAGGAGGCGAAGGAGCGCTCTCCGGCTCGATATCTCGTCGTTCACAAACGCACGACACTAGCACCGGGCGCCGACGACGTCGCACTCCAGTTTGCGCGGCCAGCGATGACATGTCGCGGTGCACCGCTGTCAGGAAGTTGCAAAGGACGACCGCGTCGCCGTGGCGAGCGCGCCACCGGGCGACATGTTGTCGGCGATGACACGGGGAGATCTCATGCGACGAAGGTTGGCGGCCACCGGAGTGCTCGTCTTTGGCGCGCTCTGTCTCGCGAGCGCAGCGCCGGCGCAGGCGCCCGTCTTCCTGAACATCAATCCGTCCTGGTCGCCCGACGGACGCCAGCTCGTGTTCGAGAGCGCGCGACATGGCCGCACGTCGCTCTACATCATCAACGCCGACGGCAGCGGTGAGCGACGCCTCACGCGCACCGTCGCCGACGACACGCATCCGGCCTGGTCACCGGACGGATCGCTCATCGTCTTCGACTCCAACCGCGATGGCGTCTGGAACCTGTACACGATCAGGCCGGACGGCACCGGGGAGCGGCGGCTGACGCACCCCGGTGCCTCGCCGGCATCGATGTTCGCGCGCCACCCGTCGTGGTCGCCCGACGGGAATCACATCCTGTTCGACTCCGATCGCGATGGCGATGAAGAGGTGTACGTGATGCGCGCCGACGGGACGGAGCCCAGACGCCTCACCACCTCGCCGGGTCGGGACTCGCACGCATCGTGGTCGCCGGACGGAGCGCGCATCATCTTCGGCAGCTATCGCGGCGGCGCGGGCGACATCTGGACCATGCGCGTGGATGGCAGCGATCAGCGGGCGCTCCATCAGCACGCGGCCAACGAGGGGGGCGCCAAGTTTTCCCCCGATGGGAAGCGGGTGGTGTTCTTCTCCGAGCGCGATCGGCGCGCGCGTCTGTTCACGATGAACGTGGACGGTAGCGCGCTTCGCCCGCTCAGCGCCGACACCGGCACGAGCTTCGAGCACGCCTGGTCTCCCGATGGGCGGCGCATCGCCTACTACTCCGACCAGAGCGGACGCTTCGAGCTCTACGTGATCGACGCCGAGGGCGACAGCGCGCGGCGGATCACGAACACGACGTACGACAACGCCTGGCCGCAATGGTCTCCGGACGGACGGCGCATCATCTTCTCCTCCACACGCGACGGCGACTGGGAGATCTACTCGATGCGCGCCGACGGGAGCGAGCAGCGGCGGCTGACGTTCAGCCCGGGGCGCGACGCGCATCCGTACTACCTTCCCTCCGGCGCGCGCATCGCCTTTCAGTCGCCGCGCAACTACACGAACGCGCTGGAAGTCGACCTCTACACGATGGACTCGAGCGGCCTACGGCAACGGCGACTGGTCACCGCGCCCGGCTTCGACGGAGTGCCGGTCCCCTCTCCCGACGGGCGCCGCATCGCCTTCCAGCGAGGCGTCTTCGACAGCACCGCGAGCACCTTCCACTGGGAGCTCTACGTCGTCGACACGCTCGGCGCGAACGAGGTACGGCTCACCGACAATGCCTGGAGCAGCCAGGTGCCGAGCTGGATTCCCGGCCGCGACGAGATCGTGATCTACGCCAATCCCCAGGGACGCGATCAGCTCTTCATCCTCAACGTTCGAACCAGGGCCGTCCGTCCATTCATCACGAGCGACGGCAACGATCGTGCTCCGGCCGTATCGCCCGATGGGAGATCGGTGGCGTTCACGTCCGACCGCGATGGTTCCTCCGACCTCTACCTCGCCGAGCTGTCCTCGGGCCGGACCTCGCGCCTGACGACTGGTCTCGAAGCGAGCGGTCAGCCGAGCTGGTCTCCGGATGGAAGACGGCTGCTCGTCAACGGCAGCGCGTCCGGCGCGGTCGACGTGCACGTCATCAACCGCGATGGCTCCGGGCTGAGACGACTGACGCAAGGCCTGGAAGGGCTCCGGTAGCGCGCCGCCAGTCCAGTCCGCGCGCGCCGGTGCCTCCCTCCACAGCGCACTGGTCTGGACTGGTCGTTCCGCGCCTGTGTGGTGCTGTCTCCAGGGCGGCTGGGCCGGCATCTCGGGTTCGCCATCATGAACCCGGAGCCTGTCATGCGCCTGGTCAGGCTGTCGCTCGCCATCGCGCTCTCGGTCGTCGCGCCTCGATCGCACGCGCAGCAGAATCCGCCGGCCGTGCTCGGGCCCTCGCGGGGCGCGTTCATCGCGCGGCTCGGGAGCGACACGCTGTACGTGGAGCGCTACGTGCGTGACGCCACGCACCTGGAGGGCGATGTCGCGTTCTTCAACCCCGCGACGCGCGTGGCGCACTATCGGCTGGACTTCACCCCCGACGGCCGGGTGACGGGGTTCACGCTGGTGACGCGCGAACCGGAGGCGGCGCCGGAGCAGCCTCCTCCGTTCGAGCGCATCAGCACCGTTCGCGACAGCGTGATCACCACCGAGATTCGGAGCCGCGGCGTGGCCAACACGTCGGTGAATTCGCGTGGGGTGCTGCACGGGCCGGCCGTCCCCTTCGTGTCGGTCTCCCACGCCGTGTTCGAGCAGGTGGTGCTGCGGGCGTTGGCCTCGGGGCGCGACAGCGGTCGGATCGAGATGTTCAGCGCGGCGCCGCAGCCGGTCTTTGCCGTCACGGTGAAGCGCCTGCGCGGGGACTCGGTGCTCATCGACATCGGCGTGCCGCTTCACGCGCGCGTGGCGCGCGACGGGCGTCTGCTGGCGCTCGACGCGACGGCGACGACGGTGAAGACGCTCGCCGAGCGCGTGGACGAGGTGGACCTGGAGGGGATCGTCAAGCGTCGCCTGGCGCTGGAGAAGAGCGCGGGCCAGCCCGGGCTTCCCTCGCCGCGCGACACGGTGCGCGCCACGGTGGCCGGCGCGGCGCTGTCGATCGACTACGGACGTCCTTCCCGTCGCGGGCGGCGCATCTTCGGCGGGCTGGTTCCGCTCGACTCGGTGTGGCGCACCGGCGCCAACGCCGCCACGCAGCTCGAGAGCTCGCGCGACCTGGTGCTGCGCGACGCGCGCGGCGCGGAGACGGTGGTACCGGCGGGGAAGTACACGTTGTGGAGCATCCCCGGGGGCGCCCATGGCCCCACGCTGATCGTGAACAAGCAGGTGGGGCAGTGGGGGACGCAGTACGATCCGGCGCAGGACCTGGTGCGTGTGCCGCTCCGGCTCACCACGAGCTCGTCGGTCGTGGAGCGCTTCACGATCGACGTCGCCGCCGAGGGGGCGGGCGGCGTGCTTCGCCTGGCCTGGGATGATCGCGAGTACGCGCTTCCCTTCCGCGTTCGCTGAGCGCGACGGCGGGGTCGGTGCGGACTCGTTAGGCATCGTCGCCGTCACGGGATCTGATACAAGAGTGACAGCGCGGCAACCTCGCGCCACGCCCCGCTCGTCCCGCCCGACAGCCCGTTCGTCAACAAATCGTTGATCGCGCTCGACGCACCGCCCTACTCTGCCCGACGCTGTGCGACGCTGCCGCACGCGCGCGCGAACGTTGGGCTCGTGTGCGGCTTTCGTCATCGCTACGTGCCGGCGTCGAGATCGGAGGGCCAGGGTCTCGACGACGGCGTCGTGCGCTTCTGGCCCGGTGCTCCTGTCCCAGCTTCACCTTCCTTTCACAGCCAGGAGGCGACGTGCACAAGTTCCGTCTTGTCATCCTGAGCGCCGTGTTGCTCGTGCTGGCCAGCACCAGCGCGGAAGCACAACGGCGACTCACCGGCCGCGTGACCGGCTCGGGCTCGAACGAGCCCGTCAACAGCGCGCAAATACTCGTCGTCGGCACTGCCATCGGCACGCTGACGAACGACGAGGGGCAATTCGCCCTCAACGTGCCCAGCGGGCCGGTCACGCTTCGCGTCAGGCGCGTCGGCTACCGCAGCAAGGACATCTCCGTCGCGGCCGACGCGGCCGAGGCGAACGTCACCCTCGAGCGCGACGTCCTGCAGCTCGAGGCCCAGGTCGTCACCGGGCAAGCCACACGGGTGTCGAACATCAACGCCGCCAACGATGTGGCGGTGGTGACGGGCGATCAGCTGAACCGCGCGCCCACGCCCACCATCGAGAACGCCCTCCAGGGCAAGATCGCCGGCGCGCAGATCTACGCCAACTCCGGTGCCCCGGGCGGCGGCATGCAGGTGCGCCTCCGTGGCGTGACCTCCATCAACGGCGCCTCCGACCCGCTCTACGTGGTGGACGGCGTCATCGTCGGCAACGACGTGCTCCAGCCCGGCACCAACGCCATCCTCGGCGCGTCCTCGGCCGCGGGGTCGAATTCCTCCAGCCAGGACAACGGCGTCAATCGCATCGCCGACCTCAACCCCAACGACATCGAGAGCATCGAGGTGTTGAAGGGCGCCTCGGCCTCGGCGATCTACGGGTCCAAGGCCGCCAACGGCGTCATCATCATCACCACCAAGTCGGGGCAGACCGGCCGCACCGAGTTCAACATCACGCAGCGCGTCGGCACCTTCGACCTGTCGAACAAGATGGGGAGCCGCCGCTTCTCGCTGGATGACGCCATCGCCTACGGTGGCGCGGTGGCCGGGATGACGGCGCAGGAGGTGACCGACAATTTCAACCGGTGCAACGGCTTCTGCGATCACGAAGAGCAGATGTTCGGGCAGAACGAGCTCTCCTACGAGACCGCGGTGAACGTTCGCGGCGGGAACCAGAACACCAAGTTCTTCGCCTCGGGGCTCGCCAAGTACGACGGCGGCATCCAGGAAAACACCGGCTACACCAAGCAGTCGATCCGGCTCAACCTCAGCCAGAACGTCGGCTCCAAGTTCAACGTCGCGGTCAACACCAACCTGATCCACGCGCTCACCCGTCGCGGACTCAGCAACAACGACAACGTGAACGTCACACCCTACTTCGTGCTGGCGTCCACCCCGAGCTGGTTCGACTACCGTCCGGATGCCAACGGCATCTATCCGGTGAACCCCTTCTCGGCCAGTAACGTGATCCAGACCCGCGATCTGGTGAAGACGCCGGAAGAGGTGTACCGCCTGCTCGGCGCCGTGACGGCCACCTATCAGCTGATCACCAGCGAGCAGCAGAGCCTCCAGCTCCGCGCCGATGGCGGCGTGGATCAGTACACGCAGACCAACAACCTGCTGGCTCCGCGCGAGCTCCAGTTCGAACCGAACGATGGGCTGCCCGGCACGGCCACCCGCCAGAGCGGGAACACGGTGCTGGCCAACGCCAGCGTCGGCGGCGTGCACCAGTACTTCGGGAGCGGCTGGACGGCTACCACCTCGGCGGGCGTGCAGCGGCAGTACACGCGGCACCGCTCCACCAACATCGTGACGCGCGACCTCATCCTCGGGCAGGAGAACGTGGATCGCGGCGCGGCCACGGAAGTGTTCGAGAACCGCGACCTCATCAAGGGGCTCGCCTTCTACGGGCAGGAAGAGCTGCTTCTGCTCAACGAGCGGTTGCTGCTGACGGCGGGCGTGCGCGGCGAGCGCTCAACCGCCAACGGCGACATCGACAAGTTCTATTTCTTCCCGAAGGGCTCCGTGTCGTACCGCGTGCCCACCTTCTCGTCGTTCATCAACGAGCTCAAGGTGCGCGCGGCGGTCGGACAGTCCGGGAACCAGCCGCTGTACGTCTACAAGTACACGCCGCTGGTGGGCGCGGTGTACGCCGGACAGAACTCGGTACGCGCGGGCGTGCCCACGGCGTTCCTGGGCCAGCTCGGCAACAACGAGATCGAGCCCGAGCGCCAGACCGAGATCGAGATCGGGACCGACATCACGATGTGGAACTCCCGCGCCTCGCTGTCGCTCACCGGCTATCAGAAGACGGTCAACGATCTGATCCTGCTTCCGGTGCCGGCCCCGTCCACGGGCTTCACGCGCCGCGTGATCAACGGTGGCGAGCTGCGCAACCGGGGGGTGGAGGCCTCGCTGGGTCTCACCCCGGTGCAGACCGAGAATCTGAGCTGGATCTCCCGCACCACGTTCTCGAAGAACGTCGGCAAGATCATGGAGCTGCCTGACGACGTTCCTCCCTTCACCGTCGGCGCGTTCGGCTTCACCTACGGCCAGACGCGGATCGAGGAAGGCGAGTCCCCGACGCAGATCATCGGTCAGGACGAGGACGGCAACCTCATCAAGATGGGCGACGCGATGCCGGACTTTAACGTCGGCTTCGCCAATGACTTCACCTTCGGCCGCTTCCGCCTGGCGACGTTGTTCGATTGGCAGCAGGGCGGCGACCTGGTGAACATCACCGCCAACGTGTACGACGTGTTCGACTTGCAGCCCGACGTGGAAGCGGGACGCGAGCGCCTCGCGCAGAACGATGCGGGGAGCGCCCGTCCGTACATCCAGGACGCCGGCTACGTGAAGCTCCGCGAGATCGCGATCTCGTACGATGTCCCCGAGGCGCTGGTCGGACGGCTCTTCGGCGGCACGGCGCGCACGCTGCGCCTCGAGCTGAGCGGCCGCAACCTGAAGACGTGGACCGATTACTGGGGCGTCGATCCCGAGGTCTCGAACTTCGGGAACCAGAACATCATCCGCTACCAGGACCTGGCACCGTTCCCGCCGGCTCGCAGCTTCTTCTTCACCGTCGACGTGGGCTTCTGACATGCGAACGCCCATCACTTCGCGAACAGCTACTACGAGATCTGGATCTCTTCATATGAAGATTCGCATCGTGGCCGCGGCCGTCGCGCTCGCGCTGTTAGGCGCCTGCAAGGACAGCTTCGTGCCGGACCAGAACAACCCGGGGGCGAACGACTTCACGGTCATCACCTCCCGCTCACAGCTCCAGGCCGTGGCCTCGGGGCTGCTCGCCGGCGACCGCTTCTTCTGGGCGGACCGCTGGATCCTCTTCGCCGAGACCATCGCCCGCAACGTCATCCGCTTCGACCCCGCCGAGCCGCGCTTCATCACGCGACTCATCCGCGGGGAATCGGTGGCGGGTGGTCCGGGCAGCGCGATGAGCACCAGTGACTTCATCGGCTCGTCCAACTGGGGAACGCTCTACGCCAACGTGCGCAGCGCCGACCTCATGGTCGCGGCCGTCGAAGCCTCCGACGCCGCCACCCCGACGCCCCTCTCGGCCGAGGAGAAGTCGGCGTCGATCGGCTTCGCCAAGACGATGAAGGCGCTCTCGCTCCTCCGCGTGATCGAGACGCGCGACATCCTCGGCGCCGTGGTCGAGCCCGCCGATCCGTCGCAGCCGCTGCCCGACATCCGGTGCAAGCCGGCGGCGCTCGATGCGATCGCCTCGCTCCTCAACGACGCGCAGGCCGACCTCGCGGCCGGCGGCACCGACTTCCCCTTCGTGTTGCCCACGAGCTTCGGACCGGCGCAGGATGTGGCCGGATTCCTCCAGTTCAACAACGCGATCCTGGCGAAGGTCGAGACGTATCGCGCGTTCATCGACTACACGCCGGCCAACCCGACGATCGATCAGGCGGCGCTCACCCGCGCCGAGAACGCGATCGACGCGTCGTTCTACAGCCTCACCGCGCCGACCACGCTCGGTGTGTATCACAGCTTCAGCACCGCCTCGGGAGATACGCCGAATCCGCTCACCGACGTATCGGTGTACCGCATCAACCCGCTGGTCGCCGCCGCCGCGGAGGCAGGCGACCTTCGTCGCAGCAAGTGGGTGATCGGCGGCGCACGCTCGGGCGGATCGAACCCCGATCCGACCAACCGCAACACGAACACCTCGGTCACCTCGAACCTCGTGCAGAACGTGCACCTGAGCCCGGGGCAGCCGATCGCGATCATCCGGAACGCCGAGCTGATCCTTCTCCGCGCGATCATCGAGTGGGGTCAGAACGACGACGTGGCGGCGCGCGCCAACCTGAACCGGGT
>DATFFZ010000020.1:0-15566 GCA_035249845.1 Gemmatimonadaceae bacterium
ACGCGACGCCCCGTGAGTGGTCAGCCGAACGCGGAGGGTCAGCCGCCGCGCTGCGCGAGCTGGCGGAGCGTTGCGTCGACCTCGCTGGCGGCAACCTCCCGCGGAATCCGGTAGCGCCCGTCCTGACGCGTCGGGACCCGCACCGCGGCCACTTCGCCATTGGTGCCGATGTCCACCAGCGCCGTGGCCACCCCCTGCCCGTCGCGCGACATGATGACGAGCGTCCACACGCCGTCGCTCGGCCACTGCTTCTTGATGGCGAAGACGCCGGCGCGGCTGGTGTTGTTCACGTCGAGCTTCACGCTGCGACGCTCGCCGCGCACCAGCCCCTCGGCGGTGGCGGTGACGGCCAGCTGCTGCGGATTGCCGTGGTGATACGTGCGCACGATGACGAACGCATCGCGTGACGCGCTGTCGAACGGATTGGGCGGCACCTCGATGGCGATCCACGGCGGGCCCGCCAGCGCGGGCGCGGCCACCAGCAGTACCAGTGCCGCGACGGCGGCGAGAACGCGTGGACTCTTCGTTATGCGACGCATGACTCCTCCTGCGTAGGTGTGCGTTTGCTGGCGCGTCGGCGAGGCTCACCGTGAGCGCTCACTGCGCGCGGATGATCACCGGTCCCTTGAAGTTCCGAATCTGTACCTCCGCACCTCCTTCCCCCGCCGCGAACGCCAGCGTGCGCGTTCGTCCCTTCTGACTCGTCTTCGGACGAACGAGCGTGAGGCGGTTCTCGATCGGTCCGCCGAAGGTGCTCACATCGAAGTCGGCGGAAACGGTACGCGGGAGCGTGAGCTCGACGCGTCCGCTGTGGCTCTCGAAGGCCGACGACGTGCCCCGCGAGAGGTCGCCGGTGAACAGGATGTCTCCGGTCACGGTCTCGAAGCGCGAGCGCTCGAGTCCGCTGGCGCGTACCCGAAGGGAGCCGCTCACGCTCGTCAGGCGGACGTTGTCCCCGCCGCCGGTGAGCGTGATCGCTCCGCTGGCGGTCTTGGCGCGGAGCGCCGGGGCGGTGGCGCTGAGCTCGATGTCGGCATCCATCGCCTCGGCGTACAGATCGCGCAGCGTGCCGGTCACCCGAATCTTTCCGGTCACCGAGTTGAGATCGACGCTGCCGGTGACGCCCCGCACGTCGATCGAGGCGCTCTCCGTCTTCACCCACACCTTGCTCCCCGCCGGCACCCAGATCTCGAGGTGACTCTCGAGCGACCTGGGCATGTCGTCCTCGACGTACATCTTCAGCGCGCTCCTGGTACCGCCCATGTGAAAGCGATGCGGTCCACCGGCCACCGAGCCGCCCACGGCTACGCTGTCGCGCTCCCACCCCGACACGCGCACCGAGCCGGCCAGCGCGAAGACCTTGATCGATCCGTCGGGAGCGAGCGCGCGTCCCTGATCGAGCTTCTGCGCGCGGGCGATTCCCGGCAGGACCAGCAGCGAAAGGATCCAGAGTCTCCTCATGAGCGCGCTCACGATGACGGCGACAATCGCGTCGCGCGCCGGAGAAGGTCGAGCTTCTGCTCGTAGGTTGCCGCGAGCATGCGGGCCAGCATCGGATTGTCGGGCTCGAGCGCCAACGCGGCGCGCGCCTCCGCCAGCGCCGTGTCGATCACCGCCAGGCTCCGCTCCACGGTGGCGACGGCCTCGGGGGAAAGCTCCTCGCGCCGCGCCTCGAGCTCGGCCGCGAGCTCGCGGGTGACCTGGGTGTACTGCCCTTCGATGCGCGCCAGCGACGCGGGGGCGGGCGGTGAACCGACGGCGACCACGTCCGCCCCCCCACGCTCGCCGCGCACCGCCACGTACGTGACCGCCGAGGAGAGCGCCGCGGCGACCACGATCGCCGCCGCCAGGCGGGCCACCCGCCATCCGGCAAGCTGGCGCTCGGCGCGCGAGGTGCGAGACCGGAGCTCCGACCACCGGTCGCGAGACGGGGGAAACTCGCGTGGAAGGGCCCGCGCTCGCGTCACCAACCCCTGCGTCGCCGCCACCTCCGAGCTGCATCGCGCGCAGACGCGGAGATGTCCCTCCAGCTCCCGCCGCTCGATGTCGGAGAGCGACCCGTCGACGTAGGCGTCGATCTGCTCGTCGCGCGCGCGACAGTCATCAGTGTGATCGGACATGTCCGTCATCGCTCCAGCGCCTCGCGGAGCAGCCGGCGCGCGCGACAGAGATGCGCCTTGGACGTACCGACCGCGATGCCGACCATCGACGCGATCTCCTCGTGTCGGTATCCCTCGACGTCATGCAGCACGAAGACCGCGCGAGCACCCGCCGGCAGCGCGGCAATGGCGCGCTCGAGGTCGATGTCCTCCCCCGCGAGCTGCGCGCGTCCGCGGTCGCCGGACTCCAGCCGGTCGACGTCCGCGGCGGTGACCACCCGCGCGACCCGCCGCGCTTCGCTACGATGTTCGTTGAGTACCAGATTCACCGTCACTCCATGCAGCCAGGTGGTGAAGGCGGCCTCGCCGCGAAACTGCGCGAGGCGTTCCCACACGCGTACGAAGACATCCTGCGCCAATTCCTCCGCCCGAACCCGATCCCCCGCCAGCCGCGCGCACAGCGCGATCACGCGTCCCAAATGCGAGCGGTAGAGCGCCTCGAACGCGCGCTCATCCCCACCCCGCGCCCGCTCCACGAGTCTCGCGTCGTTCTCCGGATTCTCCGGTAAGGGCACGGATTGCGTGGTGGCGGGTGACTCGGAGTGGTTCGTAGGTAGGAACCCGGTGGGTGGGGAAAGGTTTAGACGAGGAAGGAGGAGGGAGGAGGGAGGAGGGAGGAGGGAGGAGGGAGGAACTGCGAACGGCGCGGCATTAGGCATTAGGCATTAGGCATTCGGGCTCCCGCGACGGAATCGCTGCGCCGAGACGCGAAGGCCGAATGCCGAATGCCGAATGCCCAATGCCCAATGCCTCGTCCGGGCTCCTCCCCTCACAGCCCCGCATACCACTCATACCCCCGGTCGCTCCAATACCCCCCCGTCTTCTTGGGCAGGAACGTGACTCGCGTGAGGTACTTCGTGTTCTTGTAGCCGAGCTTCACCGGGGAATGAAGACGGGCGGGCGCACCGTGGGCGGGGCCGAGGAAGCGGCCATCCATGCCGTAGGCGATCAGCGTCTGCGGATGCGTCGCGCTGTCGAGATCCCAGCTCTCGTGGTATCCCGAGTCGAAGGACTCGAAGTCCACGTACCGCGCGTCCGGCTGGAGGCCCGCGAGACGCGCGAGCTCGCTCACGCGCACGCCGGTCCAGGTGGCCACCGCCGTCCAGCCTTCCACGCAGTAGTGGTTCACGCGCTGCGTCACCGACGGGAGCTTTGCCAGCTCCTCGAGCGTCAGCCGGAGCGGGCGCCTGACGAGTCCGCCCACCTCCAGCGACCAGACGCCGCGCGCCGCGGCATCCCACACCGGCATCGTCTCGGAGATGAAATAGGCGGGGAACCTCGACCCGGCCGCCTTCGCCGAGCGCTTGGCCACGTCGCGCGACGCGTCGCTGAACAGCCAGCGCTCCAGCTTCTCGTTGGAGCGCTCGGCCAGCCGCAAGAGGCCGCGCGCCGAGCGCGGACCGTACGAGTCGCAGGCGGCCGCCACCGCGGCGGCGGTGAGCGTGGCGCCATAGGCGAGAAAGCGGCGGCGGTCGATGCTCACTGTCCCTCCGAGGCGGCCGTCGGGCGCTCCCGCTCGCGCCGGGAGAAGAGATTCATGAACGGGCGTGCGTTCCGGCGCTCGGGAGACCGCGTCTCATCGTAGTTGCCGGTGATCATCGCCGGAATGGAGTAGGGATCCACGGCGAACACCATGAAGACGTGGCCCACCGCCAGGAACACCAGCCCCACCATCGACATGAAGTGCCAGTACCTCGCCCACACGTACCCGCCGAAGATGGACGTCAACCAGTCGAGCTGCACCGGCTTCCACAGCGCCAGCCCGGTGAGCACCTGCACGATGGCGAGGAGGGGGAGCACGAAGTAGGCGAGTCGCTGGAGCGCGTTGTGCTTCCCCTGTCGCGGATGATCCTTTCGGACGAAGAGATAGAACCGCACCATCTCCCACGCGTCCCGCATGATTCCGCGCCTCGGCACCAGGTCGCGCCATTCCCCGTGCGTGTACACGAACACCAGATACACCAGACCATTCACCACCAGCAGCCACATCATGGCGAAGTGCCAGTTCCGCGCGCCCGCCAGCCACCCGCCGAAGGTGAGCCAGCCCGGGATGGGCTCGCCCTCGAAGGGGTAGCAGCAGAACGTCTCCCCCTTACGCGCGAAGGCGGGATAGGCGTTGAAGATCCGCAGGCCACTGCCCACCATGATCGCGAACGCGACCACGTTCACCCAGTGCGTCAGGCGGACTATCCAGTGATGGCGCTTCGGCATCGCTCAGGTGGGGGACCGGGTGAGGAAGGGCGCGATGCCACCTCCAACGACGGTCGCGCCCGGATGGTTCCCGCGCTCGCCGATGAGTTACGCGCCGAGACTCACCGATGGAAGAGGCGCGAGGGGTAAACTCCCCTCGCGCCTTCCCACCGCCTCGCCCTCCGGCCGGCTATGGCCAGCTATGGCCGGCTTTCCGGACGACCGTGCCCGGTTCCACCGGTCATGGATGGCGTCCACGCCGGCGGATCGCTTGCCGGGAACGACTCCTCCACCGCCTCGTCCACTCTCTCGTTGGCCGAGGCGTCCGCGAAGCGCTCCACCATCGCGCGGTTGAATGCCGGGAGGTCATCCGGCTTCCGGCTGGTGACCAGACGACCGTCCACCTGGACCTCGCGATCCACCCACTCGGCGCCGGCGTTCCGGATGTCGGTCTGGAGACTGGGCCACGACGTGAGCGTACGCCCGGCTACGACGTCGGCCTCCACCAGCAGCCATGGCGCGTGGCAGATGGCTGCCACGGGCTTGTCCGAGGCCATGAATTCGCGCACGAACTGCACCGCCTTCGCTTCCATGCGCAGACGGTCGGGATTGGCCACGCCCCCGGGGAGAAGGAGCGCGTCGTACATCGAGGCGCTCACGTCACCCAGCACCCGGTCCACCGGAAACCGATCGCCCTTGTCGAGATGGTTGAATCCCTGGATCTCGCCGGCCTCGAGCGAGATGAGGTGCACGGTCGCTCCCGCCTCGCGCGCGGCCTTCACGGGCTCGGTGAGCTCGATCTGCTCGACCCCGTCCGTGGCCAGCACCGCGATGCGCATACCGCCGAGTCGTCTTGCCATCACCCCTCCTTGCGACGTTTCTTCGCCGGACGCTTCCCGTCTGCCTTCACCTTCCTGAGCTCGGCCAGCGCGGGGTTGTCGGCGGAGCGCGGAATCTTCGGCTCCTCCTCCCGCGCCGTCTCGTGCGTGGTGAGCTCGTGCTTCTCCCGCTCGAGTATCCCCTCATCCTCGCGACGCGACTTGTAGTCCGTCGCGCCCGCTTCGGCCGGATCGATCTGGTACTGATCTGGTCGCTTGCCGCCCATGCGTCCTCCTCATGATGTCCAACACCGTGCCGTCACGATTCGTGCCGTCCGACGCCGCTCGCCTGCCGGGCCCGACAGTTGCAACCCTCCCGCGCTTGCGAACCGAGCGATTCACGAGGAGGAGTGATGGCCGAGAAGAAGCGGATGCGCGCCGGCGCATCGACGAAGGAGCGGGAGCGCACCGGGCGGAAGCAGTCGCGCGGCGGACGGCGCGACACGGAGCGCGCCACCCGAGGGCGCGAGAGCGCGCCGCTGGCCGAGCGTCAGCCCAAGCCGCCCTTCCCCGCGCAGCACCAGCGGAAGCCGGGGATCGAGGCGAAGATCGAGCCCCGCCCGCGATACCAGGGCGCGACCTACCGTGCCGCCGGGAAGCTCGAGGGTAAGACCGCGCTGGTGACCGGCGGCGATTCGGGCATCGGTCGCGCCGTGGCCGTGCTCTACGCCCGCGAAGGCGCCGACGTCGCCATCGTCTACCTCCCCCAGGAGGAGGTGGACGCCGAGGAGACGCGCCGCGCGGTGGAGGAGGAGGGACGCCGCTGTCTCCTCATCCCGGGCGACGTCACCGACGCGGCGTTCTGCCGTGATGCCGTGAAGCGGACGGTGCGCGAGCTCGGGGGTCTCGACATCCTCGTGAACAACGCCGCCTTCCAGCAGCACCAGGAGTCGATCGAGGAGATCACCGAGGAGCAGTGGGAGCACACCTTCCGCACGAACATCCATGGCTATTTCTACATGGCCAAGGCGGCGCTGCGGCACCTCGATGCGGGCGACGCGATCATCAACTGCGGCTCGATCACGGGGCTGGAGGGGAGCAAGGAGCTGCTCGACTACTCGGCCACCAAGGGCGCGATCCACGCCTTCACCAAGTCGCTGGCGCAGAGCCTGGTGGAGCGCAAGATCCGGGTGAACTGCGTGGCCCCCGGTCCGGTGTGGACGCCCCTGAACGTCGCCGACAAGGAAGCGAAGGACGCGGCCAGGCACGGCGCCGACGTCCCGATGAAGCGCCCCGCCCAGCCCGAAGAGATCGCCCCCGCGTTCGTGTTCTTCGCGTCGGACGCGGACTCGAGCTACATCACGGGCGAGGTGCTGACGCTGTTAGGCGGGGAGACCACCGCGGGGTAGCGCGGGGTGGCAGGGGGGAAAGAAGAAACGCGCCCGGCGGTCCGTCCGCCGGGCGCGTTTCTCTTTGAATGTGTCTACTCCTCCCTCGGTTCTCTTCGCTCCTTCCTGGCGCTCACGGACACTCCGCCGGCGCCGGCACCCTGGCCAGACACTCCGCCTCCGGGAACGGGAAGCGAGGCTGGCGCGTGTGCGAAGCGAGAGCGAGTGGCAGCAAGGTCTGGCGGTTCAGCCGTCGCGTGTCGATCCAGCGATGCCCGCCCTCGAACATGAGCGAGTACCTGCGCTCGTACAGCAGCGCATCGATGAACGCGGCATCGGTGGCCGGCTGGGCGATGGGTGCCAGACCGCCGGAGGTCTGCCTGACGAAGTTCAGATCCGCCATGGCGCCCGGCTTATCGCCGGTGAACCACCGTGCCTCGGCCCGAAGGAGCAGCAGCTCCTCGTTGCGGATGATCGGAATCGGTGCCTCGTTCGAGGTGTAGATCTGGAAGAGCACGTCGGTGGAGATGTTCTGCACCGTCTTGACCTCGCCCAACGGCGCCACCTTGCGAAGGTAGCGCGCGTCGCGAGCGCCGCCGGGCTGCAGCTGCGCGTCGGTGGTCAGCGCCGGGTGCGCCAGGATCGCGCGCCCGGTGGGATCGAACAGCTCGTTCTGGAGATCGCCCGAGGCGGTGCTGTAGGCGTGGTAGACGCCGAGATCGAGCGAAGCGCCCGTGCTCACGAACGAGCCCGCCAGCGCCTGCAGCGCGTCCGTGTATCGCGCGACCACCGGCGCGCCTGGCACGGCGGTGGCCGTGTAGACGTCGGCACGCGCCTTGATGGCCCGGTTCACCTGGAGGAACGTCGCCGGCGTGTCGAAGCCGGTGAAGCCGGCGCCTAACGAGAACGGGAAGGCGCTCCCGCCCGCCTGGAGATGCGCCTGTCCCTCGTCGAGCAGCTGCGCCACGCGGGCCAGCACCGCGTCCTTGCTGGCGATCGGCGCCGGCTCGCCGGTGGGATCGCCGCTCACATCGATCGGCGCGCCCAGGTTGTCGCGCGTGTTGAGCACCAGGAGGTAATCGAGCGCCATGATCGTCTTGGCGAACCCGCGAATCGCCTCCTTCTCCTCATCCGTCACGCCGGCCACCGCGTCCAGCGCGCCCAGCAGCGTGTTCGCGTTCCGGATGTTGCGGTAGGGCTGCGCGAACAGGTTCCCGCCGAAGGCCGGGCTGCCGCCGTCCAGCGGACCGATGAGCATCTCGGTGATGAATCGCGGATCGGCGGGATCGAAGTTGTACGACTCGCGTCCCAGAATGCCCAGCAGCGAGACGTACGCGTTCTGCGCGCCCATCATCAGGCGCGTGCCGACGAGCAGACCCTGCGAGGCCTGGATCACCTTGCTGCGCGTCGGATTGTTGCGAAGGTCGTCGAGTCCCGAGTTGTTGAAGTCCGGGACGGTCAGGTCACTGCATCCGAACGCCGCGAGGAGCCCCAGCAGCGCCAGACGTCTCTGTATGGTGTGCATGAGTGTTGTCCTCTCGGTGGTCAGAGCCCGAGCTCGAGCCCGAGCCAGAAGCTCCGACTCGGCGGGAACGGCGCGACGTCGATGTTTCGCGAGATGTTCTGGTTGCCGAAGTTGCTCACCTCGGGATCCAGCCCGGTGTAGTCGGTCCAGGTGACCAGGTTCCGCCCACTCAGGCTAAGCCGCGCCGACCGCACGCCGCTCCAGAGCCGCGCCAGCATCGCCGGCGACAGCTCGTACGAGACCGTCACCTCGCGCAGCTTCACGAAGCTCCCACTCTCGACGTACACCTCGGTCCGGTTGTTGAACTGCGCCAGCCGGTTCGCGCCAACCGTCGTCGGCGTGCCGTCCACCGTGATCGGCCGGTCGAAATCGGCGGTGTTCTGGCCGAGATCGTAGAGGAACTTGGTCAGGTTGATCAGGTCGCCGCCCTTCTGCCAGTCCATCAGGCCGAAGATACGGAAGCGCCTGTAGTTCACATCGGTGCTGAACGACAGGTTGAAGTCCGGCGTCCCATCACCGATGGCGCGCACCACTCGCTGCCCATCGACGAAGTCGTTGCCGACGATCTGCGTCGGAGACTTCCCCTTCTCGATCTGATAGGCCCCGAGCGCCGTGCCGAATCCGCCCGCCCGGAAGGTGGGCACCGGCAGCTCCATGATCTTGCTCTTCGTCTTGAAGAAGGTGGTGCGGACGAGCCACTGCAGGTCTCGCGTCTGCACCGGCACCACCGCCGCGCCCACTTCCACGCCGCGCGTGCGGAGCTCACCGCCGTTGAAGATCTCGTCGGTGAAGCCTGACGAGGGTGCCAGCGTGCGCTGCAACAACAGGTCGGTGATGTTCTTCTGGAAGACCGTTCCTTCGAGGGTGGCGCGGCTCTGCCAGAACGCCGCGTCGAGGCCGAACTCGAACTCGCGCTGCCGCTCCGGCTTGAGGGTGGTGGAGCCCACCGTCCCCTCCGTCACCAGCGCCGGCAGTCCGGTGATGTTCTGCGTCGCTTCCAGCGGCGTGAACTTCTGCCCGTAGAGCGGCTGGTTGCCGGACTCGCCGTACGCGGCGCGCAGCTTGAGCTCGTTCACGAACGGCGTGGGCGACTCGAAGCGATAGGACGCCGAGGCCTTCGGGTAGAAGAACCACTTCGTGTCGTCCGCGTTCACGCTGCTGCGGTCGGCGTTGACGCCGGCGGTCACCAGCATCCGCTCGTCGAACAGGAGCACCTCCTCCTGGGCGAACAGGCTCTGGTCCTTCACCCGCTGCCGCTGCTCGAGCACCTGGATGCTCGTGCCCGCGTTGATGATCTCCAGCCCGCCGACGATGTTGCGCGCCACGGTGCGCGCGATGTCGAGATCGCGGTCCGCGTAGTTGGCGCCGATCGACGTGGTGGCCGAGAAGATGCCGCTCGCCGGGGAGAACGTGTGCACCACGTTGGCGCCCACGTTGTAGCTGAGGTTGTCGCTCTTGCTCAGGAGCGCCGTCCCCGGCTCGCCATCGTCGCCCTCGAACTGGAGCTCCGGCGGGAAGAACAGCTCGTTCTTCTGCGAGAAGTAGTCGGCGCCGCCGCTGCCGATGAAGCGCAGGCTGTGCTCCGTCGACTGGAGCAGATCGACCTGGAGGCGGCTGGAGGCGATGTAGCGCCACACCTCCTCGTCGTTCTTCATGAGCGTCGCCGTCTGTATCGGATTGCTGGCCGCGAACGGGTTCTCGGGGAACGTCCCGTCCGGGTTCCGCCGCAGATCCACGAAGGGCGGCGTGAACGGCAGCACCATGTAGAAGCTGACGCTCAGATTGTCGTTGTTCGTCAGGCCGCGGGAGGCGAGCGTCCGGATGACGTTGGTGCTGACGTTGAGGCTCACCCGGTCGCTGAAGCGTTGGTCGAGGTTGGCCCGCAACGACTGCCGCTCGAATCCGGTGTTGGCGATGATCCCCTCATCGTTCTTCCACACGCCCGACACGAAGTAGCGGGTGTTCTCCCCACCGCCGCTCACGTCGGCCACGGTCTCGGAGGAGAGGTCGTTCCGCCCGGCGAGCTGATCCTCGTGGTCGAACGCCCGCCCCTGCTGGAAGAAGTTTGCCGCCGGCGGTCCCCACACCGCCACCGCTTCGGCCACGTCATCGTAGGTGCGAGCGCCGAGCGTGTTGGAGAGCGAGTACATGCCGAAGCGCTGCATGAGGTTGACGCGCGGCGCGCCGCTCTGGCCGCGCTTGGTCGTGATGATGACCACGCCGTTCGACGCGCGCGATCCGTAGATGGCGGACGCCGAGGCGCCCTTCAGGATCTCCACCGACTCGATGTCGGAGGGAGGGAGGTCGGCGATGCGGTTGACCTGCGCGTCCTGCGTGAGCGCGGGATTCGAGCCGCTGGCGGCGGCCGTCACCGCGTTCTGGTTGGACGGGATGGCCACGTTGCTCACCACCACGCCGTCCACCACGTACAGCGGCTCCGACTGGGCGTTGATGGAGGTGATGCCGCGCAGGCGAACCTGCACGCCACCGCCGGGCGCGCCGCTGTTGGTGGAGATCACGGCGCCGGCCACCTTCCCCTGCAGCGCGTGCTCCACGCTCTGCGAGGAGACCTCGTTCACCTCCTGACCGGATACCTTGGCGATGGCGTTCGCCAGGTTCCGGCGCTCCACGGCGGTCGCCTGGCCGGAGACCACCACCTCCTCGAGCTGGAGCAGGTCACGCGTCAGGCGAACGGAAACGGCGTTGGCGTCCCCGCTGAGCGGGACGTCGGCCGCCCGATATCCGATCATCCGGATCGTCAGCGTCATGGGGCCGGTCGGGACGGCCCGCAGGGTGAAACGTCCATCGGCACCGGTGAAGGTCCCCAGAGCCGTCCCTCGGACCGATACGCGCGCGCCCTCGAGCGTTTCCCCGCTCAAGGAGTCGGCGACGGTCCCGGTGACGACTCGCTGCTGTTGCGCGGCGGCGGCGGCCGCGCCGAGCAGCACCATGAGCGCGGCAAGCGACACGATTCTCGTTCCCATAGACCCTCCAAAAGGGGAGACGAAACACGCGCGGCGTCCGGGCCAAACCGGAGTTGGGGCGGGACGACTGGATGCTGGGCAGGGACGCCGCGACGACCACGGACCACGCTGATGTAACGCCTCCGTGACGCTTGTCAACGGTGCGGGGGTGGGCCGAATGTCAATATGACCGGGATGAATGGGCGCTTTTCCGTGGCGATTCCTTGACAGTTTGTGGCGTATGCTCTTACTTCCCGCCATCCGGATCCCATGCCAGAAGTGGCGTTCAGTGCCGTTCCTTCCTTCTGACGCGCCGTCCGGAATCGTCCCGATCCACAATTGAAACTCGCTCTTCGCAGGAGGCGACGTGCGCAAGATCAGTTCTCTGGTCATTGCCCTGGCGCTTCTCGTGCTAGGCAGCACTAGCGCGGAAGCACAACGGCGACTCACCGGCCGCGTGACCGGCGCGGGCTCGAACGAGCCCGTCAACAGCGCGCAAATACTCGTCGTCGGCACTGCCATCGGCACGCTGACGAATGACGAGGGACAGTTCACCCTGAACGTCCCGTCCGGCCCCGTGACGCTTCGCGTCAGGCGCGTCGGCTACCGCAGCAAGGACGTCCCGGTCGCCGCCGACGCGGCCGAAGCGAACGTCACCCTCGAGCGCGACGTCCTGCAGCTCGAGGCCCAGGTGGTCACCGGCGCGGCGACGCGCATCTCCAACATCAACGCGGCGAACGACGTCGCGGTCGTCACCGGAGAGCAGCTCAACCGCGCGCCCACGCCCACCATCGAGAACGCGCTCCAGGGCAAGATCGCCGGCGCGCAGATCTACTCGAACTCCGGCGCCCCGGGCGGCGGCATGCAGGTGCGCCTCCGTGGCGTGACCTCCATCAACGGCGCCTCCGACCCGCTCTACGTGGTGGACGGCGTCATCGTCGGCAACGACGTGCTCCAGCCCGGCACCAACGCCATCCTCGGCGCCTCCGCCGGCTCCAACGCGTCGACGCAGGACAACGGCGTCAATCGCATCGCCGACCTCAACCCGAACGACATCGAGAGCATCGAGGTGTTGAAGGGCGCCTCGGCCTCGGCGATCTACGGGTCCAAGGCCGCCAACGGCGTCATCATCATCACCACCAAGTCGGGGCAGACCGGCCGCACGCAGTTCAACATCACGCAGCGGGTGGGCACCTTCGACCTCTCGAACAAGATCGGCGCCCGCCGCTTCACGCTCGACGAGGCGATCGCCTACGCCGACGGGATCATGACGCCCGAGGAGGTCACCGAGAGCTTCAACCGGTGCAACGGCTTCTGCGATCACGAAGAGCAGATGTTCGGGCAGAACGAGTTCTCCTACGAGACCGCGGTGAGCGTGCGCGGCGGGAACCAGAACACCAAGTTCTTCGCCTCGGGGCTCGCCAAGTACGACGGCGGCATCCAGGAGAACACCGGCTACTCCAAGCAGTCGATCCGGCTCAACCTCAATCAGAACGTCGGCTCGAAGTTCAACGTTGCCGTCAACACCAACCTGATCCGCACGCACACCCGTCGCGGACTCAGCAACAACGACAACGTGAACGTCACGCCGTACTTCGTCATCGGCTCCACGCCGAGCTTCTTCGACTACCGTCCGCAGAACGGGATCTATCCGTTCAACCCGTTCGCCGGGAGCAACATCCTCCAGACCCGCGACCTGATTCGCACTCCGGAGGAAGTGTACCGCCTGCTCGGCGCCGTGACGGCCACCTATCAGCTGATCACCAGCGAGCAGCAGAGCCTTCAGCTCCGCGCCGATGGCGGCGTCGATCAGTACACGCAGTCCGACAACCTGCTCTCGCCCCGCGAGCTGCACTTCGAGCCGAACGACAACCTCCCGGGCACGGCCACCCGCCAGAGCGGGAACACCGTGCTGGCCAACGCCAGCGTCGGTGGCGTGCACCAGTACTTCGGGAGCGGCTGGACGGCTACCACCTCGGCGGGCGTGCAGCGGCAGTACACGCGGCACCGCTCCACCAACATCGTGACGCGCGACCTGATCCTCGGGCAGGAGAACGTGGATCGCGGCGCGGCCACGGAGGTGTTCGAGAACCGCGACCTCATCAAGGGGCTCGCCTTCTACGGGCAGGAAGAGCTGCTGCTGCTCAACGAGCGACTCCTGCTCACCGTCGGCGCCCGTGCCGAGCGCTCCACCGCCAATGGCGACATCGACAAGTTCTACTGGTTCCCCAAGGGTTCGGCCTCGTACCGCGTGCCGGCGTTCTCGTCGTTCATCAACGAGCTCAAGCTGCGTGCGGCGGTCGGACAGTCCGGGAACCAGCCGCTGTACGTCTACAAGTACACGCCGCTGGTGGGCGCGGTATACGCCGGACAGAACTCGGTGCGCGCCGGCGTGCCCACGCAGTTCCTCGGCCAGCTCGGCAACGACGAGATCAAGCCCGAGCGCCAGACCGAGATCGAGGTCGGGACCGACATCACGATGTGGAACTCTCGCGCATCGCTGTCGCTCACCGGCTATCAGAAGACGGTGCGCGACATGATCCTCCTGCCGGTGCCGGCCCCGTCCACCGGCTTCACCCGCCGCGTGATCAACGGTGGCGAGCTGCGCAACCGGGGGGTGGAGGCCTCGCTGGGTCTCACTCCGGTGCAGACCACCGATTTCAGCATCGTCTCACGCACCACGTTCTCGAAGAACGTCGGCAAGATCACCGAGCTTCCCGATGACGTGCAGCCGTTCACGGTGCCGATCTTCGGATTCGGCTTCGGTGAGACGCGCATCGAGGAGGGGAAGTCGCCGACGCAGATCATCGGCACCGACGAGAACGCCAATCTGGTGAAGATGGGCGACGCGATGCCGGACTTCAACGTCGGCTTCTCCAACGATTTCAGCTGGAAGCGCCTGCGTCTTTCGACGCTGGTCGACTGGCAGCAGGGCGGCGACCTGGTGAACCTCACGCTCTTCCTGTACGACGCCTTCGATCTCACCGAGGACGTGGAAGCCGGCCGCGCTCGTCAGGCGGTGGCCAACACCGGCAGCGCGCGCGCCTACATCGAGGATGGCGGCTACGTGAAGCTGCGCGAGATTGCGCTCTCGTTCGACGTCCCGGAGCCCCTGGTGGCCCGGCTCTTCGGCGGGACGGCGCGCACGCTCCGGCTCGAGCTCAGCGGGCGCAACCTGTACACCTGGACCGACTACCGCGGCATCGACCCCGAAGTCTCCAACTTCGGGAACCAGAACATCACTCGCTACGCCGACGTTGGGCCATTCCCACCGGCTCGCAGCTTCTTCTTCACCGTCGACGTGGGCTTCTGACCATGAACCGATCAACGACACTCAAAGCCGCGGTGCGAACCGCCGTGCTCGCCGCCGCGCTCACGCTCGTGGGCGCGTGCAAGGATGGCTTCATTCCGGACCAGAACAACCCGGGGCAGAACGATTTCAGCGTCATCACGTCGCGCTCGCAGCTTCAGGCGGTGGCCTCAGGGCTGCTGGCCGGCGATCGCTTCTTCTGGGCGGACCGCTGGATCCTCTTTGCCGAGACCATCGCCCGCAACGTCATCCGCTTCGACCCCGCCGAGCCGCGCTTCATCACGAGACTGCTTCGTGGCGAGACCGCGGCCGGCGGTCCCGGCAGCGCGATGAGCACCAGTGACTTCATCGGCGCGGCCAACTGGGGTACGACCTACGCCAACGTGCGCAGTGCCGACCTCATGGTGGCGGCGGTGGATGCGTCGCAGGACGCCACGCCGACGCCACTGACGGCGGAAGAGAAATCCGCCGCCAAGGGCTTTGCCAAGACCATGAAGGCGCTCTCGCTCCTTCGGGTAGTGGAGAGCCGCGACGTGCTCGGCGCGGTGGTCGACCCGGCCGATCCGTCGCTGCCGCTGCCCGACATCAAGTGCAAGCCGGCCGCGCTCGACGCGGTCATCTCCATCCTGAACGACGCCGCCACCGACCTGGCGGCCGGCGGAGCGGACTTCCCGTTCGTCCTGCCACCCAGCTTCGGTCCGGCGCAGGATGTGGCTGGATTCCTCCAGTTCAACCGCGCGATTCTGGCGAAGGCCGAGACGTACAAGGCCTTCATCAGCTACACGCCGGCCAATCCCACCATCGATCAGGCGGCGCTCACCCGCGCCGAGAACGCGATCGACGCGTCGTTCTACAGCCTCACCGCGCCGACCACGCTCGGTGTGTATCACAGCTTCAGTACGGCCTCGGGAGATACGCCGAATCCGCTGAACGATCTGTCGGTGTATCGCATCAACCCGTTGGTGGCGGCCGCGGCGGAAGCGGGCGACGCGCGCCGGAGCAAGTGGGTGACCGGCGTCAACCGCACTGGTGGGACGGCGTCGCCGACGCCGGCCACCAACACGACGATCAGCTCGAACCTCGTGCAGAACGTGCACCTGAGCCCGGGGCAGCCGATCGCGATCATCCGGAACGCCGAGCTGATCCTTCTCCGCGCGATCATCGAGTGGGGTCAGAACGACGACGTGGCGGCGCGCGCCAACCTGAACCGGGT
>DATFFZ010000021.1:0-2298 GCA_035249845.1 Gemmatimonadaceae bacterium
TCTCCTGGGCGCCGAACGCTTCTTTATAGAAGTCGATGGCTTTCGGGGCATCGCGGACGACGAGCGCGGGGGTGATGCTGTGGTAGCCGGCGGGTGGTGACTTCTTGGCCATGGTCGTTCTCCGTCAGGTAGTGCGGTTGATGGTTCGGCCTTCGTTCGGGACCGACGAAGCTAGTTGGAACAGATGTCTTGGCAAGGGTCCAGGGGCGAATGGCGAGGGCGCGTGATCAGGCGCGTTATGGTCTTCATTCAACATCCCGCCCGACTTCTTTAGCCGGCCGTCCCCCGCAACGCAAGCGGCGATTGCACCGGTACAGCGAGCCGCGTCTCGCCTGAACACCGCCCCCACCGGAGGCCGAACCTCGCTTCGTCGGGCCTCTCGATTTTTCAACGACTTACGCTGGCGCTCCAGTTACACGTTCCGCGCGCCTGGCTGGCATTCAGAAACGAGAGTGCCCGCCCTACGTAGCCCGTCGCCCAATGAAGTTCAGAGCTCCTCCATCTCGAGCGCGCTCTGCAGTGCGTCCCAGCGCCCTCTCGCGACGCGCAATCGGACTCCGTCGTGGAGGACGATCGTTCCGCTGCCGTCCGACTCGCGGTGCAGCTCGCGGATGCGTGAGATGTTCACGATGAGCGAGCGGTGCACGCGGACGAACTCCTGGGCCTCGAGCGCGCGCTCCAGCGCGTGCATCCGCTGCGACACCAGGTGCACCTGCCGGCCGACGTGGATGCGCGCGTAGTCGCCGAAGGCCTCGATCCAGTCCACCGTCTCCACGGGGACGACCACTACCTTGCTCCCCATGCGCACGCCGATCCGGCGAATCGGTGCCTGACGAATGTCGCCACGATCGTCCCCGGCCAGCGACAGCTCGCTCGGCGCGCCCTCACCCGCCCGGCGGTCGCCGGCCATGCTGTCGAGGGTGCGGCGCAGACTGAGCGCGTCGAGCGCGGTGAGCCGCTCGAGCGCGCGGGAGACGGCAGCCGAGAAGCGCGGGCGGCCGAAGGGCTTGAGCACGTAGTCCAGGGCGTGGACGTCGAAGGCGCGGATGGCGTGCTCGTCGTGGGCGGTGACGAAGACGACGCCGCGCGGCACGTCGTCGCCCAGCGCCTCGAGCACGCCGAAGCCGTCCTGGTCCGGCATCTGGATGTCGAGGAAGAGGAGATCGGGCTTCGCGCGCCTGACGAGCTCCACTGCCTCCCGCCCATTCCCGGCCTGGCCGATCACCTCCACCTCCGGATACTCGGCCAGCAGTGTGAGCACGACGTCGCGCGCGTCGGGCTCGTCGTCCACCACCACCGCGCGCACGCGCGGCGGCCGCGCGGGGTCAGACGGTCGCGGGCTCGACATCGAACTCGTCAGGCGCGTGGCGCACGAGCGGGATGGACAGCGTCACCACCGTCCCGCCGCCGGCCCCACCGTTGATGTGCAACTCGGCCGCGTCGCCATACAGTTGCGCCAGCCGCTCGCGCGTGTTGCGGAGCCCGGTGCCCGAGCCGGGCTGGAGCGGCTTCGCATTCACTCCGGGCCCGTCGTCGCGCACGGTGAGCCGCAGGCGGCTGTCCTCCACGATGGCGCGCACGTCCACACACCCCGCGGTCGCGGCGGCCGAGATGCCGTGGCGGATGGCGTTCTCCACGAGTGGCTGGAGGATGAGCGGCGGCACCAGCGCGCCTAACGAGTCGGGTGACGCCGACACGGACGTGCGCAGGCGATCGCGAAAGCGGGCCTGCTCGATGGTGAGGTAGTCCCGCACCAGCTCCAGCTCCTCGGCCAGCGGCACCTCGGGGCGCGAGGTAGAGTGCTGCACCTTGTGGAAGAGGGCGCCCAGGTGGTCGAGCATGGCGTCGGCGTCGTCACTGCGTCCCGAGCGCCAGAGCTGTCCGATGGTGTGGAGCGTATTGAACAGGAAGTGCGGGCGGATCTGGGCGGTGAGCATCTGGAGCTGGGCGCGAGCGAGCTGCCCTTCCATCCGGGCCAGCTGGAGCTCGCGCGAGCGTGTCTCTCTATAGTAGACGACACCCTGGGTGACGGCGTACACCACACCGTAGATGAGCGCTGCCACGTGGAGCTGGATGGTGGCCCAGAACAGCCCCTGCCTGGCGAGTGCGCCGAGCCCGTTGAACTGACCCATCATGGTCCAAAAGCCGAGGACCACCAGGAGGTTGGCGAGGTACGCGACCAGCGGGATGGCGAGGAGGTGAATCGGCAGGTAGCGCCGCCACGTCGCGCGCGAGATCGGGAAGCGCAGGGTGAGCGCGATCACGATGAGCGTGACCGGCACCCACGGAAGGGACTGG
>DATFFZ010000022.1:0-14999 GCA_035249845.1 Gemmatimonadaceae bacterium
ACGCCCGCGCCGACGACGGTGCCGCGCCCGCCGAGTGACACGGCCGTCGCGCGGCGCGACACGGCGGTGCGTCAATGAGACCCACCGATCTCCTCCGCACCGCTTTCGCCTTCGCGGTGCTGGTACTGCTCCACTTCTCGCTCCGGCCCCTCCTGGGGTGGCGCGCCTCGCCGGACTTTCTGGTGATCGCGCTGCTGCTGGTCGCCATCCGCGTCCGTCCGGGGACGGCGGCACTCATCGGCTTCCTGATGGGTATCATCGCCGACTCGGTGACGATGCACGCGTTCGGCGCCAGCGCGCTGTCGATGAGCATCGTGGGATTTGCCGCATCGTGGCTCAAGGCCGTGTTCTTCGCGGACGACATCGTGCTCAACGCGTTCTTCTTCTTCCTCGGCAAGTGGGCGTTCGACGTCCTGTACGTGTTGGCCGAACAGAACGAGGGGGCGGGGGGCGTGCTCATGCAGCTGCTGGTGTGGTCACCGCTCACCGCCGCGGTAACGGCGGCGGCGGGGATCATCACCCTGCTCGTTCTCAGGCCCGTGCTGCGCGCGGCACCTACGTGAGCAGCCCATGAGCTTCCATCCAAACGACGTCCAGCGCCGCACGCGCGCCTCGGCGATCGCGCTCACCGCGATCTTCGCGCTTCTGCTGGGGGCGTTCTTCAGAACGCAGGTGCTGGAGAACTCCAAGTACGCGCTCCAGTCGGAGGAGAACCGGCTGCGCGAGGTTCCGCTCCCGGCGCCGCGCGGGATCATCTACGATCGGAACGGCGAGGTGATCGCCGAGAGCGTGCCGGGATACTCGGTGTCGCTGCTGGCGCCGACCGCCGACTCGCTGCGGGCGTCGCTCAACCGTCTGGCGCGCGTGATCCAGCTCTCCCCGGAGGCGATCGAGTCCTCGGTGCGCCGATATCGGCGGGCGCCGAACCGGCCGACGGTGGTGCTGAGCGACGCGCCCTTCGACGTCATCTCCGTGCTCGAGGAGCGGCGCGTCGAGTTCCCCGGGTTGATCATCCAGTCCGCGCCCAAGCGCTACTACCCGGACGGCGCCGCGGTGGCGTCGTTCGTGGGGTACGTGGGTGAGATCACGGAGAACGAGCTCGGGGCCCGCGAGTACAAGGACAAGGGCTACAAGAGCGGCCAGCAGATCGGGAAGGGCGGGCTGGAGAAGCAGTACGAGGCGCTGCTTCGCGGGAAGGAGGGCTCCCGTTTCGTGGAGGTCGACGCCCACGGACGCGTGGTGCGCGAAGCGGGCGCACGCCCGGAGCTGCTGCCGACGCCGGCGCAGCCGCTCTACACCAACATCGATCTCAATCTCCAGCGGCTCATGGCGCAGCTCTTCGCCGATTCACTCCAGGGCGGCGCCATCGCCATCGAGCCGCGGAGCGGCGGTGTGCTGGCGCTCTACAGCGCGCCATCGTACGACCCCAATCGCTTCATCGGCGGAATCCCGACCGAGCTGTGGAAGGAGCTCACCAGCGACCCCCGTCGCCCGCTGTACAACAAAGTCATACAGGGACGCTATCCCCCGGCGTCCACGTGGAAGCTCGCCACGGCGCTGATCGCCCTCCAGAACCGCCAGGTGCGTCTCGACGAGCACATGCCGCAGCAGTGCACGGGCGGCTACCAGTACGGCACGCGCTACTTCCGCTGCTGGGAGCGGAAGGGGCATGGCGACGTGGACCTCCTTCGCGCCATCGAGGTGTCGTGCGACACGTACTTCTACCAGCTCGGACTCAAGATCGGCCTGGCGCGGCTGCTGGCGGGAGGCGTCTCGCTCAACTTCGATCGTCGCTCGGGGATCGACCTGCCTGACGAGAGCCGGCCCATCTTTCCGTATGGCGTGGACTATTACAACCGTCGCTACGGCGCGCGCGGATGGACCAACGCGGTGACGCTCAACCTCGCCATCGGACAGGGAGAGAACGACCAGACGGTGGTGGGGATGGCGAAGTTCTACACCGCGCTCGCCACCGACGGTGCCGCCGCCAAGCCGGAGATCGTGCGCAACAATCCCGAGCGCACCAAGCTCTTCAACGTCACCCCGGTGCAGATGCGGGCCCTCCGCGACGCGATGGCCGGCGTGGTCACGGCGCGCGGAACGGCGGGGAGCGCGGCCATTCAGGGTGTGGTGCTGGCGGGGAAGACCGGCACGGCACAGAACGCACAGGACCCCAACCGCGACCACGCCTGGTTCGTCGGGTTCGCCCCGGCGAACGATCCGAAGATCGTGGTGGCGGTGATGCTGGAATTCGGCGACCACGGCTACATGGCGGCGCGCGTCGCCTCCAAGATCATCGAATACCATCTCAAGGTCGCGCCCGCGCAGTTCCTGCAGACGGAAGGCTGATGCAAACGCGCACGGTCCCCGACTTCCCGCTGATCGCCGTCGCGTTCCTGCTCTCGCTGTTCGGCCTGGCGATGGTGTACTCGGCGGGGCAGACGGACGTGCCCACGATCGCCACCCGCGCCTATCGAGCGCAGATCGTCTGGCTCTTCCTCGCCATGGCGGGTGCGTTCATCGTCAGCCGGGCATCGGTGCGTCTCATCGAATGGACCGCCTGGCCGCTCTGGCTGCTCAGCGTCACGCTCTTGGCGCTGACGCTGGCGTTCGGCACCGGCGGCGGCACCGCCGCCAGCCAGCGCGGATGGCTCACCATCGCCGGCCATCGCATCGGCCAGCCCGCGGAGCTGGCCAAGATCACCGTGGTGCTGATGCTGGCGCGCGCGCTGGCGTCGAGACGCGATCCGCCGCGCTCGATCCTCGAGCTGTGGAAGCCGGCGATGATCGTGCTCGTCCCGTGGCTGCTGATCATGGCACAGCCCGACCTCGGCACCGGCATGGTGTTCGTCGGGATCTTCTTTGCCATGCTCTACTTCTCGGGCGTCCCGCTCCCGCTGCTCCTCCTCATCGCGTCGCCGGCGATCAGCCTGATCCTCGCCTTCAGCACGCAGCTGTGGGCGGCGTGGTTCGTGGTGCTGATCCTCCTCGTGTACGTATATCGCCCGTACCTCTGGGAGGGGGTGGGGCTGATGCTGCTCAACGTGGCCATGGGGGTGGTGGCGCCGATCCTCTGGGAGCGCCTCGCACCGTACCAGCGCCGCCGCGTGCTCGTCTTCCTCGATCCATCGATCGACCCGCACGCCTCGGGGTGGCACGTCATCCAGTCGCAAGTGGCCATCGGCTCGGGTGGCTGGCTCGGAAAGGGCTACACCCAGGGGACGCAGAAGCGCCTCGCCTTTCTCCCCGAGCAGCACACGGACTTCATCTTCGCGGTGCTCGGCGAGGAGCTCGGTTTCATCGGCGTGACGCTGGCGCTCACGCTCTTTCTCTTCCTCATGCTCCGCGCCGTCCGGATCGCCGGCCGCGCCAACGACTCCTTCAGCAGCCTGGTCGCCTTCGGCCTCGCCTCCAGCTGGCTGGTCCACATCGTGGTGAACGTCGGCATGACGCTCAACCTGATGCCGATCACCGGCATCCCCCTCCCGTTCTTCAGCTACGGCGGATCGTTCATGCTCTCGTGCTGGCTGGGGATCGGAGTGTTGATGAGGATATCGAGCGAAGGGAGGGGAGGGAGGGTTGGAGAGTTGGCGATCTAAGGGGGAGGAGGGAGGAGGGAGGAGGGAGGACAACAGCAACCTGCCACGGCGGCATTAGGCATTAGGCATTGGGCATTCGGGCTCCCGCGACGGAATCTCTCCGCCAGGACCCGAATGCCGAATGCCGAATGCCTAATGCCTCGTCTGGGTTCCTCCTCCCTCCTCCCTCCTCCCTCCTCCCTCTCCCTGGGCCTAGACCCACCCCCCGCCGGGTAAGCATCTTTCTCGGATGGCCTGGTTCCGAAAAGAGCGCAAAGCCCGGCAGCCGCGGCGGGAGCGACTCGAGATACCGCCGGATGCGTGGGAGAAGTGCGAGGCGTGTGGGCACACCGATTTGCGGGAGAAGTTTCTCCGCAATCTGAACGTGTGCCCGACCTGCGAGTACCACCGCCGATACCGGGCGCAGGACTACGTGGAGCTCCTCCTCGACGACGGGCAATACGAGGAGATCGAGGAGGAGCTGCGCTCCGTCGACCCCCTGGGCTTCCCGGAGTATCCGCAGCGGATCACCAAGGCGCTGGCCAACGCGGGCGACCACGACGCGATCCTCACCGTCACCGGCGCGCTGGGGGGGATGCCGGTGAACGTCGGCGCCATGGACTTCGCCTTCATGGGCGGCTCGATGGGGTCCGTGGTGGGGGAGAAGATCGCCCGGCTCGGAGAGCGTTCGCTCGAGCGGAAGTACCCGCTGGTGCTCCTCTCCGCGTCGGGTGGCGCGCGCATGCAGGAGGGGGTGCTCTCGCTCATGCAGATGGCGAAGACCTCGGCGGTGCTGGCGCAGCTGGCCGAGCGGCGCATCCCCTACGTGTCGATCCTCACCAATCCCACCACCGGCGGGGTGAGCGCCAGCTTCGCCATGCTCGGCGACGCCATCCTCGCCGAGCCCGGCGCCGTCGTCGGCTTCGCCGGCCCGCGCGTGATCAAGCAGACCATCGGGCAGGATCTCCCCGAGGGGTTCCAGACCTCGGAATTCCTCCTCGACCACGGGATGCTCGACGCCGTCGTACACCGGCGCGACCTCAAGCGCACCGTCGGGCAACTGCTGCGGCACATGAGCGGCCAACCGGCCGCGGCCGGGTGGACATCGCCCTGACCTCATCCCGCGCGGCTCTCGACGCGCTCTTCGCCCGGACCACGGGCGGCACCAAGTTCGGACTCGATCGCACGTACGCGCTGCTGGCGTCGGTCGGCGATCCGCAGCTCCGCTTCCCCGCGTTTCACGTCGGTGGCACCAACGGAAAGGGCAGCGTCGTGGCCACCCTCGACGCCCTGCTGCGCGCGCGCGGGCTGCGTGTGGGACGCTACACCTCGCCGCACCTCATCGACTTCCGCGAGCGCATCCTCATCGACGGCACGCCGGTGAGCGACGAGGAGGTGACGGAGTGGATCGCTCGGTGGATGCCGGAGGTGGAGCGCTTGGGCGCCACCTTCTTCGAGGCCACGACGGCCATGGCCTTCGACCTGATCTCCCGCGCCGGCGTCGATGTGGCGCTGGTGGAGGTGGGACTCGGCGGCCGGCTGGACTCGACCAACGTGCTCACGCCGCTGGTGGCCGCCGTCACGTCGATCGGCTTCGATCACATGGAGTTCCTCGGCGACACGCTGGAGCAGATCGCCGACGAGAAGGCGGGGATCTTCAAGGCCGAGGTGCCGGCCGTCATCGGTGAGCCCGACGAGCACATTCGGCACCGCCTCGCGCGGCGGGCGCGCGAGGCCGGTGCATCGCCCATACACGTCGTCGCCGAGCGAGACATGATCACCGATGTGTCGGTGGCCAAGGAGGGGACGAGCTTCACCCTGAGGCGCGACGCGCGGGCTCGGCGCCTGACGACGCCGCTGATCGGCGCCTATCAGGCATCCAATACGGCGGTGGCGCTGGCCATGCTCGAGGCGGCGGGAGGCACCTACGCGAAAGCGGCCGGCGATGCGGAGCGTCACCTCGGCGAGATCGTCATCGGCGGGCGCTTCGACCGGCGCGGGTCGCTCGTGTTCGACGTGGCGCACAATCCACCCGCCGTGGCGGTACTGTGCGAGACGCTGGCCGCCATCGCCCCACCCAGGCCGATCGTGGCGCTGGTGGCCGTGCTGCGCGACAAGGACTGGCGCGCGATGCTGGAGCTCCTGTCGGCGCACGTCGACCGCTTCGTGGTGACGTCGCCACCGTCGGTGCCTCCGTCACGCGCCTGGTGTCTGGCGGACGTCGCCGAGTTCACGACGAGCCGCGGCTGGGGGGTGGATGCCGAGGCCGACTTCGATCGCGCCGTGCGGCTCGCGCGCGATGGCGCCGCGACCACGCTGGTGACCGGCTCCTTTCACACCGTGGGCGATGCCATGGCGCGCTTGCAGCTATCTCCGCTGGGCCGGTAGATTTCACGGATGTCAGCCCCCCGCGCGCCACTTCCAGGCTTTCGCGACTTCTATCCGGCGGAGCTCGCCGAGCGCCAGTACATCATGGATCGATGGCGGGACGTCGCGCGGCGCTACGGCTTCGTGGAGTTCGACGGGCCGCCGCTGGAGGCGCTCGAGCTGTACACCAGGAAGAGCGGCGAGGAGATCGTCGGCCAACTCTACAGCTTCAAGGACAAGGGAGGGCGCGAGGTCGCGCTGCGCCCCGAGATGACGCCGACGCTGGCGCGCATGGTGGGCGCCCGCGCCAACGCGATGCGGAAGCCGATCCGCTGGTTCTCGGTGCCGCAGCTCTTCCGCTACGAGCGGCAGCAGCGCGGACGCCTGCGCGAGCACTTCCAGCTCAACGTGGACATCATCGGCGAGCCCGACGTGACCGCCGACGCCGAGCTTCTGGCGGTGGCGATCGACGTCATGCGCTCGTTCGGGCTCACCGCGGACGACGTGCGCGCGCGGGTCTCCGACCGGCGGCTGCTCGAGGCGCTGCTCCGGCTGGCTGGGGTGGACGAGGCGCAGCTCCCGGCGGTGTACGCGGTGGTGGACAAGATGGAGCGCGAGCCACGCGCGTCGCTCGAGCGGAAGCTGGCCGATGCGGGCTTCGCCGAGGTCGGCATCGAGCGCATCTTCGAGGTGTTGCGCGCCACCGATCTGGAGTCGCTGCGCGCCGAGTACGGCGATCGCCCCGCGCTGCGCGACGACTTCGCGCGACTGGCGCGCTACTTCGAGTATCTGGATGCGCTGGGCATGGGCGAGTGGGTGCGCTTCGATCTCTCGATCGTGCGCGGTCTGGCCTACTACACGGGCATCGTCTTCGAGCTGTTCGACGCCCGGGGAGAGCTGCGCGCGATCTGCGGCGGCGGTCGCTACGACACGCTCCTCGGGGCGCTCGGCGGCACCGACCTGCCGGCGCTCGGCTTCGGGATGGGCGACGTGGTGCTCGGCGACCTGCTCCGCCAGCGCGGGCTGATGCGCGCCGAGCCGAAGCCGCTCGACGTGTGGATCGCGTTCCAGGAGGAGACGGGGCTGGCCGCGGCCATGCGCGTCGCGACGCATCTCCGCCGGCGCGGCCGGAGCGTGGAATACGCACTCGGCGCCCAGAAGCTCGCCCGGCAGCTCAAGGCCGCCGATGCGGCCGGTGCCGAGCGAGTACTGATCGTCGGCACCCCCGACCTCCCGGCCGGCGAGGCGATCGTGCGCCGGCTGAGCGACGGGCATGAAGAACGCGTGACGCTCAATGCCTGGATGGATGCGCAATAGTTAGGGGACTCGGCAACCTGTCGAGATCTCGCCTCCACAGCCGAGGGCCGAGTCCCGATGGCCGAGTCCGCTTACCGTGTGAACTATGTCTGACGAGAAGAAGCTCACCTCCCGCGCCGAAGATTTCAGCGCGTGGTACAACGAAGTCGTCCTTCGCGCGGAGCTGGCGGACTATTCGCCCGTGCGCGGGTGCATGGTCATCCGCCCGGACGGCTACGGCATTTGGGAGCGGATGCAACGCGCGCTCGACGACATGTTCAAGGCTACCGGGCACCGGAACGCGTACTTCCCGCTGTTCATTCCGCAGAGCTTCCTCCAGAAGGAAGCGGAGCACGTGGAGGGATTCGCGCCCGAGACGGCGGTGGTGACGCACGGCGGCGGGAAGCTGCTCGATGAGCCGCTGGTGGTCAGGCCGACGTCGGAGACGATCATCTACGCGATGTTCGCCAAGTGGGTGCAGAGCTATCGCGATCTGCCGCTCCTCATCAATCAGTGGGCGAACGTGGTGCGATGGGAGATGCGGACGCGGCTCTTCCTGCGGACGCTGGAGTTCCTCTGGCAGGAGGGGCACACCGCGCACGTCACGCACGATGAGGCGGAGGAGGAGACACGAAAGATTCTCGGCCTCTACCGCGACTTCGCCGAAGGCTGGATGGCGATGCCGGTGGTGACGGGGCGGAAGACCGAGTCGGAGCGGTTTGCCGGCGCGCTCCGCACCTACGCCATCGAAGCGATGATGCAGGACAAGAAGGCGCTCCAGGCCGGGACGTCGCACAACCTCGGACAGAACTTCGCCAGGGCGTTCGACCTCAGGTTCCAGAGCGAGAGCGGCGGAATGGAGTACGCGTGGAACACCAGCTGGGGTGTGTCCACCAGGTTGATCGGCGGTCTGGTGATGACGCACGGTGATGACAAGGGGCTGCGTGTGCCCCCGCTGCTGGCGCCCACCGAAGTGGTGATCGTTCCCATCTGGCGCACCGACGAGGAGCGCGCGATGGTGCTGGAGGCGGCCGATCGGATCTGCCGGAGCATCGGCGACTGGGAGCGGCGCGAGCCGAACCGCATCCGCATGCGGCTCGACGATCGCCCCAACATGAAGCCCGGCGCCAAGTACTACGAATGGGAGATGCGGGGCGTGCCCATCCGCCTGGAGCTCGGGCCGCGCGATCTGGCGCAGAAGCAGGCCGTACTCGTCAGGCGCGACACCGGCGCCAAGCAGCCGGTGTCGCTCGACACCCTGGGCGAGGACATCGAGCAGCTGCTGGAAGAGATCCAGGACGACATGCTGGCGGCGGCGCGCGAGCGGCTGGACGCGAACAGCGTGCGCGGCGAGATCACCTACGATCGCTTCCGGCAGATCATGGAGGGGGATGGGGCGTTCGTCTTCGCCGGCTGGTGCGGCAACGCCGAGTGCGAGGCGTCCATCAAGGAAGACACCAAGGCGACGATTCGAGTGATCCCGGACGAGGAATTTCGGTCGGCGGAGGCACCCGCCAGGTGTCTCAAGTGCGGGCGTCCCGCCACCGACGAGGCGCTGTGGGCGAAGGCGTACTGACGCGCGGGTTCATCCGTCAGGAGGGCGCCCTGTGGTGTGAAGGGGTGCCGCTCGAGACCATCGCTCGTGAGGCAGGAACGCCGACGTACGTGTACGCGGCGGGGACGATCCGTGAGCAGTACGCGCGGCTCGATCGCGCGCTGGCGGGCGTGCCGCACCGCATCCACTACAGCGCGAAGGCCAACTCGTCGCGCGCCATCCTGGGGCTGCTGCGCGAGCTCGGCGCCGGCGTCGACATCGTGTCGGGCGGGGAGCTCTATCGCGCGGTGCGCGCGGGCTTCCGTGGCGGCGACATCGTCTTCAGCGGGCCCGGGAAGACCGCCGCCGAGCTGGGCGAAGCGCTCGACGCGGGTGTGCTCATGATCAACGTCGAGTCGGAAGGAGAGCTACGCCTGCTCGACGCGATCGCGCGCGAGCGCGGCGTGCGCGCCCCGGTGGCGATCCGCGTGAATCCCGAGGTGGAGGTGGACACGCCGCACCCCTACACCAGGACCGGGGAGCGCGGCAAGAAGTTCGGCATCCCGATCGACGAGGCATTGGACGCCGCGCGATTGGCGCTCGCGCTGCCGCACGTGGCGATGCGCGGGCTGGACATGCACATCGGCTCGCAGGTGGGGCAGGTGGAGCCGTACGTCGTCGCCATCGCCCGCCTGCTCGACCTGTTCGGCGTCCTTCGCCGGGAGGCCGCCGAGCTCGAGTATCTGGACATCGGCGGCGGTCTCGCCGTCACCTATCAGAGCGAGGTGGCCACCGACCTGGCCGGCTTCGCCGACGCGGTGCTTCCGCCGATCGTGGCCACCGGGCTCACCCTGCTCATGGAACCGGGGCGCTACTTCGTGGGCAATGCCGGCGTGCTCCTGGCGCGCGTGCTCTATCGGAAGCGGAGTGGCGGGCGCGACGTGCTCATCACCGATGCCGCCATGACCGACCTGCTTCGCCCCTCGCACTACAACGCCTATCACGCCATCGAGTCGGTCCGCCCGCACGGTCCGGAAGGGGTGTTCGACATCGTGGGACCGGTGTGCGAGAGTGGTGACTTCTTCGCGCTGGAGCGCCGCACCGATGCCATGAGCCCGGGCGATCTGCTGGCGATTCGCTCGGCGGGGGCGTACGGCTTCGTGATGTCGTCCACCTACAACTCGCGGCCGCGTCCGGCGGAGGTGCTGGTGGATGGCGATCGATGGGCGATCGTGACCGAGCGCGAGGACTATGCCGACCTCGTTCGCCGCGAGCCGGAGTCCCCTCCCTGGAGGACCGCCTGATGCGCGTGGGACTGCTCGCCGACACGCACGATCGCGTGCCGGCCATTCGCGAGCTCACCCGGCGGTTCAGCGAGAGCGGCATCGGGATGGTGCTGCATGCGGGAGACTACTGCTCACCCTTCGCCCTCCAGGCGCTGCTCGAGGCGCGGCTGGCGTTGGCCGGCGTGTTCGGCCGGAACGATGGCGACGAGGAAGGACTGCGCGCCGAGGCGGCCAAGGGAGTGGGAACGGAGATCTACGAGTCGCCGCACAGCGTGCTGGTGAACGGCACCCGGATCCTCCTGGTGCACGACCTGGGAGAGGTGCAGCCGCGGTCGGTCGAGGCGCACGACATCGTCATCCACGGTTACACGCACCGGCAGGAGACGCGGACGGACGGCACGACGCTCATCGTGAACCCCGGGGAGGCCTGCGGCTGGCTGTTCGGCGTGCCCCGCGCCGCGATTCTCGATCTCGATACCAAGGAAGTGGAGCTCATCGCCCTCGAAGGGCCGGACTGGAAATGGTGACGCCCTAGTGTCCAGCAGGATCCTCATCCTCGACTACGGCTCGCAGTTCACGCAGCTCATCGCCAGGCGCGTTCGCGAGGCGCGCGTGTACTCGGAGATCCACCCGCCCACGCGCAGCATCGAATGGATCAGGGCGTGGAAGCCCACCGGGATCATCCTGAGCGGGGGGCCGTCGTCGGTGTACGGCGACGACGCGCCGCCGGCGCAGCGGGAGCTGCTACAGATCGCGCCGGTGCTGGGCATCTGCTACGGGATGCAGCTCATCGCGCACCTCGACGGCGGCGTGGTGACCGCCGGCGGCCGGCGCGAGTACGGACGCGCCGAGCTGGAGGTCACGCTCCCCGGCGGCCTCTTCGACGGCTTCCACGCGGGCGA
This sequence comes from Gemmatimonadaceae bacterium, assembly GCA_035249845.1. Lineage (GTDB taxonomy): Bacteria > Gemmatimonadota > Gemmatimonadetes > Gemmatimonadales > Gemmatimonadaceae > DATFBY01. The sequence goes on from DATFFZ010000022.1 coordinate 10,964, forward strand.
GCGGATGCCGGTGTGGATGAGCCACGGCGATCACGTGGATGTGGCGCCGCCCGGCTACGTGGTGACGGGACGCAGCGAGAGCGTGCCGATCGCCGCCATGCGGCACGAGAGCCGGCCCATCCATGCCGTGCAGTTCCACCCCGAGGTGGCGCACACGCCGCGCGGGAGCGAGGTGATCGAGAGCTTCCTCTTCGACATCTGCAGGGCCGAGCCGTCGTGGACGGCGGGTGCCTTCATCGAGGAGGAAGTGAAGAAGATCCGCCAGACGGTCGGGCGCTCTCGCGTGATCTGCGGCTTGTCAGGCGGGGTCGATTCGGCCGTGGCCGCCGCGCTCGTTCACCGCGCGATCGGCGATCAGCTCACCTGCATCTTCGTCGATACCGGACTGCTGCGTCGGCACGAGCGCGAGCAGGTGGAGCGGACCTTCCGCGCCAACCTCGGCATCCCCCTCGTCACGGTGGATGCCACCGAGCGGTTCCTCACCGCGTTGCGAGGCGTGGTGGATCCTGAGCGGAAGCGCACCATCATCGGGCACACGTTCATCGACGTGTTCGAGGAGAGCGCCCGCGGGGTAGGGGACGACGTCGACTTTCTGGTGCAGGGGACGCTCTATCCCGACGTCATCGAGTCCTTCTCGCCGCGTGGCGGTCCCTCGGTGACCATCAAGACGCATCACAACGTCGGCGGGCTCAAGCCCGGGATGAGGTTCAAGCTGATCGAGCCGCTGCGAGAGCTGTTCAAGGACGAGGTGCGCAACGTGGGGCGGGAGCTGGGCCTCCCTGAAGCGATGGTGGGGCGCCACCCGTTCCCCGGCCCGGGCCTGGCCATCCGCGTCCTCGGTGAAGTGACCGCGGAGCGACTCGACGTGTTGCGCGCGGCGGACGCGATCTATCTGGAGGAGATTCGCGAGGCGGAGCTGTACGATGAGATCTGGCAGGCGTTCGCGGTGTTGCTCCCGGTGCAGAGCGTGGGCGTGATGGGAGACTTCCGCACCTACGAGAACGCCTGCGCCCTCCGCGCCGTCACCAGCACCGACGGCATGACCGCCGACTGGTTCCCCTTCCCGCACGAGGTGCTCGCCAGGATCTCGAGCCGGATCAGCAACGAGGTGCAGGGGGTAAATCGGGTGGTGTACGACGTGAGCTCGAAGCCGCCGGCGACGATCGAGTGGGAATGAGCCATCGGGACTCGGCCATCGGGCATCGGGACTCGGCTGTGGCGGTGAGATCACGACCGGTCGCCGAGTCCCGATGCCCGATGGCCGAGTCCCGATGCGCCGAGTCCCGATGTCCGATTAGACTCCCTTCTCCTCCAACAGCGCCAGAAACTCCTTCGGCTCTTTCAGTGCCAGCAGGCGCTGCGGGATGTCCGCCTCCTTGCTGAACTGCGCGATCTTTCCCAGCACGGGGAGATACTGGTTCGATACCTCGAGCGGTGGCGCGACGATCAGAAAGAAGAAGTGGACGGGTTTCTCGTCGATCGCGCGGAAGTCCACGCCGCTCGATTTCCGGCCGAACGCCACGCGCAGCTTGTTCACCACCAGCGAGCGGCAGTGCGGAATCGCAATACCACGGCCGATGCCGGTGGAACCGAGATTCTCACGCCGCTTCAGCATCTTGAAGAGCATTCCATCCGACTTCTCATCGAGCCCGAGGAGCCCGATCAGCTCCTTGAGGATCTCGTCCTTGCTGGTGCCCTCGAGATCGAGCTTGATCGCGTCCTCGGTGAAGAACTGTCGCAATTCCATCGATCGAATGCCTCTGGCTCGGAGTGCGCTGCGCTCGCGCCGGCTCGGCGGAAGCCCCGAAGTTATCGGACCGCGTAAGTGCTGTCAAATGCTGACGTTGCACGCACTTGCAGCCAACGTTAACTTTCAGGGTCATGCCTTTCCCCTTCTCGCTGCCGTACCGTGTCCCGCTCTATCTCGCCCCGATGGCGGGAGTGTCCGAGTCGCCCTTCCGGCGCCTCTGCCGCCGCTTTGGCGCGGACGTGGTCGTCACCGAGTTCCTCTCCGCGGAGGGAATCCGGCGCGAGAACCGCTCCACCATAGACAAGCTGCGCTTCGGATCGGATGAGCGTCCCATCGGCGTCCAGATCTTCGGCGCCGAGCCCGCCGCCATGGGAGAGGCCGCCGCGCTCGTCACCGACGTCTTCGCTCCCGAGTACATCGACATCAACTTCGGGTGCCCGGTCAAGAAGGTCGTCAGGCGCAACGGCGGCTCGGGGTGCTTGCGGGACCTCGGACTGGTGCATCAGGTGATCCGCGCCGTGGCCGCCAACACGCAGCTGCCCGTCACCGTGAAGATCCGCAGCGGGTGGAACGAGGAGATGCGTGATCCGGTGAGCATCGCGCTGCGCTGCCAGGACGCCGGCGCGCGCGTGCTGGCGCTGCACCCGCGCACGCGCACGCAGATGTACACCGGAAGCGCCGCCTGGGAGGAGATCGCCGCCGTCGTCGACGCCCTGGACATCCCGGTGCTGGGCAACGGCGACATCAAGACCGCCGAGGACGCGGCGCGCATGCGCCGCGAGACCGGGTGTGCCGGCGTCATGATCGCCCGCGGCTCCTTCGGCCAGCCGTGGATCTTTAATCAGGCACGCGCCCTCCTCGAGGGACTGCCGGTGCCGGCCACGCCTTCCACGGCCGAGCGGTTCGCCATCGCCGTGGAGCACGCGCGCATGGCCGAGGCGTACGAGCTGGATCCTCGCGGCGCGGCGATCGAGTTCCGCAAGCACCTTGGCTGGTACGCCAAGGGACTGCCTGGCTCCGCCGATCTGCGCCGCCGTCTCCACGCCGTCGAGTCGTTAGGCGAAGTGGAGGACATCTTCGGTCACTATCTGGCGGCCGTCCAGCGCGGAGAGATCGCGCCGGAAGAGAGCGCCGCACCCGCGCCCGCCGCGGCCTGATGCGCGATCGGGTCCTGGCGCTCCTGCGCCAGGTTGCGGCCGGAGAGCTCGACGTCTCCACCGCGCTCTCGCAGCTCTCGATGGCGCCCGCCGAAGAGCTGTCGTTCGCCACGGTCGACCACCACCGCGAGCTGCGCCACGGGTATCCCGAGGTGATCTTCGCCGAAGGGAAGAGCGTCGAGCACACGCTCCAGATCGCCGAGCGAATCGCGTCGCGGAGCGGGGGCTTTCTGGCCACCCGCACGTCGCCCGAGGTGCGCCGCGCGCTCGCCGAGCGATTCTCGAGCGCGAGCGTCAACGAGCTCGGACGCACGGTCCATCTCGCCGCGCCGACGCCGCCACCGGCCGGAACGGGGACGATCCTCGTCGTCACCGCCGGCACCAGCGACCTCCCCGTGGCCGAGGAGGCCGCGGCCACCGCTTGCGCGCTCGGCAATACCGTGGAGCGGCTCACCGACGTTGGTGTCGCCGGAATCCACCGTCTGCTCTCGCGCGGACAGGAGCTGACGCGCGCGTCGGTCGTGATCGTGGTGGCGGGCATGGAGGGCGCGCTGCCGTCGGTGGTCGGTGGACTGGTGGCCGCGCCGGTGATCGCGGTGCCGACGAGCGTCGGATACGGCGCCAGCTTCGGCGGTGTCGCCGCCCTGCTGAGCATGCTAAACAGTTGCGCCGCAGGCATTACGGTCGTCAACATCGACAATGGATTCGGTGCCGGATTCGCGGCATCTCGAATCACGCACTCCCACATGTAAGCTCTCCTCGGGCGAGATGATCCCATCAGGATCGGACGCCACGAAAACCGTCCAGCTCCTCGCCGCACTGGCGGCGGTTGCGGTGGTGGTGGCGGGCCTGATCGGGTCTGTCGCCGCCGCTTTGGCCGCGCTCCTCGTCGCGCTCGTCACCTGGCGCGTCGGCATCAAGAGCGCGATCGGCGCCGGTCTCGTCGCCATCGTCTTCCTCGGCGCCGAGTTCTTCCACGGCGGCGCCCCTGAATGGCCGCGCCTGGTCGCATCCGCCTTCCTGCTGGCGGCCTCGGCGGGCGTCACGCATCAGGTGAGGATCCTCTATGGCGCGCTCGACGCCGCCGGTGCCGATGTGCCGGTGGACGCCGCGGAGTCGCGGCGACCGG
>DATFFZ010000023.1:0-9561 GCA_035249845.1 Gemmatimonadaceae bacterium
CGGCGGCTCGCTGGAGCTGGCGCTGAGCGCCGACGGGCTGGTGGACCGGCTGGTGTCGCTCCCCCTCGGCGCGCTCCGGCTCACCGAGCGATTCCTCGGCGCGGAATGCGAGCGACGCGACGTGCGGGCGCTCCGCCGCCACGTCCGCGAGGCGCTGCGGGTGCGGCTCCCCGCGCGCGACTGGCGCGGCGCCAAGATCATCGGCTCCGGCGGCACCTTCACCAACCTGGCGGGGATGTTCCTGGCGCGGCAGGAGATCGTGACCGCGCAAACGATCCACGGGACGCGCGTCTCGCGGGTGGATCTCGAGCACATCCTCGATGCGCTTCAGGACACGACACTGGCCGAGCGGCAGCGCTTCCCCGGGCTCAACATGGCGCGCGCCGACATCATCGTCGCGGGGCTGGCGGTGGTCGCCGAGGTGATGGCGCGCCTCGACGCGCACGAGCTCACCGTGTCGGGCTACGGGATCCGCGAGGGGCTGTTGCTCGAGACGGCGCGGGTGATGCCGGCCATCGCCAACCCCGGCGAGGCGCGCGGGCGGTCGGTGCGACGCCTGGCCGAGGCCTGTCACTACGAGGAGCCGCACTCGCGCCACGTGCAGCAGCTCGCCCTCCAGCTCTTCGACTCGTTAGGCGAGCGGCTCGGGTGCGTGCCCGCCGACCGGCAGACGCTGGCCGATGCGGCGCTGCTCCACGACATCGGCTATCACATCAGCTACGACAAGCACCACAAGCACTCCTACTACCTCATCCTGCACGCCGAGCTGCTGGGGATGTCCCCCTCGGAGCAGGTGGTGGTGGCCAACGTGGCCCGCTACCATCGCGGCACGTCGCCGAAGAAGAAGCAGGGAAACTTCGGCGCGCTCGACAAGGAGAGCCGGAAGCGGATCAAGCGGCTGGCCGCGATCCTCCGCGTGGCCGATGGCTTCGACCGCGGTCACGTGCGGAACGTGGAGCGCGTGAAGGTGCGCTGGGGAGAGCGATCGCTGCGCCTCACGCCCGTGCCGCGGGAGAGCGGGCAGAGCCTGCGCCTCGAGCTGTGGGGCGCCAACCGGAAGTCGGACCTGCTGGCCGATCTGGCCGGCATCCCGGTGGAGATCGTGAGCCCGGGCGGCGGCGTGGTGGGCGTGGACGATCTGCCGGCGGCGCTCAGAGCCGAATCGGGCGACTGACCCGCGCTCCCTCCGCCGCCTAACGCGAGAGCACGCCCGGCGGCGGGGCCTGAGCCGTCGCCGCCTGGCGTCGCGGCATCCCCCACGGATCGGCCAGCAGCACCACGTGCGAGCCGGCTTGCCCATCCGAGGGGACGCGCTGCCGGTAGCTCCCGTCCGCCGAGAGCTCCCACGTCTGCCGCTGATCGCGCAGGTACGTGTCGAGGAGCGCGTGAAGGCGCGCGTGCAGGTCCGGATGCTCCACCGGCGCCACCACCTCCACGCGCCGGTCGAAGCTCCGCTGCATCCAGTCGGTGGACCCGAGGAAGTACTCCTCCGCGCCGCCGTTGGCGAAGTACCAGAGCCGGGAGTGCTCCAGGAAGCGCCCGACGATGCTGATCACCCTGATGCGGTCGCTCACTCCCGGAATCCCCGGGCGCAGCCCGCAGATGCCGCGCACGATGAGATCGGTCTCCACGCCGGCCGCGGAGGCGTCGTACAGCGCGCGGATCACCTCCTCGTCGGTGAGCGCGTTCATCTTGCCGATGATCCTGGCCGCTCGCCCCGCGCGCGCATGCTCCGCCTCGCGGTTGATCAGCTCCAGGAATCGGTCGCGCATGTTTCCCGGCGCCACCAGCAGCTTGCGATAGAGGTGCTGCCGGGAGAAGCCGGTGAGGTAGTTGAACAGGTCGCTGAGATCGGCGCCGATCGAGGGATTGCAGGTGAAGAGCCCGAAGTCGGTGTAGAGGCGCGCCGTCCGCGAATTGTAGTTCCCGCTCCCGATGTGCACGTACCGGCGGATGCCGTCGGCCTCGCGCCTGACGGCGAGCGCGATCTTGCCATGCGTCTTGAGACCGACCACGCCGTACACCACGTGGACGCCGGCGCTCTCCAGCGTGCGCGCCCAGGCGATGTTGTTCGCCTCGTCGAAGCGCGCCTTGAGCTCCACCAGCACCACCACCTGCTTCCCCAGCTCCGCCGCCTCGGTGAGCGCGCGCACCACCGGCGTGTCTCCCGAGGTCCGGTAGAGCGTCATCTTGATCGCCAGCACGTCGGGGTCTTCGGCGGCGCTCTCCAAAAAGTGCTCCACGGTCGTGGCGAACGACTCGAACGGATGGTGCACCAGCACGTCGCCTCGACGGATGGCGTCGAACACCGAGTCGCCGCTGTCTCGGAAGGGGGACGGCGTCACCGGCAGCAACGGGGGATCGCGCAGCTCGGGAATGTCGAGTGAGGCGAGCGCCATCAGGTCCCCGAGCTCGAGGAGCGCGCCGACGTTGTGCACGTCGCGGCTGGTGAGGGTGGCGGGCGGCGGCAGGCGATCGTCGCGCAGCTCCTCGATGAGCAGCGACTGCATCTCCTCCGGCATGTCCCCCTCCACCTCCAGCCGCACCACCTCCCCGAAGCGGCGTCGGAAGACGTGCTCCTCGATCTGCTGGAGGAGGTCCTCCGGCTCGTCGGTGTCGGCCAGCTCGATGTCGGAGTTGCGCGTGATCCGGAACGCGTACCAGTTGCGCACCTCCATCCCCGGGAAGAGCGCGCCCAGATTGGCGCCGATCACCTGCTCCAGCGGGACGAAGCGGTGCGGCCGGCCGAAAGGCACCCAGCGCGGGAGACTCTTCGGCACCTTCACGCGCGCGAAGTGATCGTCGCCGGTTTCGGGGTCGCGCACCTCCACCGCCAGCGAGAGCGAGAGGTTCGAGATGTAGGGGAAGGGATGGCCCGGGTCGACGGCCAGCGGCGTGAGCACCGGGAAGACCTGCGATTCGAAGAAGGCGTCCACCACGGCCCACTCCGACGGCTCGAGCTCGTCCATCCCCACCAGCTCGATCCCGTGATCCGCCATCCGCGGCAGCAGCTCCTCGTGGAGGCAGCGGCGCTGGAGGGCGGTGAGCTCTCGCACCTTTCGATCGATGGCCTCCAGCTGCTCCAGCGGAGTGAGGCCGTCGGGCGTGGTGGCGGTGACGTTGGCGGCCAGCTGCCGGCGCAGCCCCGCCACCCGCACCATGTAGAACTCGTCGAGGTTGGAGCCGAAAATCGCCAGGAACTTGAGGCGCTCGAGCAGCGGATTCCGCGTGTCGAACGCCTCGTTCAATACCCGCGAGTTGAACTCGAGCCAGCTCAGCTCGCGGTTGATGTAGAGTGACGGGGAGAGAAGCCTGTAAGACATGGCGAGGAGATGCGAAACCGCCCGGGCTCGGTCGGCGCGGACGGCTTACCTATCTCCTCTGAATTTACCGATCGGAGGGTGTCGGCGCCCCGAAGAGAACGTAACGAAACGTCGCCGAGACAGGCGTTTGGCCCCTTGACTCAGAGTTGAATCAGCCTGCTGAGGGCCAACCACATGATCGCCGCGACCGCCGCCGACGCCGGAATGGTGAGGATCCATGCCCACACGATCCGGCCCGCGACCCCCCACCGCACCGCCGACACGCGATTCATCGCCCCCACTCCCACAATCGCGCCGGTGATGGCGTGCGTCGTGCTCACCGGCACGCCGAACCCGGTGGCGATGAGGATGCTGAACGCCCCTCCGGTCTCCGCGCAAAAGCCTCCGACCGGGCGCAGCTTGGTGATCCGCGACCCCATGGTGTGGATGATCCGCCACCCGCCGAACAGCGTGCCTAGCGAGATCATGGTGTAGGCGCCGATCTCCACCCAGTACGGGATCGTCGCGGCGGTGGTCACGTGCAGGTGACGCAGCAGCCCGGTCTGCCCCGCGAACACCTCCTGCGATGCCACCAGCAGCCCGACGATGATCCCCATCGTTTTCTGCGCGTCGTTCGCGCCGTGCGACAGCGAGAAGAGCGCCGAGCTGGCCAGCTGCCCCACGCGGAAGATGCGGTCCACCCTCCCCGGCGGCGTCCGCTGGAAGAGCCAGAAGACGATCACCATCAACGTGCCGCCCAGCAGCATGCCGATGAGCGGGGAGAGGACGATGAAGATCAGCGTCTTCGTCCACCCCGAGGGGATGATCGCCACGAACCCCACCTTCGCCACCGCCGCGCCGGCGTAGCCGCCGATCAGCGCGTGGGAGGAGCTCGACGGGAGCCCGAAGTACCAGGTGATCAGATTCCACACGATGGCGCCGAGCAGCCCGCCCAGGATCACGTTGGGGTCGACGAAGCTGACGTCGATGAGCCCGCTCCCCACCGTCCTGGCGACGGCCGTGCCCACGGTGAACAGCGCCACGAAGTTGAAGGTGGCCGCCCACACCACCGCCGCCAACGGGTGCAGCACACGAGTCCCGACGACGGTGGCGATCGAGTTCGCCGAGTCGTGGAACCCGTTGATGAAATCGAATATGAAGGCGACCGCGACGATGGTGACGATGTACGAGACCACGGCCGTCAGGCGTGCTTGAGAGAGATGCTCTCCAGGACGTTGGCCACGTCCTCACATTTGTCCAACGCGTCTTCGATCGTGTCGTAGAGATCCTTCCACTTGATCACCTCGAGCGGATCGGGCGCGCCGTTGAACAGCTCGCCCACCGCCACGTGATAGATCGCGTCCCCCTCCTCCTCCAAGCGCTTCACATCGCGGGCGCGCTCGGTCACGATCCGCGTCTTCTTGATGCTCCCCACCGCGCTCTGGAGCGCGTCGCTGGCCCGCACCAGCACGTCGGTGAGCCTGGTGGCCGGCTCTCGAGCCACGCCGATGTGGAACATCTGCGCGCGCCGCGCCGTGCCGTCGATCAGGTCGATGGCGGTGTCCAGCTGCGACGCCAGCAGATGGATGTCCTCGCGATCGATCGGCGTCACGAAGCTGCGGTCGATGCGCAGGATGATCTCGTGGGTGAGATTGTCGGCCTCGTGCTCCAGCGCCTTGATCGCGCTCACGTGCTCGTCCAGCCGATGCGGCTCGGCGAAGAGCTGGTGGAGGAGCCGCGCCGAGGCGGTGAGGCGCTTGGCCAGCTCTGCGAACATCTCGAAGAACGCTTCATCCCGCGGAATGATGCGCACCAGGGAGCTCCTCGAAGGGCGAAAAGGTCAATACGGCTGCGCCGCGGCGGGCTCCTGAGAGCACTGCCCCGAGCTGCACCGCGCGCCGTGCACGTGCGGCGCGGCGAGGAGCTCCGCCAACGGCAATGGACCCGGACCGAGACACTGCGTCATCGCTACGCCGCTCGACGTCCCGATGCGCGACGCGCCGGCGGCGATCATCCGAAGCGCCGTCTCGCAGTCGCGAACACCGCCGGACGCCTTGACTCCCAGCGCGTCGCCGACGGCCAGACGCATGAGCGCCACCGCCTCCGCGGTGGCACCGCCGGCGGCGCTGAAGCCGGTGCTGGTCTTCACGAAGCTGGCACCCATCTCACGCGCCAACGCGCTCGCCTTCACGATGTCGAGCGGGGAGAGGAGCGCGGATTCCAGAATGACCTTCACCACCCGCCCCGACGCCGCGCGTACCACGGATTCGATGTCGCGCCCCACGTGCTGCCAGTCGCCGGACTTGATGTGCCCGATCGCGGCCACCATGTCGAGCTCGTCGGCACCCTGCTCCACCGCCAACTTCGCCTCGGCGGCCTTCGTCTCCGGCGCGGTCGCCCCCAGCGGAAACCCGATCACCGTCGCCACCTTCACGCCGCTCCCCGTGAGCCGCTCCGCACACCTCGGCACCCACACCGGATTCACGCACACCGCCGCGAACCGGTGCTCCCGCGCCTCGTCGCACAGCTTGTCTATCTCGGCGACGGTGGCTTCGGGCTTGAGCAGGGTGTGGTCGATGAAGTCGGCAATGCGAGAAGAGCGGGGAGCGGGGAGCGCGGAGCGGGGAGCGACGGCGGATCCAGGCCCGGGGTCCATCGCGCTCGCCCCCGCTGCGGATGCGGCGGACGATCGAATCGCATCTCGCCGCGCGAGCTCATCCGCAATGCGCTGCGCCAGCCGGGAGATGTCCGTCGTCACGCCTGCGCTTCCCTCCGCCCGCTCCCCGCTTCCCGGCTCAGTTGCAGCTCATCGATCACTCCCACCACCACCGCCTGCACCGGGATCTTCTGATCGTTGAAGACCGTTCGCGCCGAGCCGCCTTCCTGGACGACGAGAACGCGCTCGCCATCGCCGACGCCGATGACGTCGAGGGCGATCACTTCGGCGCCGTCCTCGTTGCCGTCCAGATCGAGCCGGCGGACCAGGAGGAGCTTGTGACCGCCGAGGTTCTCGTGGCGATGGCTGGAGACGACGTCGCCGACGACACGCGCGATGAACATCAGCGACCGTCCAGCAGAGTGCGGGTGCCGTCCACGTTCGCCCAATCCACGCGGCCGACGATCCCGGCGTCCACCGCGGCGAAGGGGTTGTCCAGCGTGAGCGAGGCCTCGCGCGAGGTGACGTAGTAGATCGCTTCGCCGGGACCCACGCCGATGCGGTCAACCGCCACCAGCGGCTTCCCCGCCGCGCGGCCGTCGGCGCGAATGGGCTGGATCCACTGGAGCGTCACCGTGGCCAGCGTGTCCTGCTTGATCGTCGCCACGACGCGGCCGATCACTCGAGCGAGATGCACGGCGGGAAGATACGGGTGACCGGAATGCGCTGCAAACGTGGCCGTGCGGCCACCCCCCTCACCGCCGGCTCCGCCACAGATATCCGTGGGAGTCGGCATGGGCGGCCTGATGCGCCGCCACCAGCCTCGGGTCGGCGAAGAGCTTCACCAGCACGACGCCGGCGACGAACCCCCCGACGTGCGCCCAGACCGCCACGCCACCCGACACCTCCGACCGCACCGAGGTGAGCTCCGGGAGTCCGGTGATCACCTGAATGGCAAACCAGTACAGCAGCACGATGAAGGCGGGGATCGGGCGGATGAAGATGAAGAAGAGGATGAACAGCATGTTGACGCGCGCACGCGGGTAGAGGATCAGGTACGCGCCCAGCACTCCCGAGATCGCCCCCGACGCGCCGACCGTCGGAATCGGTGAGCCCGGCGTGACGAGCACGTGCGCCGCCGACGCCGCCAGCCCGGTGAGAAGGTAGAAGATCGCGTAGCGCCCATGTCCCATGCTGTCTTCGACGTTGTTTCCGAACACCCACAGGAAGAGCGAGTTGCCGATGATGTGCGCCCAGCTCCCGTGGAGGAACATGGAGGTGATCGGCGTGAGCCAGTTGATCGGATCGTTGTCCACCACGCACGCCAGCCCCTCCCCCACCGGCACCGCCAGGCCGATCGGAGCGCCACCGGTGAGCTCCCCCGGCACCAGCCCGTAATTGCACACCGCCGCGATGAGAGCCACCGGGTTCATCCCCCCCTGCTCGATGAGCAGCCAGGTGGCCCACATCCCGGCCAGGACGAGCCAGGTAACGATCGGCCGGCGGAGCGTCGGAAGGTTGTCGCTGATGGGAAACATGGCGCCTCTACTGCCATAGCGACGCCAGGGCGCCGCGGCCGGGTTGGGGTCTCACCCTATCTGCACATCCTGTCGTGCCTTACGGCCTAAACACTGCCAATTTGGCGCCTTTCCGCGGTCCCGCGCTTGCGAGAAACGGACGCGAGCTGCCTCGCAATTGAATCCAGAGAGTCAGTCCGCAGCAGCGGCCCGGCGACCCGGGCCTCATCACCTGAGGAGAACATGGCAGAAAAAGTCATTGGAATCGACCTGGGCACCACGAACTCCGTGGTCGCCGTGATGGAAGGCGGTGATCCCGTCGTCATCCCCAACGCGGAAGGCGGGCGCGTCACGCCGTCGGTGGTCGGCTTCACCAAGGATGGCGAGCGCCTCGTCGGCATGGTCGCCAAGCGTCAGGCGGTGACCAACCCGCAAAACACGGTCTTCTCCATCAAGCGATTCATGGGGCGCAAAATCTCCGAGGTCCAGGAAGAGATCAAGCGCATCCCGTACAAGGTCACGTCGGGAGCCAACGACCAGGTGATGGTCGAGGTGCAGGGCAAGCGGTACTCGCCCCCCGAGATCTCGGCGATGATCCTCCAGAAGATGAAGCAGACCGCCGAGGACTACCTCGGCCACAAGGTGGCCAAGGCGGTGGTGACGGTTCCGGCGTACTTCAACGACTCGCAGCGTCAGGCGACGAAGGACGCCGGCCGCATCGCGGGGCTCGATGTTCTACGCATCATCAACGAGCCCACCGCCGCCGCGCTCGCCTACGGGCTCGACAAGAAGAAGGATGAGAAGGTCGCCGTCTTCGACCTCGGCGGCGGCACGTACGACATTTCCATCCTCGAGCTGTACGACGTGGAGGGCTCCCGTCAGTTCGAGGTGAAGTCCACCAACGGCGACACGCACCTCGGCGGCGACGACTTCGACCAGCGCGTGATCGATTGGCTCGTGGCCGAGTTCAAGCGCGACCAGGGGATCGACCTCTCGAAGGACCCCATGGCGCTCCAGCGCCTCAAGGAGGCGGGGGAGAAGGCCAAGATGGAGCTGTCCACGGTGCTCCAGACCGACATCAACCTGCCGTTCATCACGGCCGACCAATCCGGTCCCAAGCACCTCAACTATACGCTCACCCGCGCCAAGTTCGAGCAGCTCGTCGACGACCTCATCCAGCGCACCATCCCGCCGATGCAGCAGGCGCTGAAGGACGCGAGCATGTCGGTGGAGCAGATCGACGAGGTCATTCTCGTCGGCGGCTCGACGCGCATCCCCAAGGTGCAGCAGGTGGTGAAGGACTTCTTCAAGAAGGATCCGCACAAGGGCGTGAATCCCGATGAAGTGGTGGCCATCGGCGCGGCAATTCAGGGGGCGGTGCTCACCGGCGAGCAGAAGGACGTGTTACTGCTCGACGTCACGCCGCTCTCCCTCGGCATCGAGACGCTGGGCGGCGTGACCACGGTGCTCATCCCGCGGAACACGACGATCCCCACCAAGAAGACGGAGGTCTTCTCCACCGCCGAGGACAATCAGACGACGGTGGAGATCCACGTGCTGCAGGGCGAGCGCGAGCTGGCGGTCTACAACAAGACCATCGGCAAGTTCCAGCTCACCGGGATTCCTCCCGCACCGCGCGGCGTGCCGCAGGTGGAGGTGACGTTCGACATCGACGCCAACGGCATCCTGCACGTGACGGCGCGCGACAAGACCACCGGCAAGGAGCAGAAGATCCGCATCGAGGCTTCGAGCGGTCTGTCGGAGGGCGAGATCCAGCGGATGGTGAAGGACGCCGAGGCGCATGCGTCGGAGGACAAGGCTCGGCGCGAGGAGATCGACCTCAGGAACCGGCTGGACGCGATGACGTACGAGGTGGAGAAGAACTCGAAGGAGTGGGCGGACAAGCTCCCGGCCGAGGTGAAGTCGCGGCTCGAGGCTGGCGTGGAGCGCGCGCGTCGGGCGCTTCGGGCGGACGACATGAACGAGATCCGCGCCGCGCAGGAGGAGCTGAACCGCGTGTACAGCGAGGCGGGTCAGGCGCTGTACCAGGCGCAGCAAACCGCCGGTGCCGGACAGGAAGCTGGTG